>JBJTQH010000125.1:0-30671 GCA_046075505.1 Cyanobium sp. | reverse complement strand
TGTCGCTTCCCAGTCAGCGAGAGGGATACCAGCGGCCGGGCTCGTCATCACAGGCTGTCTCTACCTGAGATTTCAGCTGAATCCTGGCTGCTGTCAAGTGCGAAGTCTCAGCTGGTTACCCACCCCCTCTGAACGGGTACGTCTGCAGGGTTGGCTTGTTTCAGGAAAGGCGGATCAAGTCGGAGGGTCAGCAATGCCTATGCTTTGTTGAAGCCATGGAAGGCGATGGAGCAGGCGGCATGCATCAGCTCGGCTTCCTCCAGAGCCGAGGGGCGTTCGTCATTGAGTAATCCCTGCTTGCAATCGGCTTTGGCAAGATAGGTTTCAGCTTCAAACTCAAAGGCAAATTCAATCACGTCATTGTCCAGTGGTCTGATCGAGCCGTGCTGAACCCTGAAATCGCTATTGGCGACATCGATGGCATCGGAGCCCCTCTCCACAGCTGTATCAACGGAGCGTTCGATCACCTCCGGCGCCGTCAGCGTCACCACATTCCAGCTGGGTGCCACATCCACCCACCAGCTCCATCCCGGAAAGACCACAACAGCAGGAGACCAGCCGGCGTACCACCCCCAGCCCCAGGGTCGGGCCGGCGCCCAGCCTGGCCGATAGGCCCAGGCCCCTTTGTTGATCACGCGGGTGTTGACAACTTTGTATTTCGTATTTGTGAGATAAAGATCGCGACGGGGATTGGCCGCTCGTGTCTGAACGCGGCGATTGGCTGGGGCAGCAGCACCAGGCCCCTGATCGCCACGTTGCATCGCGTCGCGTCGAGCGGCACCGGGACTCTCCCGCAGTCGCTGATCGCGGCGGATCTGGCTGGGGTCAACCCGCTCGGAATCGCTTCCGGTTCGCTCCCCGCGATAGGGCCTGGACAGCGGATAGGAGCGTGAACCGCCGGGCCGGGACTGGTCGGAACCGGGGGTGCGCGATGGATCGCCGCCCCCCTCGAGGCCGCGGCCACTGCGTCGGCCGGAGGGGATGCCGGAGCTGCCGGAGCGCTCGGATGGAGTTGATGAGCGATGGAATCGCGGTGGATCGCCGCCGCTGGAGCCGCTGCGGCTGGGCCTGCTGCTCTCGCTGCCGCCTGTGCGTCGGCTCGGTTGGGGAGAGGAGCTGCCGGAGGATGATCCCCTGGAGGAATTGTTCCTGTCTTTCTTCTTGCCATCCGCCAGCAGCAGCGTGTCCGGCAGCAGCAGGCTGGATCGGGCGATCGAGGCAGGTTGGCCCTGCTGGTGAGAGCGAGCGTGGGAGCGGGGCCCTGGCATCAGGCTGACGGCCACCAGGCTGGAGCAGCACAGAAGGGAGATCAGACGAGCAGGGGATGGGCTCATGGGGCAGCGCGATGGAGATGGTTGCTGAAACAGGGCTCCTTTCGCTTCCTGGCAGGGCGGCTGAGAGTGTCTGAGCGAAAGGGGGTGGCCCAGGCGTGGCTCATCGGCATAGCCCGGCAGCAACCACGGATTCTCCGTTCCATCGCTGCATTCCTTTGTCGCAGGGGTGTCACGGGCGGGAGCCTCAAGGCGACGCGTCCTGCGCAAAAGTCAGCAACAAAAAAGGGAAGGCGTCAAATAAGCAATCCAGACTTCTTATGCCAATGACATAAGAAAATAGCGTTAAAGAAGCTCTCTCTAACCCTAGGAGCAGGGTGCCGCGATCTGCTGCAAAGCATAACGGTGTAGCTTGCATCTGTGATATTTCTTTGCAATCTGGTGTTGCGGTGTCGTTGTGGCGAGGCGTTGTGGATCCGGCGGTGCCTGGCCTCCGGCTTCCGGATCCGATGGCGCTGTGAAGGTGAGCGACTGGGCGGATCGTCGCTGGCATCGATCTGGCGTGCGCCCCGGCTCCGCTCCCGATTCGATTCCGCGGCTTCTGCTCCGCTGTTTCTGCCTAGCGTGATGATTGACCGCCCGCCTGGGAGAGCCATCGATGTGCGGCACCTGCGGCTGCGCCAGTGCTGTGCCCGCCTCCTCTCCCTCCGCTGCCAGGCCGGCGGCGGAGATGGAGATGGACATGGAGTTGGAGATGGAGTTGGACATAGTGAGGCAGACGGGTCGGGCGGATGGCCGTGAGCGCAACCGGCCGGCGACCCCACCGGTGTCCGATCGGCCCAGCGTTCACGCCGGTGCTGAGGCCCGGGCGCCGGGCGGGATCTCCACAGCCGGTTCACTTCGCACCCAGGTGCTGCAGCAGCGCCTGCTGGCCCACAACGAGCAGCATGCGGCCGCCAACCGAGTCCGCTTGCAGCGCAGCGGCGTGCTGGCGGTGAATCTGCTCTCTTCCCCGGGCTCCGGCAAGACCGCTCTGCTGGAGGCCCTCGCACGCCGGCAGCCCCCGGCTCCGGCCTGGCCGCAGCAGGCGGTGGTCGTCGGTGATCTGGCCACCGAACACGACGCCAGCCGCCTGCGCGGCGCCGGCCTGAGCGCCGTGCAGATCAGCACCGGTCAGGGGTGTCATCTGGAGGCTTCCCAGGTGGCGGCGGCGATCGATCGGCTCGAGGCCGGCGGTCAGCCCCTGGCGCAGCTCGATCTGCTCTGGATCGAGAACGTCGGCAATCTGGTCTGCCCGGCCGCCTACGACCTGGGGGAGGCGCTGCGGCTGGTGCTGCTCAGTGTCACCGAGGGGGAGGACAAGCCGCTCAAATACCCCTCGCTGTTCCATACGGCCGATCTGGTGCTGATCAGCAAGCTGGATCTGGCCGAGGCGGTGGCGTTCCGGCGGCAGGAGGCGCAGCAGGCGATCCGGTGGGTGGCGCCACGGGCCGGGATCCTGGAGATCTCGGCCCGCAGCGGTGCCGGGCAGGAGGCGCTGCTGCACTGGCTGCAGCACAAGGCGAGATCACAGTTGCTGAGGTCATGGCCCGGGCAGCCCACGCCGCTCGACAGCCCTGATCCGGCGGTTCCAGAGGTGGCGCCGGACTCGTGAGCCGGGCGGCCGGTCGCTGCGGCCTGCGGCTGCTCTGCCGCGGCCGGGTGCAGGGGGTGGGGTTCCGGCCGCTGGTGAGCCGCCTGGCGGCCTCGCTGGGCCTCGATGGCACCCTCACCAACGTCTGCGGGGCTGTGCGGCTGGAGCTCGCTGGATCCCGCCAGGCCCTGGAGCGGTTCCACCGGTGCCTGCCGACGCTGCTGCAGCCTCCGGCCCGGCTGGAGAGCATCGAGGTCTGCTGGCTGGAGGGCCCCCTGTCGCTGCAGCTGGCGTCGGGGCGGGGCGTGCAGATCCTGGCCAGTCCGCCGTCGCCTTTGGGGGAGGGCTGGCTGGCGCCTGCACTGGTGGCCGATCTGGCCCCCTGCGCCGACTGCCTGGCGGAGCTGCAGGACCCGGCTTCGCGGCGCTACCGCTATCCATTTCTCAGCTGCAGCCGCTGCGGGCCCCGCTACAGCATCGCCACCGCCGAGCCCTGGTGCCGCGCCCACACCACCCTGGCTCCGTTTCGCCTCTGCCCGGCCTGCCGCGCCGAGTTCGAGGATCCGGCCGATCGCCGCTTCCACGCCGAAACGATCGCCTGCCCTGCCTGCGGGCCACGGCTGCAGCTGGACTGGCTGGCCTCTGTTGAGAAGGAGCACGGGGGGCGCCCCGCGGTCCTGGATCCAGACCACGCAACCGGAGGGGGTCCGAACCGCAGCGACTGCAGCCGCAGGAACTCCAGCTTCAGGCACTCCAGCGTCAGGCACTCCAGCGTCAGGCCGGTGCGCCGCAGGGTGGGGATCGGTCCGATCCGATCGAGCGGGCTGCCGAGCTGTTGCGCGCCGGCGGCATCCTGGCGCTGCAGGGGGTGGGCGGCTTTCAGCTGCTGGTGGAGGCCACCGATGCCGCCGCCGTGGCGCGGCTGCGCCGGCGCAAGCGCCGCGGCGGCAAACCGTTCGCCCTGCTGGTGGCCGAGCTGGGCTGGCTGGAGGGCCTGGTGCAGCTGAGCGCCGCCGAACACCGCGCCCTGGCCGATCCCGCTGCCCCGATCGTGCTGCTGCAGCGCACAGCCCAGGCGGCGGGCGCCTTGCCCGGGGTCGCCCCCGGCGCTCCGGCCCTGGGGGTGATGCTGCCCGCCTCGCCTCTGCACCACCTGCTGGTTCGGGCTGTGGGGCGGCCCCTGGTCTGCACCAGCGGCAACCGCAGCGGTGAACCGCTGTGCATCGATCCGGCCGAGGCGCGCCTGCGGCTGGCGGGCCTCGCCGAGGCGCTGCTGCATCACGACCGCCCGATCGCCCGCGGCCTCGATGATTCGCTGCTGCAGCTGATCGATGGCCGGCCGGCCCTGCTGCGTCGCGCCCGCGGCTACGCCCCGCAAGCCCTGTCTCTGGCGGCGATCGCTGGCTCGCCCCGGCCTGCAGCCTCCGTCAGGGGTCTCTCGGCCTCAGGTCACTCCAACCCCGCCTCGCCGGCGCCGAATCGGCCGGCCCCCGCCGCAGCGGCCCAGGCTCCCGCTGCTGCCGCCCCTGCTGAGGCTGCCCTAATTTCTGCCGCCCGGCTGGGTGCGGCTCCGGCCGGCGGCGCGCCGGACAGCACGGCCTGCATCGCCCTTGGCGGCGATCTCAAGAGTGCGCCGGCCCTGGCCCTGGGCGATCAGGTGTGGCTGGCACCCCACCTGGGGGATCTGGCCGACCCGGCCACGCTGCGCCGGCTGGAGCGCGGCCTGGCGGAGTGGCTGAGGCTCCGGGGAACGGCGTCTCCGCCCTCGGCCGCTCCGGTGGCCCCGCACATGGTTCCGGGGGCCGATCAGGGGGGAGAGGACACCTGCTACGAGAACGGCATTCCTTCCGGCCTCGGCCGCCCGGAGGTTGGTGTTGCGAAGGGCGCCGCTGTGACGGCCACTGCACGGGGGGGCGAGGGCATGTCTACAGAATCGCCGAGCCATGGGAATGGCGTTGAAACGTTGGTGCTCCTCTCTTGTTCGGACGCACCAGCTGGGGCCCTGCGCGTGGCCTCGCAGGGGTTGGCCGACACGCCTGAGGCTTCGGCGGCAGGATCGAGGAGCGGGGAGATTCTGCCCCGGGCGCTCGGTGAGCCGCCGGTTCCAGGCGTTTGTGCAGGCAGTGCCTCCCCGCCGCCGTCGGCCCCGGAGCCGGCCTCCTGTCATCTCGCCTGCGACAGCCATCTGGCCTGCGACAGCCATCCCGGCTACCTGAGCCACCAGCTGGCCCGCGCCGTCCATCCCGCCCCGCGCACGGTGCCGCATCATCTCGCCCACGGCCTGGCGGTGGTGGCGGAACACGGGCTGACGCCGCCGCTGCTGCTGGTCGCCTTCGACGGCCTCGGCCATGGCGAGCCGGAACCGGACTCTGCCCGGGTGGCGGCAGACGGTCGGGATGCGACTGCCCCAGGCCCATCCCCCACCGAACAGGTTGCCTCGGCGACGGATGGCTCCGCCGGGGTGGATGCCGTGGCTATGGCGGATCGCGCGGCCGTCGCTCCCCTGCCGGAGCTGCGCGGCGGCGAGGTGCTCTGGCTCGAGGCCGGGCCGGAGGGCTGGCGGGCCCGCACGGTCGCCAGCCTGCTGCCCTTTCCCCTGCCCGGCGGTGAGCGGGCGATCCGCGAGCCGCGCCGGGCTGCCCTGGGGCTGCTGCAACGGGCCGGGGCGCTTGAGCATCCAGGGGCCTGGCGGCTGCAGCGCGCCTTTGCCGCCGGCGATCGCTGCCTGCTGCTGCAGGCCCTGGCTGCCGGCGTGGCGTCGCCGCTGTGCAGCAGTGCCGGCCGCCTGTTCGATGCCGCCGCCGCCCTGATGGGCCTGGTGCAGGTGCGCGGCTTTGAGGGCCAGGCGGGGCTGCGCCTGCAGGCTCTGGCGCAGCGGGCGCTACTGGAGGCCTCCCCGGCCGGGCCGGATCGCCCGCGGCCGGAGCGGCTCGATCAGATCCGGCAGGCCCGGCTGGATCCCCTGGCGCGGACCGGGGGACCGGGGGCTGACCGGGGGGGTGACGGTGAGCTCCTGGATCGGCTTGGGCGGAGCGGGGGGCCGGGCGCTGAAGAGCGGGGGGATGGCGAGCCTGCGGATCCTGATCCCGCGGCGCAGAACCCGATGACCGTGAATTGTCCGGCTCCGGATTGGCTGGAGCCCCTGGCGGCTGCCCCTGCCCCCTCGCACCCGGAGTCCTCCTGGCTGCCCCTGCGGGCGATCCCGGGCAGCCGGCGCCACTGGCTTGACTGGCGGCCGCTGCTGCTGGGCCTGCTGCAACGCCTTCCGCCTGCCTCGGAGGAAACTCGGCGCCGTGATCGCTGCCTCACCGGTGATCGGGGCGGACATCGCCACGGGGCTGGTGCGGCGGCGGTCGAGCGGCGGCGCACGGCGGCCTGGTTCCATCTCGCCCTGGCCGAGGGCCTGGCGGGCTCGCTGGCCCAGCTGGCTGAGGAGCTGGTTGCGGCTCCAGCTGCAGCCGTCGCCGAGAGACGATCACCCTCGGCGGTGGCGCCGCCATCGGCGACCCCGCCGCCAGGACCGTCGCCCTTGGAGAACCCATCGCCCTGGGCAGCACCGCTGAGCCGGGTGTCCGTCTGCGGTTCACCCTCGGACCAGCCCGCCCCAGAAGAGGCCCCATTGCTGCCAGGAGCGCCCGGCGGCCTGCCGTCGCCTGGATCACCGCCCGCCGGCGCCGGGGTGTCGGGCCTGCTCTGCGGCTCCCAATCCGCTGACTCACCGCTGAGCGGCTCGGTGGCGATCGTGCTCAGCGGGGGCTGCTTTCAGAATGGGCTGCTGCTAAAGGCCACCCGCCTTGCCTTGGAGCGTCGCGGCTTCAGGGTCCACGGGGCGGAGGCGGTGCCCGGCAATGACGGCGGCCTCGCCCTCGGCCAGCTGGAGGCGCTGCGGCGCGACATCCGGGTGGAGGCCCCCTGAGCCCGGGGTCGATCGGGCTGGGGGCTCCTGATCCCGGGCTCCGGCGCTGCCCGCTGGCTTGCGCTGGGGGCCTGGCACGGCACAGCCTGGGGTTACCGAGTCCTTCTGGTGCCTCCGCCTCCTCAGGGCGCCCCCGCAGTGCTGCCGCCGGAGCGGCCATGGAGGGCTGACCTGGAGGGCTTCAGCCGGGCACCGCCGCGGCCTCCGCCGGCTGGAGCCAGGGGTCGAGGAAGGCCAGCGGTCGCTCCATCGTCGCCGAGAAGCGCAGCAGGCCCGGATCGCGCCAGTGGTAAAGGATCGTGCCGTCGGCCTCGAGCAGAAACGTGCCGCCGCGCTGGGTGATCCAGGCGTCGCTGGGCACATAGGTGCGCCAGTGGCTGAGCACCTCCACCATGTTGCGCAACCGCACCGTGGCCAGCTCAAACGGGCGCTGATAGCCCTCGCCGAGGCTGCTGAACAGGGCGGCGGGCAGGGGCGGCAGCGAGCCCACCCGGATCGCACTGCCCCGGGGCAGGCGGGCCGGAGCGCGGCGATCGCCCAGGTAGCCCCGCAGCACCTCCGCCAGGGTGCCGGGGGAGCCGATGCCGGCGCACATCAGCAGCAGCCCCGGCCAGGGACCGCCCACGGTCTGCAGGCCGGGATAGAGCCCCAGGGCGCGATGCAGCGCCGGGGTGGCCACCACCTCCAGGCACTCGCGCGGCAAGCCGGTGAACCTGCAGAAGCGCTCGCGGCCGGGCCCATCGCCGATCGCGATCGCCTGCAGGGCGATGCCGGCCTGCTTCAGGGCCGGCAGGGCCTCCACCAGGGCCTGGGCGTATTCGAGCGAATCGAAATCCCCCAGCTGGCTGAGCAGCACCACCAGCCGGCGCCGACCGGCCGCCGCATCCGGCAGCCCGGCCAGGGCCTGGCGAAGGGGGGCCGGCATCGGATCACCGGGGCGATGGAGCGCAGGCCCGTTCTGCGGATCGTGCTGCGGGTCGTTCTGCGTCTGGAAGTGTGATCCCACCTGTGATTCGCGTTGTGAGTCGGGTTGTCGCTGAAGCTGGGGGTGGCCCCAGGGCGTGCTGGCAGACCCCGGCGAGGCAAAGGGCGGAGGCCTCAGCAGAGCTGTCATGTCAAAGACCTGTCAGGACAATGACCTGCCAGGACAACAGGAGAGCCGCAGGGTTCGCGAGGCAGCTCCTTCCCCTCGGCGGCTTTGCAGACACCCCCTGATCATCGGGCGGTGGTTGCGCTGAGGCCTGGCAGGGGCCCGGGGGGCTGCAGAGGTGCGCCGGAAGCCTCCACGGGCAGGGCCACCCGCTCAGGCGCCCTCGGTTCCGGTTCCGGCGTCCTGGACCGCGGTTCCCGGTTGCCGCCACACCCGGGCCACCAGCTGTGGCTGGTCGATGTGGGGCAGGTGGCCGCAGGCGGGCACCTCCTGCAGGCGCGATCCCAGCAATGCCAGGGCCGCCCGTTTCTGCGGTGGCCGCAGGATGCGGTCGTTCTCGCCCCAGAGCACCTGCAGCGGCTGGCTCGGCAGCGGCTCACCACAGCCGGCGAAGCCGCCGGAGCGGGCGAACCGGCGCAGGGAGTCGGCCCAGCCCGGGGTGGCCAGATGCAGGGAGGCGATCTCCAGTTCCGGTGCACCGACCGAGCGATCGGGATCGGCGAAGGCACTGCGGCAGAGGCCGCGACGCACCCCCGGCAGGGCCAGGAAGCGCACCCCCAGGCCATCGAGCAGCGGCGGCAGCGGCATCGGTCGCCCGGTCAATCCGGCCGGGGCCAGCAGCAGCAGGCGCGCGATCCGCGCTGGGCAACGCCGCGCCAGCTCCACCGCCACCGAGCCACCCATCGATGCCCCGATCAATCCCAGCGGGCGGTCGCCCTCCCTTGCCGCGATCGCCTGCAGCAACGCCTCGAGATGGCGCAGCACCCCGGCGGGGCTGTAGTCGCCCTGTTGCGGCCGCGGGCAGAACCCGAAGCCGTAAAGATCCGGGATGTACAGGCGATGGTCCGCCGCCAGCAGCGGCGCCAGGCGCCGGAATTCCTGGTGGGAGCTGTCGAAGCCGTGCAGCAGCAGCAGCGGTGGCCCCTGGCCGAGCACCGCCACCGGCCAGTGCTGCTCCAGGCCCTCCAGGGCCCACCACTGCACCGCAGCGGCCAGCTGCCGGCCGAGGGGATCGAGTAGCGATGCCGCCGCTGCCGCCACCAGATCCGGACCCTCGGCAGCCTGCCCATCCGCTCCAGCGGCGGGAGTGGTTGCGGGAGGGGGCTCGCCGGGGCTGGGGCTGCCGCCTGGATGGGTGGCAGTGGCACCGGTTGGTGCGGCACCGGGGGCTCCGGAGCCGGTGGGGTGGTCGTCGGGGTGCGGCGCCGGGGCCGCAGGGTCGGAAGGCATCCGGGTCACGACAGCCGCAGGTCGGCGGTGGTGCTCACCAGCGCGGCCAGCAGATCGGCGGGCCCCACCGGGAAGGGGAGGCGATGCAGATCGGAGCCGGGCCCGCAGGCGAAGGCGCAGACCTCCTGCAGCTCGCTCAGGCTGGCGTTTGCCAGGCCGAGATCGGCCAGATCGAGCGGCAGCTGCAGGCGGCGGAACAGGGCGATCAGCTGGCGCCGCGCCTGGGCCGCCAGGCGGTTCTGGCCCAACTGTTCCTCCAGCCGCAGCTGCACCAGGATCCCGAATCCCACCTTCTCGCCATGCAGCTGGCCGTGGCTGGCCGCCAGCTGGGTGAGGCCGTTGTGCACGGCATGGGCCGCCACGGTGCGGCAGTTGGCACCGCCCAGGCCACCGATCAGCCCGGCGCTGAGGGCGGAGGCCTCCGCCACCCGCCCCCAGGCGTCGCTGTGGGGATCGGCCAGGGCCGCCTCGGCTTCCAGCAACAGCTGATCGCGCAGCACCCGTGCCATCTGCACCGCCATCTGCACCAGGGCGTCGTCGCTGCTGTCGCTGCTCACCGACGCCTCGTACCACTTGGCCATCGCATCGGCGATGCCGCTGGCCAGGGTGCGGGCCGGTGCCTGACGCACCAGGTCGTGGTCGAACACCAGCAGATCCGGGCAGCGCCGCAGGGCGACATCGCCGCAGAAGGCCCCCTGGGGTGTGTAGAGGTTCGACAGAGCTGTCCAGCCGGCGCAGGTGGCGGCGCTGGTGGGCACCGTGATGCAGGGCAGGCCGAGGCGATTGGCCAGCAGCTTGCCGGCATCGAGCACCTTGCCGCCACCGGCGGCGATCACCGCATCGCTGCCGCTGGCCTCCAGCTGGCGTTGCAGCCGCTGCAGATCCTCCTGGCAGCAGTCGTGCTCCAGTGCCGCCGAGTGCACGGCGAGGCCGGCACCCTCCAGATCGGTCTGGAGCCGGGCGCGCAGCCCGCGGGTGGAGGCGCTGCGGCCAAGCAGCAGCGGACGGTGGCACAGGGCCGCGATCGGCTCAAGGGCGTCGCTCCAGGCCCCGGCGCCGCGCAGCACCAGAGCGGGCGCGATGCTGTGTTGCAGACAGCCCCGCTGCTGTGGGGTGCCTGGAAGGGGAGCCTCCAGATGGGCGGCATCCGGGGGTTGCACCGGCCCGCCGATGGATGGAGGACTCGGATGATCCTGCGGGCTGTGCAGGGACGGACCGTGCGGCATCGGGGCGGAGCGGAGCGGGATCGTGTCCGGGTGGGGATCGGCGGAACGGGCTGCCAGGGCCAGTGCCGCAGCCGGACGACCGAGTCAGGACCGTACGAGGCCGGCTGTGCGGCGGTCAAATCCATGGCCCAAGGGGTGGGCCAAGCTGCCACCAAGGGGTTGATGGCGAGCGGGTTGGCCCCCGAGCGGCGGCGCCGGGCCCAGCGGCACTGGGCCAGCAGCACCGTGCCAGCCGCAGCCGCCCGTGAAGCTGGCGTGATGGCGGCGTTTCAGGAACAGGTGGCCAGCGACTGGGCCTGACGGCGGTGCTGATCGTGCAGCGATTCCAGTTGCTGGTGCACTTCCAGCAGCTGCTGGCGGATCGGTTCGCTGTCCTCGATGCGGGAGAGGGAGAGCAGCATCGTTTCCACCTGGGCTTTGCACTGAATCAGCACGCGGCACTGACTGGAGCCGGGTTCGTAGAGCATCGTCGTCGTAGACAACCGCTGCCACTGCAGCGCGGATCGGCGGCGGAAACCGTCGCCGTTTTGACGGTTGCCTTCGCCAGGGTGGGCGATCCGCTGCAGCGATGCCAGGGAGGCACCGCCGGATGCCGGGGCCTCCCCAGGGCAGTAGCGCTGGCCGTGCAGTACCGCCGGAACTCAGGACTGCCAGAGGTCAGGACTGCCGGCGGTCAGTGTCGGCGCCGGTCAGCGCGGCCGGGCGCGGCGGCGCTCCGGTGCGGCGACGACACGGCTGGCTCCGGTTTCGGATCCGCGGGCGCTGCTGCGGCCACCGCGGCTGCGACGCTCCGCCTCGCTGCGCCCGCCACCGTCGCGGGAGGGAGCACTGCGCGGGGGGGCATTGCGGCGGCTGCGCCCGCCGCTGAGATCCAGCGGTGGGGCGGAGAGCACGGTCGGTTCAAACCCGGGCACTTCGGTGCGGGGCAGGCTGTTGCCAATCAGCCGTTCGATCGCCCGCAGCAGTTCGTGTTCCTCGGCGGCCACCAGCGAGATGGCCCGACCCGGCTGGCCGGCCCGGCCGGTGCGACCGATGCGATGCACATAGTCCTCGGCCACATTGGGCAGGTCGAGATTCACCACCTGCGGCAGCTGGTGGATGTCGATGCCGCGGGCGGCGATGTCGGTGGCGACCAGCACCTGCACCTCGCCGCTCTTGAAGCCGGCCAGAGCGCGGGTGCGGGCCCCCTGGCTCTTGTTGCCATGGATGGCGGCGGCCGGCACGCCCTCCTTCTGCAACCGCTCCGCCATGCGGTTGGCGCCGTGTTTGGTGCGGGAGAACACCAGCACCTGTTGCCAGGCTTCGCTGCGGATCAGATGGCAGAGCAGATCGCTCTTGCGGGCCATGTCGCAGGGATGCAGCACCTGCTCCACCAGGGGGGCGGTGCCGTTCTCGGGGCTGGCCTGCAGCTGCACCGGCTGATGCAGCAATCCATGGGCCAGGCGCCGGATCTCGGTGGAGAAGGTGGCGGAGAACAGCAGGTTCTGGCGCCGTTCCGGCAGCAGCGACAGGATGCGGCGGAGGTCGCGGATGAAGCCCATGTCGAGCATGCGATCGGCTTCATCGAGCACCAGGATCTCCACCTGATCGAGGCGCAGGGCCCGCTGCTGCTGCAGGTCCATCAGCCGCCCCGGTGTGGCCACCAGCACATCGGTGCCGCGGCGCAGGCGATCGATCTGGGGGTTGATGCTCACCCCGCCGAACACCACATCGGAGCGCAGGTCGAGATAGCGGCCGTAGGCGGTGACGCTCTCGGCCACCTGGGCCGCCAGTTCACGGGTGGGGGTGAGCACCAGGGCGCGCACCACACCGGCGCGGGCATGGGGCCCATGGCGCAGCCGCTCGAGCAACGGCAGCGTGAAGCCGGCCGTCTTGCCGGTGCCGGTCTGGGCGGCGGCCATCACGTCGTGGCCTTCAAGCACCGCCGGGATGCACTGGAGCTGGATCGGCGAGGGGCTGCGATAGCCCTTGGCGGCCACCGCCTTGAGCAGGGGTTCGGAGAGGCCCAGCTCGGCGAAATCGGCGGCCAGGGAGGCGACCGGGGCCACGCCCGCGCCGCTGGCGGAGCTCGGGGCCGGATGCCCCTCCGGGGTCTGCTCCCTGGGGGCCTGGGTCACCGCCAGCGGCGCTGCTCCAGAGGCAGCGGAGCGCTTCACCGTGCCGTTACCCTCGCCATCGCGGGATCTTGTGGTGCGGCGGGCGGGGGAGGAACCATCGGCCAAGGGGGCTGGTTCAGGACCCGGGTCGTGGCCGGCATCGCGGCGGGGGGAACGCCGCTGCGGCCCCGAGGCGGCCGGAGACGGAACGGAAGGGGAGGCGGCGGAACGGGGAATGGTGCCAATGCCAGCGGCCCCTCACCCTAGGAGGGGGGGCCTCCCGGCCCATCCCCGTCCCAGCGGACACAGATCCGGCTGCATCCCATCACCAGGGAGCCTTCAGGCGTCCTTCCCCAGGCACGCCTCCCGCCCCAGGGCATACACATAGGGAATCAGGCCGCGCTGCCAGGCATCGATCTGCAGCTGCAGCGGCAGGACCCGTGCATCCTGAATGAAGCCGTTCAGCTCCACCATCCACAGCATGTCCGTTTCCTCCCAGCGGCTGGGGAGGGTCCATTTCCAGTGGAACTGGTACATGCCGAGCCGATCGCGCACCGTCTTGGAGTGGGCCTGGCCTGTCTGAGCGGAGACCCCGAAATAGGCATAGATCTCCGGCGCCTTGCAGTGGGGTGATTGCTGACGATCGAACAGGAAGTTCACCGTTCCCACCGCATGCACAATGCCGGCGCACCAGGAGGCTTCCCGCCCCCCCAGCAGCGGTGAGGGCCGCTTGCGGGCCAGGGCGCCAAGCACCGCCTGGATCAGCTGGCGGTATTCGGGGGTCAGCCGCTCGTTGCAGAAGGGATCGATCGCCGCCATCAGGCTGTCCACCTTCTGCTGCAGGGCGGCCGGCACGCGGCCGTAGGCGTGCTGCGGCTCGCCGGCGGCCGGCGGGGTCTCGGCGCTGACCGTTCCAGAGTTGCTCATCGCCTCTGGAGAGGGTGGTCCGCTGGCTGGGCTGGAGGCGCTCGCGGCAGAGGCCGCGGTCGCTGCGTCTGCACCGTTTGCACCGTCTGCACCGTCCGCTACTTCCGCCTCTGGCGCTGATGTGGAGAGGCGGTCCTGGGAGGGCGACACCCAGCCGATGCTGATCGATCGACGCTCACCGCCCACCGTCACCTCCAGGCGCCGCCGTCCCTGAGCCGGCGAGGCGCCGCTGGCCTCCAGCAGGGCGCTCAGGCCGTGCACCATCAGCTCCAGCTCGATCAGCTCATGGGGGTCGAGCGGATAAGGGATCAGATCCCTGTCAACCTGCAGAGGCACCGGGCAGGCCTGGGGCGACTCCAACGGCCAGCCCTGCTGCCTGATCTCGGCCCGCAGGGCCGGCGGCAGCCGCGATTGGTCCTCGTATGTGAGCAGGAGGGAGTCCGGCAGCGGCTCAGGCCGGGCCCAGGGCTGTTGCTGGCGTTGCTGCACCAGCCGCACGAAGCGATTGTGGGCCTGCAGCGACCGGAAACAGAGCAGCGACGCGGTGGTGTCCTTGCTTCCAGACACCGATCCGATCCAGCCGCGCAGACGCAGGGCCTGGCAGCTCAGCCGGAACAGCGGCCCGCTGGCAGGAAGGCATCGCCAGGGGTCCTGGCGATAGAGCCGGGCGGCAGCCTCGAAGAAGGCGGCCATCGCCTCCGCCTTGATCCCCAGCTGGAGATAGGAGGGTCCATGCTCTCCGGGCCCGGGGCCGTCGTCGCCATCTTGAGGAGCGGCTGGTACGGGTGCGTGGAACAGCGGGTCCATGGCGGCATGGTGACGCCTACCCATGCTGAGCTGTGCGCTGCCGATGTGCCGTCTGCAGGCCTTGGATCCGCCCACCGCGGGAGCAGCAGCGGCTCCCTCACAGAGGGCTGGAGGTTTCTCAGGGCTGGAAGTGGGCGCAGCGCTCGCACGGTCCTTCCGGTAGCACAGCACAGCGCAGCAGCGGGCTGCGGGCATTGAAGCGGCAGCGGGGATCGCCGATCACCCAGCTGCCGTTCCACCAGCGGGCATCGGCCGGCTGCCGCTGGGGGCGCACCTGCAGGGCGACGCTGCACAGCTCATAGCGGCCGTTGCGCAGGCGGTAGCGATGGCGCCGCTGCAGCACCACGAAACTGGCGTCCGCCACCGTCAGCCAGCGGCCGGGATGGGGGATCTCGGCAGGCGGCTCGATCTCCAGGGTGTCGATCAGACGATCGTCCTCGATGCGGCGCAGTTCAACGCGCATGGCGACCGCTCAGGCCTCCTCCGCTGGCGGCAGACGCCGCGAGAACCCCCAGAGGAACAGCAGCGCCACCGAGGCGAGCAGGCTCCAGTCGGGCAGCTCCAGATCGGGTAGCAGCACCCGCAGCAGCAGCCGCAGACCCACCAGACCCACCGCCAGGTAGCCGGCCGTCTCCAGCCGGCTGTAGACCTCCAGCCAGCGGATGAACAGTTCAGCGGTGAGGCGCAGGGCGATGATGCCGATCACGCCGCCGGCCATCACCAGCAGCATCCGGTCGGTCACAGCCACCGCCGCCGCAACGCTGTCGAGCGAGAAGGCCAGATCGGTGAGCGCCAGGGTGAGCACCACTGACGTCAGTCCGGGACCATGTGACGTCAGTCCGGGACCATGACTGGGCCGGTGGCTGCCATGACCCGCCGGCTCGCTGCCGGTGTCTGCAGAGCCGCGGCGGCTCTCCTCGCTGCTGCCCTGGGCCTCGAATGCCCCAGAGCCTCTGCCTGCGGCGGCCGTGTCACCAACTTCACCGATCGCGTCAGCCCTGTCCGCGCCATCCCTGGCGCCGTTCTCATCGCCAGCGTTGTCGTCACCGCCGTTGTCGCTGTCGAAGCCGAGCAGATGGCGGCCGCACAGCACCAGCAGGTAGCCGGAGGCCAGCAGCTGCAGCGGCGGGAAATGGAGCACCCAGCGGGCGGCGGCGATCAGGCCGAGACGGAACAGCAGCGCCAGCAGCAGCCCGAGATTGAGGGCCTGGCGCTGGCGGGTCGGATCGTGCAGCCGGCGCGAGATCGCCGCCAGGGCGATGGCGTTGTCGGCGGAGAGCACAGCCTCGAGCGCCACCAGCAGCGGCAGCAGCAACAGCATCTCCCCCCACTGATCGGCCCCCTGCACCAGCGGTGACAGGGAGGGCACCATTTCGGCTTCCATCAGTGCTGGCCTCCCGGGGCGGTGCTTGGGCAGACGTTGCTGCGGCGCTGTCTCGCTGGCGATGGACTGGATCCTGGTCCACGCGATGCGGCGGGGCCCGGTGGGAATCGGCGCGGGGGCCTGCCGTGCCGGCCGGTGGCCCCGGGCAGGCTCGCAGCGGAACCGTTCCGAACAGCACCGCTCAGAGGGGAGCGGAACAGGGCCAAGGGGGCCGGAAGCGAGCGGATCGCAAGGGAGCGGATCAGAGAGGCGGTGGCGGCGGTGAAGATGGGGGTGGCGATGGCGGTGCGGAGCAGAAGACGTGTTGAGCGGGGCTGGGCGGCTCCCTGGCTGGAGGAGCGCGGCGGCTACGGAGACCATCGCCCCACGGTGCCGGCGAGGGCGATTGCAGCGATGTTGGCTCTGAGGTTGTTGCCCGGGCGACACCGCAGGGTCTGATTCTGCCCATGCTGCCCACTTCATCGGGCGGCGCGGCTGGATTCTCCGCTCCGGCCTGGTAGGACGTGGGCTCTCGCTCCCGCCCCCATGGAGCTGCATGCCCAGCTGGTTCATGCCGAGGCGGGATGCCGGGTGGTGGCGGTGAGCGCCCGGCTGGGGGAGATCGGTCTGGGCACAGCCCTGGGGGAGGGTGCCACGGCGGAGGAGGCGGAGGATCGGGCCCGGCAGCGCCTGCTGCAGCAGCTGGGACGCCGCAGCGGACCGCTCAGCCCCGGGGGCGCCGCGGACCCCCAGGCGTTGACGACCAGCCCAGCGGGCCGTGGCCATCAGGGGGTGCCCGCACCGTTGGTGTCTGCGCCGTTGGTGCCCGCACCGCTGGTGCCCGCACCGCTGGTGTCGGTACGGTCGGTGCCAACGGCTTCGCCGCGGGTGATCCCCAGCCGCCTCAGCGGTGGAGCGACGTTTTCCGATCGACCCGCTGGCCTGATGGAGCGATCGGGCGCCCGCACTGCATCGCCATCGCCCGGATCCGCCGCCGCTGCCGTCCCTGCTGCGGCCCCGGTCCGGTCGGCTTCCGCTGCCACGGCGGCAGCGGGAGCTGGGGTGGCATCAGGGCCGGGGCTGGTGCGCCATTCCGTCGCTGCTCAGCCGATGACGGGCGATCCAGGCGCTGATCCCCCTTTCGGGTCCACCGTTGATTCCCACGGCGATTTCCGCCGCGGCATCGCCGCGGATCTCACCATCGGCACTGCCGAAGATCTCACGATCGGCTTTGGCGAAGATCTCACCGTCGGCTTTGGCGATGCCAGCGGCGAAGCCAGGCCCGATGGCAGGTCGGAGGCCCTGGCAGCGGTTCATCCCCCCGGGCTGAATGGCGACGGGGGCCCCGCACCGGCCTCGGCCGGCGGATCGGAGTCGCGGCCCGGAGCGCCGCCGGAGGCCCTGGGTTCGGACGCTGCGGGTCTGGATCCGGGATCCCAGCCACCGGGGGGCGTTGCCGCCGCTGCCGGTGAGCCGCCTCTGGACTCCGATCCCGGTGAGGAGCCGCCGGCGGATCCGGAGGACTGGAGCAGTGAGCTGGCGGCGGTGGAGCTGCAGCTGCGCCGTCTGGGCTGGAACCGCGAGCAGGAAGCGCTCTATCTGCAGCGAGCGTTCAACCATCCCAGCCGCAGCCGCCTCACCCGCTACAGCGATCTGCTCGCTTACCTCCATGCCCTGGAGGCGCTGCCGCCGGGGGCGGATCCGTCGATGGCGGCGGTGCCGCTGCGGCGTTCCGAGCTGCTGGCCCAGGGCGATGCCCTGCTCGCCGGGCTCGGCTGGGGCCCTGAGCAGGGGCGGAGCTTCCTGGAACAGCAGCTGCAGCGCAGCCACCGGCGTCAGCTCAGCGATGCCCAGCTGCTCGCCTTCAACATGCTGCTCGAAAGCGAGCTGCTGGGGCTGTCCGCAGGCCCCCTGGGCGAGGCGGTGGCGATCGAAGCGATCCCCCAGGAATCAGCGTCGCCTGTACTGGGCTCAGCAACCACAGGCTCAGCGGCGCCGGACTCGCAGGCGCCGGAGATGGAGCCCACCGCGGAGGCCCCCGCGGTCTGAACCGGGAACCGTTCCCGGCTGCAGCAGGCCTCGGGCCGGCGGCGGCGGATGTTCCCTCTGGGCTGCAGCGCTAGTTTCCGGAAGTCCGCGGCCTGCTCCCCTGCCCTCGCTCCGCGGGTTCCCCCTTCCAACAGCGTTTCACCATGACCATCCGCATCGGCATCAACGGGTTCGGCCGCATCGGCCGTCTCGCCTTCCGCCGTGCCGTTTCGCTGGCCGATGTGGACGTGGTGGCGATCAATGACCTGATCGATGTGGAGTATCTGGCCTTCATGCTCCGCTACGACTCCACCCACGGCCGCTTTCAGGGCCAGGTGGCCGTCGAGAATGGCCAGCTGGTGGTGAACGGCAAGCCGATCCGCATCACAGCCGAGCGCGATCCGGGCAACCTCCAATGGGGCGACATCGGCGCCGAGTACGTGCTGGAGAGCACCGGTTTCTTCCTGAGCGATGAGGCGGCCCGCGCCCACATCAACGCCGGCGCGAAGCGCGTGGTCATGAGCGCCCCCTCCAAGGACGCCACACCGATGTTCGTGATGGGTGTCAACCACAGCAGCTATGCCGGCCAGGACATCGTTTCCAATGCCAGCTGCACCACCAACTGCCTGGCACCGATGGCGAAGGTGGTCCACGACAACTTCGGCATCGCCAACGGGCTGATGACCACCGTGCATGCCACCACCGCCACCCAGAAGACGGTCGATGGCCCCTCGGTGAAGGACTGGCGTGGCGGTCGCGGCGCCGCCCAGAACATCATCCCCAGCTCCACCGGTGCCGCCAAGGCGGTGGGACGGGTGATCCCTGAACTCAACGGCAAGCTCACCGGCATGGCCTTCCGGGTGCCCACCCCGGATGTGTCGGTGGTGGATCTCACGGTGAATCTCGAACGTGCCGCCAGCTACGAGCAGATCAAGGCGGCGATGCGGGCTGCCAGCGAAGGTCCGATGGCCGGCATCCTCGGTTATACCGAAGACGAGGTGGTGAGCAGCGATTTCCTTGGCGAGAGCTGCACCTCGGTGTTTGATGCCAGTGCCGGTATCGCCCTCACCGACACGTTCGTGAAGCTGGTGGCCTGGTACGACAACGAATGGGGCTACAGCTGCAAGTGCCTCGATCTGATCCGCCACATGGCCACGGTTGCTTGAAGCAACCCCTTCTCAACGCATGCGCCTGAGGACCGTGGCGGCTGACCTTCCGGCAGGAGGGTACGCCGCTGGAGCCCCCTGGGCTTTCTGCGGCTCGCTCAGGCCGCTCAGCCGCTGTTGCCGGTGAGGCAGTGCAGGCGCACCAGCCGTTCCCCCAGCTCCAGGCGGTGTTGCAGGGCGTAGGCCTCGTGCTCCATCTGCCGTTCCCGCGGGCTGAGATTGGCGTAGAGGGGATCCTGCAGCGGTGCCTGGCCCGATTCCCCGGCGGCGCTCGGCAGGGCTGGCAGTGGCTGCAGACCCAGGGGCCGCGGCGACGCGCGCAGACCGCCGGCGGCGCAGCTCTGGGCCACATGGATCGCCTCGTGGTTGAGCACCCGCGCGAACTCGACGCTGCCCCGCTCCGGTAGGTCGGGTTTGAGACGCAGGGTGCGGACCTGGGGATCCCATTCGCCGGCGGCACCGATCTTGAGTGGATCGGAGAGTTCCACGGCGGCGCCGACCTGATCGAGCACCTGCAGCAGCGAGCGGATCCGCTGCTGCTCGGCCCGGAAGCTGGGGGGACGGGCGATCAGGGCCTGGATCTGGGGGATCGTCAGCTGCGGATCGCCCGGTCGCCGCTTGTACAGGTAGCGGGTGCCGCCACCGGGCAGCGGTTCGCTGCGGGGAATCCAGTCGCGGTCGGCCTGCGACAGCCGGGTGAGCAGATCGCCCTGCAGCAGCGCCAGCGGCCGCTGGGCAGGATCGGGAGGTGCTGCAGCGGGCGCGGCGGACAGCTGGCGGAAGGGCCCCAGGGATGGGCGCCAGTGCGGCGCCCGGAGGCCGAGACGCTCCAGCAGCTGCTCCGGTCCCTGAGCGGGGAGCCGCTGATCGTGGAGCAGCGGTAGCAGCAGCCCCAGGGCCAGCAGGGCCAGCAACGGACCGGGTCGCAGCATCGCGGAGGGGAGCACGCCGGCCCAGCATGTCGGCACAGGTGGCGCATCAGTCGGGGTTCTGCCGATCGCCCACCCCGCGCCAGCCAGCCCCACCCTCACCCGGCTGCAGTTGCGAAGATCGGGGGCCGTTCCGGTTCCGATCCCCCATGCCCCTCACCGCCCTGGTGCGCCAGCTGCAGCAGGTGCCGCTCACCGCGGAGGTTCTCGCCCGGATGCAGCGGCCGCAGCGGTTGCGGCTCGGCGGTGCCGGTCGCGCGGCACGGGCCCTGATCGCCAGCGCCCTGGCGGGCTCCAACGGTTCGCCGTTGCTGGTGATCGTGCCCACCCTGGAGGAGGCCGGCCGCTGGGCGGCGCTGCTGGAGCTGATGGGTTGGAGTTCCAGCCAGCTCTATCCCACCAGCGAGGGATCGCCCTACGAACCCTTCGATCCCACCAGTGAGATCACCTGGGGGCAGCTGCAGGTGCTCAGCGAATTGCTCGATCGGCGCGAGCAGCGCAGCGGCGGCCGCCTGGCGATCGTCGCCACCGAGCGGGCCCTGCAGCCCCATCTGCCGCCGCCGCAGGCGCTGCAGGAGCGCTGCCTCAGCCTGCGCAAGGGCGATGCGGTCGATCTCGAGCAGCTGGCCGCCACGCTGGCGCGCCTGGGCTACGAGCGGGTGGCGACGATCGAGCAGGAGGGCAGCTGGAGCCGTCGCGGCGACATCGTGGATGTCTTCCCGGTGAGTAGCGAACTGCCGGTGCGGCTGGAGTTCTTCGGGGAGGAACTGGAGAAGCTGCGCGAGTTCGATCCGGCCAGCCAGCGTTCCCTCGATCCGATCGAGGTGGTGCGGCTCACCCCCTGCGGTTACGGCCCGCTGATCGCGGCGGCCCTGCGCGAGGCGATGCCGCCGCAGCTGGAGGATCTGCTCAGCCCCGAGGCCCTGGAGACCCTGCTGGAGGGGGGCACCCCGGAGGGGATGCGCCGCCTGATGGGGCTCGCCTGGTCGCAGCCGGCTTCGCTGCTCGATTACCTGCCGGCCGATACCCTGGTGGCGATCGATGAGCGACGCGCCTGCCTGGCCCATGGCCAGCAGTGGTTCGATCATGTGGGCGAGCACCATCGCGAGACCACGGCGGACCTGGCGGCGGAGCTGCCGCCCCATCTGCATCGCTCCCCGGCCGAGGCCCTGGAGCAGGCCTCTGAAGGCTTCCACGGCTTCGATCTGGCTGAACTGCAGGAGAGTGACGGCCACCCCAACAGCTTTGATCTGGCCAGCCGGCCGGTGCCGGCCTATCCCAATGCCTTCGGCAAGCTGGCGGGGCTGATCAAGGCGTACCAGGCTAGCAAGGCGGTGGTGTGGCTGCTGTCGGCCCAGCCAAGCCGGGCGGTGGCGCTGCTGGAGGAACACGACTGCATCAGCCGCTTTGTGCCCAATCCGGGTGATCGGCCCGCGATCGAGCGACTGATCGAGCAGAACACACCGGTGGCCCTGAAAACGAAGGGTGCCGCCGAGCTGGAGGGCCTGCAGCTGCCGGCCTGGAGGCTGGTGCTGATCACCGACCGGGAGTTCTTCGGGCAGCAGGCGCTGGCGGCCAGCGGTTATGTGCGCCGCCGCCGCAAGGCCGCCAGCCGCACGGTGGATCCGGGCAAGATGCGACCCGGTGATTTCGTGGTGCATCGCAACCATGGCATCGGTCGTTTTCTCAAACTCGAGAAGCTGGCGATCAGCGGTGAGGCCCGCGATTACCTGGTGGTGCAGTACGCCGATGGTCTGCTGCGGGTGGCGGCCGACCAGCTGGGCAGCCTCGGCCGCTACCGGGCGACAGGAGAGACGCCGCCGGAGCTGAATCGCATGGGCGGCACCGCCTGGACGCGGGCCAAGGAGCGGGCCAAAAAGGCGATCCGCAAGGTGGCGATCGATCTGGTGAAGCTGTATGCGGAACGCCATAAAGCGCCGGGGTTCGCCTATCCCCCCGATGGCCCCTGGCAGAGCGAATTGGAGGATTCCTTCCCCTATGAACCCACCCCCGATCAGGTGAAGGCGATCGCCGAGGTGAAGCGCGACATGGAACAGCCTTCCCCGATGGATCGGCTCGTCTGCGGCGATGTCGGTTTCGGCAAGACAGAGGTGGCGATCCGGGCGATCTTCAAGGCGGTCACCTCCGGCCGCCAGGTGGCGCTGCTGGCGCCCACCACGGTGCTGGCGCAGCAGCACTGGCGCACGCTGAGCGAACGGTTTGCGCCCTATCCCCTGCGGGTGAGCCTGCTCAATCGTTTCCGCACCGCCGCCGAGCGCCGGGCGATTCAGGAGGGATTGGTGGAGGGCACGGTGGATGTGGTGGTGGGCACCCATCAGCTGCTGGGCAAGGGCACGGCGTTCAAACAGCTGGGGTTGCTGGTGGTGGATGAGGAGCAGCGCTTCGGGGTGAATCAGAAGGAGAAGATCAAGGCGTTGCGAAAGGACGTGGATGTGCTGACACTCAGCGCTACGCCGATCCCGAGAACGCTGTACATGAGTCTGTCGGGGGTGCGCGAGATGAGCCTGATCACCACCCCACCGCCGCTGCGCCGGCCGATCAAGACCCACCTGGCGCCGCTCGATGAGGAGGCGGTGCGCAGCGCTATCCGCCAGGAACTCGATCGCGGCGGCCAGATTTTCTACGTGGTGCCGCGGGTGGAGGGGATCGAGGAGGTGGCCGAACGGTTGCGGCAGATGATCCCGGGCCTGAAGCTGCTGGTGGCCCATGGACAGATGGCCGAGGGCGAACTGGAGAGCGCCATGGTGGCGTTTAATGCCGGCGAGGCCGATCTGATGCTCTGCACCACGATCGTGGAGAGCGGCCTCGATATCCCACGGGTGAACACGATCCTGATCGAGGACGCCCAGAAGTTCGGCCTGGCCCAGCTGTATCAGCTGCGCGGCCGGGTGGGCCGCAGCGGCATCCAGGCCCACGCCTGGCTGTTCTATCCGGGCGAGGCGAGCCTCAGCGAGGCGGCGCGGCAGCGCTTGCGGGCGATTCAGGAGTTCGCGCAGCTGGGCAGTGGCTATCAGCTGGCGATGCGCGATATGGAGATCCGCGGTGTCGGCAATCTGCTGGGGGTGGAGCAGAGCGGCCAGATGGAAACGATCGGCTTCGATCTCTATATGGAGATGCTGCAGGAATGCCTGGCCGAGATCCAGGGGCAGGACATCCCCAAGGTGGACGACACCCAGATCGATCTACAGATCACCGCCTTCATCCCCGGCGACTGGATCAGCGAGAACGACGAGAAGATGGCCGCCTATCGCGCTGCGGCCGAATGCAACGGCAAGGAGGCGCTGCTTGAGCTGGCGGCCGGCTGGGTCGATCGTTACGGGCCGCTGCCGGCGCCGGTGATCGCGCTGCTGCAGCTGATGGAACTGAAGCTGCTGGCGAAGCGCTGCGGCTTTGCGCGCATCAGGCCGGAGAAGCCGAACATCGCCCTGGAGACCCCGATGGAGGAGCCGGCCTTCCGCTTGCTGCGCCAGGGGCTTCCCCAGCATCTGCACGGGCGGCTGGTGTATCAGCCCGGATCCGGATCGAGCGCCAAGGTGCTGGCCCGCGGGCTGGGGGTGCTGCCGATCGAAAAACAGGTGGAGGAACTCAAAGGCTGGCTGGAGCAGATGGCCGCCCAGCTGCCGGGTTCTGATGGCCTCACGGCAGCCCAGAAGGCGGAGCAGGAGGCGAAGCGCAATGAGGCGGTGCTGGTGGTGTGAGGGGGGGGCACCACGTCCACCATCGCCAGCGGTCAGAGCGCTCATTGGCGGTGCCAGAGCACTGTCGCAGCAAGCGATCTCCTCATTATCGCCATGGGTCTCAGATGGAAACCTCAGGATCCGCCCAACGGCCGCAAACCTTCGTTACACTTGCTTCACGATCCGACATCTGGAGCCATGGGTGAGCTGGTGGACCTCGGCAATGCCGTTGATGGTGGCTTCAGTGCTGTTTCAGCGCTGATTAGCCTGGCTGCCGTTGGCCTCTACGCTCTGCTTCAGGGCGGCACCAAAAACAATGACGACGACGACTCCACCCCCGGTGGTGGTCTAATGCAGCCCGTCTCCTGAAGCGAACACATCCATTCCTGAACTGCAATTACTAAGATCAGAATTATTTACCCGGGATCATGCTCTCGGGTTTCTGTTCATTCTGTTGGGTTCACAAGCGGACTCGACGATAACCTGTGATGCAGAGCGCCGCTGATAGGGTAGCAGATTGCACGGATCGATTGGGCTGCTGACGCTCCTCATCCAGCTTCCCGTTGTTGTTGAGCCCAGGCGGCAGGAACCAGCACCAGGAACAGCAGCCACCACAGCAGAACAGCGGTGGCCACGAGCAGCGTCAGCCAGAGCTGATGCAACAGCACCCAGCTGATGCTCACTCCGCCCATGCCGGTCAGCACAATCGACCAAGGCTGACACCACCAGGGTTTGGTCTCCCAGATTGTGCCCATCGTGTTCCAGGCTCAGGGTGAGGTGGTTTTGCCCGCCAGAGCGGCAGGCACATTGGCGCTTCCGGCCTGATACGGAGTCTTCAGAGAGGCGGCGGCGCGCACCCGTTGCATCAGGGTCGATTCCGCCACGCGGTACTGGCTGTCCTTGCGGGTGCCCAGATCTTCGATCTCCAGCCGTGCCGCTTCGGCGTCGCTCATCTTCACCGACACATCCGGCACAATGCCACGCTTGTGGATGTCGTGATTGAGCGGTGTCAGGTATTTGGCAATGGTCACGGTCATGCCGGAACCATCCGACAGGCCGCGCACGGATTGCACCAGGCCCTTGCCGAAGGTCTTCTGACCCACCAATACAGCCCGTTTGTTCTCCTGCAGCGCCCCCGAAAGGATCTCACTGGCACTGGCCGAGCCCTCATTCACCAGCACCACCAGCGGACGGCTGGTGATGGCGCGGCCAGTGGCGCGACGCACATCCTGGATGCCATCCCGGGTCTTGGTGGAGACGATGATGCCTTCATTGAGCCATTGGCGGCCGATCTCGACGCTGGCCATCAGCAACCCTCCCGGATTGCTGCGCAGGTCAAGCACATAGCCCTGCACACCTTTGCTCTCCAGGTCGCGGATCGCGGCCCGCATGTCCTTGCTGGCATTGGCGTTGAACTGCCGCAGCCGCACATAGCCCACCTTGGTGCCATCCGGGGCCACATTCACCTGATGGCTCACCGCATGCAGCTCGATCAGCTCGCGCGTCAGAGGCACATCGAGATCCTGACCCTTGCGGCGCAGCACCAGTTTCACGCTGGTGCCAGCCTTGCCGCGGATCAGACGCACAGCGTCCTCCGTGCTCATCCCCTTGGTGGAGGCGCCGTCGATCGAAACAATCACATCCTTGGGCTGCACACCCGCCCGAGAAGCCGGCGATCCCTCAATCGGAGCGATCACCACGAGCTCCTTGGTGTCCTTGTCAAGGCTCAACTGGATGCCCACCCCCGACAGTTCGCCGGAGGTGTCGATCTGCATCTCCTTGAATTCCCGCGGATCGAGGAAGCGGGTGTAAGGATCGTTGAGGGTGCCGAGCATACCGCGAATCGCCTCATAGGCCTCATTGGGGCTGCCATAACTCCTGGTGAGCAGATCACGCCGCAGTTTGCGCCACTGATCGGTGTTGTATTTGCCCGTGGTGTCCAGGTAGTCGCGGAAGACGATCTGCCAGGCCTGATCCATCACCTCCTTGGGGCTCTCGTTGATCGCGACGCCACCATTCGGTGCGATGACCATCTCCCTGGCTACAACCGCTGTGGCGGCGCAGGCGCTCAGAGCGACAAGCACCACGAACGTGGTGCGACCGTTACCCATGCGGGGCCTCAAACGGTGAATCAGATCCAAACTAGCGCCAGACGCCAGCTGGGGAGGGCCAGCGGTCCTGGGGGGCAAACCGGCCGCTCGATGCTCCGTCCGGAGCAGCCCGGGCTTCCAGGCCGGCTTCAGGGATCGACCCAGCGGCCGTCCTCCTGGATCAGGGCGATCAGGGCCTCGACGCCCTCGGCTTCCGGCACGCGGCGGATCTCGTCGCGGCCGCGGTACAGGGAGATGGTGCCGGGGGTCTTGCCGACGTAGCCGTAGTCGGCATCGGCCATCTCGCCGGGGCCGTTGACGATGCAGCCCATCACGGCGATGTCGAGGCCGGTGAGGTGGGCGGTGGCGGCGCGCACCTTCTGCAGCACCTCTTCCAGATTGAACAGGGTGCGGCCGCAGCTGGGGCAGGCCACGTATTCCACCATCGTCTTGCGCAGCCCCAGAGCCTGCAGGATCGAGTAGCAGACCGGAATCTCCTTCTCCGGCGCCTCGGTGAGCGAGACGCGGATCGTGTCGCCGATGCCTTCGGCCAGCAGCGGTGCGATGCCGGCGGTGCTCTTGATGCGGCCGTAGTCGCCATCACCCGCCTCGGTGACGCCCAGGTGCAGCGGGTAGTGGAAGCCCTCGGCATCCATGCGGGCCGCCATCATCCGATAAGCGGCCATCATCACCGGCGCCCGCGAGGCCTTCATCGACACCACGATGTTGTGGAAGTCGAGACGGTCGCAGAGGCGGATGAACTCCAGAGCGCTCTCCACCATGCCCAGCGGGGTGTCGCCATAGGTGAACAGCATCCGCTCCGCCAGCGAGCCATGGTTGACGCCGATGCGCAGCGCCTTGTCCTGGGCCTTGAGGGCGCTTACCAGCGGTTCGAGCGTCTGCTGGATGCGTTCGCCGATGGCGGCGAACTCCTCAGGGCTGAATTCGCTGCGGTTGGGATCGGGCTTGTCGAACACATACAGGCCCGGATTGATGCGCACCTTGTCGACGTGCTGCACCACCTCCAGGGCGATCTTCATGCCGTTGTGGTGCACATCGGCCACCAGGGGCACCGGCCGGTAGCTGTCCTCCAGGCGCCTGCGGATCTCGCCCATCGCCTTGGCATGGGCCAGCGAGGGCACCGTGACGCGCACGATCTCGCAGCCCGCCTCATGCAGGCGGCGGATGCCGGCGGTGGCGCCCTCGATGTCGAGCGTGTCCTCATTGATCATCGACTGCACCACCACCGGGTGCTGACTGCCGATCCAGACATCGCCGACGCGCACGCTGCGGGTGGGGCGGCGCCGGATCAGGGTGTCGTAGCGGGGATCACTGGCCTCGTCCTGGGGGGCCGGAGCGGTGGCGGGACGGGACGGGGCGGCGGTCATCGCGGGGCGCAGGCGCGTGGCCAAAGCCTGTCACAGCGCCTGCGGAACTGACGAGCCGACTTCGCTACGGCGGCGGCGTACCCGCTCGGGCGCTGGCGCCGCCGCAGCGCTGACGTGGCGGCCGGCTGCTCCCGGGGGGCTCTTCCGGCCCAGGGGGTCAGGCCGGCCGGCTGTGGTCGGCCAGCCAGCGGCAGGCGAGCCGATCACTCCACGACCCCAGGGGACCGTCTCCGAGGCCATGGAAGCCGTTGTGGCCGCCCCGTTCGGTGAGGATCAGCTGCAGCGGCCCGCCCTGATCGTCGCCGCCCGCGGCGCGGCGCTGCATCAGGGCCTGGGCCGGGGCGGCCGGTACCCAGGGGTCGTCGTCGGCATGCAGCAGCAGCGTGGGCGGCAGGGCATCGGCCTGCTCCAGCCAGCGCTGCGGACTGGTGGCCGCGTGATAGGCCTCCACCGAGGCATGGCCCCAGCGCGGCACGGTGATCAGGGCATCGAAGCCACGGATCGTGCGCGGCCGCTCGGCTCCGCTCAGCGCCTGCCGTTCCTCCGCTCGGAGGCCGAACGGATCGGCGAGGGTCTGGCGCCGCAGGCGCTCCACCAGCCAGCGCTGATAGACATGGTTGCGCGGCCGCTCGAACTGCTGCGTGCAGCTGTGCAGATCCAGCGGGCTGCTGATGCAGATCAGGGCATCCAGGCCGGGCTCCCCCCGCCCCAGGGCAGCTCGCGTGGCATTGAGCAGCACCGTACCCCCGAGGGAGAGGCCCGCCCCCAGCAGCGGCAGGGGGCCGCTGGCGCCCCCGAGGTCGCCGGCCAGTTGCCGTGCCTGGCGCAGCACCGGCAGCAGATCGTCGCTGCAGTCGGCTGCATAGGTGCCCGCCGCCAGGGCCCGGCCCGGCCCGGCGCCGCGCAGATTGAGGCGCAGCACCGCCAGACCGTGCTGCTGCAGCCCCCAGGCCAGGCGCCGCACCCCCGGGGCGCCGCTCGATCCCCCCAGTCCGTGCACCAGCAGCACCAGAGCCGCCGGCTGGTCGGCCATGGGCTGATCGAGCAGGCCCACCAGGCAGGCCGACTCTCCGATCGGGAAGCGCAGCGCCCTGGCGCGGCAGGGAGGCAGGGGCAGGGGCCGCAGGCTGTCGCGCAGGGTCTGCAGATCGGGGCCCCACCAGGGGGGGCGCTGCTGGAACGGGTGGCAACCCAGCTCACGGATCAACCTGGACGCCTGCTCTGCCGGGTCCTGGCGGTTCCGCTCCGTCATGTCCGCTCCGTCATGGGGTGCCTCGATCGGGTGGGCTGGCCTGCAGGCAGGAGTCCGGGCTCCCTGAGGCGGCCCTGGAGCAGCTGGGGGCCGAGGCCCCCGCCGCCGGCCAGGAAGGCGGCTCCGGGGCGATCAGGCTGCCACCTTGGCCTTACCCACCCCCATCTCGCGCAGTTCGCCCAGCAGACCGTTGAGCACCGCCTTGGCATCGCCGAACACCATCGCCGTCTGGGGCAGTTCGAACAGGGCGTTGGCGATGCCGGCGTAGCCCGCCCCCAGGCTGCGCTTCACCACGAACACCTGGCGGGCCTGATCCACCTCGAGCACCGGCATGCCGTAGAGGGGGCTGTTCGGATCGCGCTTGGCATCCGGATTCACCACATCGTTGGCGCCGAGCACGATCACCACGTCGGTGCGCGGGAACTCGGGATTGATCATGTCCATCTCCACCAGCTGCTCGTAGGGCACATCGGCCTCGGCCAGCAGTACGTTCATGTGGCCGGGCATGCGGCCTGCCACCGGGTGGATGGCGTAGCTCACCTCGGTGCCGTTGGCCTCGAGCAGCTTCGAGAGCTCGCGCAGGGCGTGCTGCGCCTGGGCCACCGCCAGGCCGTAGCCAGGCACGAACACCACCCGTTCGGCGGTCTCGAGGGCCATGGCGCACTCCTCAGGGCTGCAGCTAGTGATGCGCGTATAGCCGGCCTCGCTGCCGCCGCCGCCGACCGCCGGGGCACCACCGAGGGCGCCGCCGAACAGCACCGACACCAGCGAGCGGTTCATCGCCGTGCACATCACCTGGGTGAGGATCAGGCCGGCGGCACCCACCATGGCACCGGCGACGATCAGCAGCTGGCTGCCGACCACGAAGCCGGCGGCGGCCCCCCCCACGCCGGAATAGGAGTTGAGCAGCGAGATCACCACCGGCATGTCGGCCCCGCCGATCGGCAGGGGGACGCCGATGCCCAGCAGGGTGGAGCCTGAGGTGAGCAGCAGCAGCGGCAGACCGCCGGGGTCGCCGGGCAGCAGCAGGGCGCCGATCAGGCAGGTCACCGCCAGGGCGATGTTGACCACATGGCGCAGGGGGCTCTGGGTCCAGCCGGGCGTGTCGAGCCAGCCCTGCAGCTTGGCCATCGCCACGATCGAGCCGCTGAAGGTGATCGCGCCCACGAACACCGACACGGCGATCGAGATCAGACCGACCAGATCGGAGCCTTCGGCGTCGTAGAGCGAGACGCCCAGGGCCACCAGCAGCGAAGCCAGGCCGCCGCAGCCGTTGAACAGGGCCACCACTTCGGGCATGGCGGTCATCGGCACGCGCTGGGCCGTGATCAGCCCCGCCAGGCCGCCGGCGGCGCTGCCGGCGGCGATCCACAGCCAGGTGGCCGGCGAGGGATTCAGATCGATCAGCAGACCGACCACCGCCAGACCCATGGCCGCGGCGGCGAGCTGGTTGGCACCGCGGGCGGAGCGCACCTTGCTCAGCCCCTTGATGCCCAGCGCCAGCAGCAGCACCGCCACCAGGTCGATGGCCCCGCTGAGCCAGTCGATCGACAGGTTCGCCGGCAGCTCCAGTGCCATCAGCTGGGGGAGTTGGGGAAACAGCGTGGTCATCAGCGGTCTCCTTTGCGGCGGAACATGGCGAGCATGCGGTCGGTGACCAGGAAGCCACCGACGACGTTGTAGAGGGCGAAGCCCAGGGACAGGGCGGAGATCACCTGCAGGGCCGGGTTGCCTTCGGCCTTCTGCAGCAGCGTCAGCGAAGCCAGCACGGTGATGCCGCTGATCGCGTTGGCGCCGGACATCAGCGGCGTGTGCAGGGTGGGAGGCACCTTGCCGATCAGTTCAAGGCCCAGCAGGCTGCCGAGCAGCAGCACCCACAGGGCCTGGGAAAAGGCGCTCATCAGTTCGCGGCGGAGGGTGTGGAGGGATCGACGACATCAGGGCGGCGGCAGCTGCCCTCATGCGTCAGCAGACAGCCGTCGAGGATCGGATCGGCCGGATCGAGCGTCCAGCCTTCCTCACCGCTGAGGTGCTCCACCAGCGCCGCCACATTGCGGGCATAGAGGGCGCTGGCGTGGTTGGGCACCGACGCCGGCAGGGCCTCGGCCCCGATCAGCTGCACCCCTTTGCGCACCACGGTGCGGCCGGGTTCGCTGCCGAAGCAGTTGCCCCCCTGGGCGACGGCCAGATCCACCACCACGGCGCCGGGCCGCATGCCGTCGAGCATCTCCTCGCTGATCAGGCGCGGTGCGGTGCGGCCGGGCACCTGGGCGGTGCAGATCACGATGTCGGCCAGGGCGAGCTGGTCGGCCAGCTGCTGCCGCTGGGCCGCCAGGAAGGCCTCGCTGGCCTGACGGGCATAGCCGCCCTCCTCGGCCGGTTTCTCGGCGATCTCAGGCGGATCGATGAATCGTCCGCCCAGGGATTCCACCTGTTCCTTGACGGCCGGACGCACATCGGAGACGTACACCACACCGCCGAGCCGCCGGGCGGTGGCCACC
>JBJTQH010000124.1:0-29435 GCA_046075505.1 Cyanobium sp. | reverse complement strand
GTGGCGGCCAGCAGGCAGGGGATCATCAGCACACCGAACCAGCCCACGTAGAGGCGGTTGTTGGTGGAGGTGACCCACTCGCAGAACTGCTGCCAACCGGAAGCGCCGGAGCGCTGCTGGAGAGTGGCGGTCATGAGAACGAGAAAGAGTGCCCAGAGCACCGGTGCAGGCACCGGATACGGGACGGGAAGAAGGGGCGGGTTTCCCGCCTGCGGGCAATGTAACGGATCTTTGCGGCTCGTGTAAAGGGGGCTTCATGAGGAAAAGCTGAGGGCAGCTGGCGGAGGCGGGTGCCGTCCGGGCGCGCGGCGTTGGATCGGCGCCCTGGTCCTGTGCCCTGCTGCTGAGTCAGGGCAGGCCCGCTGGGCTCAACCACGCCACAGTGCAGCCTTCGCGGCGGTGGGGGAACCCATGGCCCCAGCAGCCGCCCATCCGCCTCTCCCACCCCGACTGGCTGGGGCAGCGCAGGGCAGAAGCCGCGACCGGGCCAGCCATCGAGGGGCTGTGTCAGGCGGCCAGGGGGGGGCGTGGCACCAGGCCCGGATCAATCGCCAGCGATGGCGGCGGGCAGGGGAAGGGGTGCTGAGCTTCCCTGGCGCTCTCCCTACGCTGACGCTGCCGCACGCTGCCGCCGATGCGCCGCTACAGCTTCATTCAGCAGGTCTCGGAAGAGGATTGCGGTGCGGCCTGCGTGGCCATGGTCGCGCTCCATTACGGCAAAAGGATCCCACTGACTGTGATCCGCACCCTGATCGGCACCGGGCAGCAGGGCACAACTCTGCTGGGCCTGCGGCGAGGGGCGGATGAACTGGGATTCAACTGCCGCGCCCTGCGTACCGATGTAGACCCGAGCTTTTTCGTTGATGTTGGCCGCATCAACCTGCCCGCCATCCTTCATTGGCAGGGAAACCACTGGGTGGTTCTGTATGAAGTGAGCCGTCGCCATGTGGTGATCGGTAATCCGGCCAGCGGTATCGAACGCCTGGGCCACGCCCGCTTTCTCGAGCTCTGGGGTGATGGGGTGCTGCTGACCCTGGAACCGGACCAGGAACGACTGGCCCGCCAGCCCAAGGAACGCTCCCGCCAACATTTTCTGCGCCGCCTGAGCCGTTTGATGGCGCCCCATCGCTCCCTGGTGGTACGGGTGCTGGCCATCAATGCGGTGATCGGCTTTATCGGGCTAGCGATCCCACTGTTAATGCAGGTGCTCACCGACGACATCCTGGTGCGACGCGATGCGCAGCTGCTGGGAGTATTGGCGCTGGCAATGATAGCCATCTATGCGTTTCGATCCCTGATGGATTTCCTGCAGGGACAGATCGCCACCTTTGTGTTTGAGCACCTGGAACTGGAACTGATCTTTGATTACGGCAATAAACTCCTCAAGATGCCGATGCAGTACTTTGACAGCCACCGCAGCGGCGAGGTGTTGACCCGGATCACGGATCTGGCACAGATGAACAGCATGTTCAACTCGCTGCTGCTCAACCTGCCATCAGCACTTTTCATCGCCATCATTTCATTCGTGGTGATGATCGCGTACTCCACACCACTCACCCTTGCAGCCCTGGTGGCTTACGCCGTGATCGTGGCGGTGCAACTATGCTTCTGGCCTTCCAGCCAGGCGATCGCAGCGCGATCGATCGCCAAGAATGCGGAGAGTCAAGGCTATCTGGTGGAACTGTTCCGCGGCGCTCAGGTGCTGAAAACCAGCAATGCCGGTTACCAGGCCTGGGAAGAATATCAGGGAAATTTTGGGGAATTGGCCAACCTAAGCTGGCGCTCCAGCCGCCTGAAGAACCTGAGTGAAAGCCTGATTGAGATGCTCTCGGCATGTCTTCATATCGGTGTTCTGATCTATGGCAGCACCATCGTTCTCGCCGGCCAGCTCAGCATCGGCCAACTGCTCGCCTTCAGCGGCATGGGCATGAATGTGCTGGCCTTCCTCACTCAGGCCTCGAAATTCATCGTGAGTGTGGTTGCTGATGCCTCCATCTTCGGGCGCCTCTCCGAGGTGCTGGACAGCCCGGGAGAGGAACCGGATCCCGCCAGCAAAGCCTGGGTGGATCTGGCACCGGACACCACAATCAGTTGTCGTCAGCTGCAGTTTGCCCACCCGGGCCGGCGCAGCCTGATTCACAATCTGCAGATCACGATCCCGGGCGGGCGGGTCACCGCTCTGGTGGGGGGATCCGGTAGTGGCAAGAGCACCCTGGCGAAATTGCTGGCCGGGATGTATCCCCCCAATGCCGGCAGCATCCGTTATGGCCGCTGTTATCAACCCGACATGTCACTCACCTGCCTGCGGGCGCAGGTGTGCCTCGTCACCCAGGATTCCCATCTGTTCAACCGCACCATTCTTGAAAACTTCCGGTTCAGCCACCCCCAACTCAGCTATGAACAGGTGGTGGAAGCCTGCGAGGTGGCCATGGCCGACGGCTTCATCAACGAATTGCCGAATGGCTACCAAACCAGGCTCGGTGAATTCGGCGCCAATTTATCCGGCGGCCAGCGCCAGCGTCTGGCGGTGGCCCGCGCCATCGCCACCCATCCCCCCATCCTGATTCTGGATGAATCCACCAGTGCCCTCGATCCAGCACTGGAAAGCCGCATGATGGATCAACTCCTGGCCTATCGTCAGGGCATGACCACTGTTCTGATCAGCCACAGGCCCAGCGTGATCTCCCGCTGCCAGTGGATCATCTATCTCGAGCAGGGTGCCGTCAAGTTTCAGGGGCCCCTGGAGGACGCCATGAAAGCGCCGGCACTGCAGCGCTACCTGCCACCTGTTCGCCATGGCTTCTGAATCCCAGCCGCCGTTGCCACCGGAATCTGCCGATGCCGGCGGCCCCCTGGAGCGACGCTCGCCTCCTCTTCCCCTGACCCTCGTTGAAGCGCCCGGTTTTCAGCTGGAGCGACTCAATAGGGATGATTACATTCCCTCCGTTCAACCCTGGATCCGCCACTCCAGCACCATTCTCCTGACAGGAGCCATCGGCGTGGTGGGATTCATGGCCGTGATGCCTTATCGGGTGATGGTCCGCGGCGAGGGCGCGGTACGACCAGCGGGAGAACTGGTGTTGATCAATGCACCCTTTGATGGGCGGGTGCGCTCCATTGATGTCAAACCCAATCAGAACATTGCAGCGGGGCAGGCGATTGTCAGTCTTGATTCCAGCGAAGGTCAAGCACTCACCCGCCAGTACCAACAAAACCAGGAGGCCCTGAACAATCAGGTGCGGGCCCAGTCCAGCCAGACGACAGCCGAACTGGCCAGTGCGGAACTGGAGATGACCAAGGCACGCTCGGCACGCGAACTGGCGGAATCAGAATTCAGGCGCTATTCGGTGCTGGCCGGCTCGGGTGCTGTTCCTCAGCGGCTCTACGACGAAAAAAAGGCGGTGCTCGATCAGGCCAGCAGCTCCCTGGCCCAGGCCAGCAAACAGATCGATGCAATCCGCGCCAGGGCGCGTGCCGCCACCGCCATGCTGCAGCGGGAGCGGGCCAATATCGATGCCTCACTAGCGGAGGCGCAGCGTCGGTTGCGCAACACCAAGGTGCGATCGCCGGTGGCGGGTGTGGTGTTCAAAGTGGAGGTGCGTAACCCCATGCAGACCGTGTCTGCCGGTCAGGCACTGGCGTCGCTGGCCCCCTCCAAGGCTGATGTGCTGGTGCGGGTGATGGTCCGCGGCGAAGAGATCGATAATGTGCGTGTCGCACAACATGCGGATCTACGCCTGCAGGGGTGTCCCTATCCGGATTTCGGCACCCTGCCCGCTAGGGTGACGGCGATCTCCCCGGATGCGCAGTCAGCCGAAGCCGCTGGCGTCCCCTCGGCTGGCTCCAGCAGCTACGAGGTCACCTTGAAACCGAAGCGCCTGCACCTGAGCGTGGCTGGACGTCGCTGCGATGTGCGACTCGGGATGGCGCTGAGCGCTGATATCACCACGCGCCAGGAATCTCTGTTGCGCTTCGTGCTGCGCAAGACGCGGATTCTGGTGGGGGGCTGAGCGGCTGAGAGCACTGACGCACTGCCGGACTCCGTGGCGATGGTTCGGCCCGGGCAGAGTGCCGGCGTCAGCCGGATCCCAGCCTGGTTTGCCGAGCCTGCTGGGTGATCAGGACCATCAAAAAAGCCGGACAGAGCCGGCTCGAGCAGCGATCGCCATCGCGACCCTGAATCCGTAGAGATCAGCGGGAACGCCGGACCTGACCGTAATTGCCGCTGTAGATGCTGGCGGGATTGGGGTCTATACCACCAGCTTTCTTATATTGGCCGTAATTGGTGCTGCTGCCGTAGACCCTGGAAGGGTTGACCACACCTCCGCTGAGCAGCTCAGCATCGTCGTCGTTGATCGCGGAAAAGTCGCCCATGGGTGAACGTGATGTCGCTGATGGCATTGTGGCATGCCTCAGCTGGGGTGAAAAGAAGCTGAGCAAACGCATCCGGCACGGTTGACGGCCGGGCGACGACGATGTCGCGAGCACCGCCCCTGGGTGGCTCTGTCCCGAGGGCTCGACCTACTCATCCGGCCGGCATCCGCGCCTGGCCGATCGCCTGCGTTTCGGCATCGTCGTGCACGATCGCCAGATCAAGATCGATCAGGGTGTTCCAGTTCAGGCACCAGGTTGAAACGGCGACGGGATGGTCCGACTCACAGATCAACACGCCCCGTCCCCGCACCAGATCGTGCCAACGACCGATCAGCCGAATCTCGGGCCCATGATCCGCCGCCAGATGCTCAGCGGGAATCCTGGAGAAAAAATCCAGGCCTTCATGCAGCTTATCGGGCTTGAACTGCCAGGTGATCATGAACTTCATCGATCCAGAGCGCAACAGCACTCAGCCTAGGCATTCCCCGAAGATCTGCCTCCCCATCCCCATGCAGCTCGGCCCTGCACTCAGGGGTGCCACCACAGCTCCGGCGCCATGGACCTGGGCTCAGAGCAACTGCAGGCTGCTCAGCACACCGCTGTAACCGCTGATCTCCAGCAGCGAATCACGACTGGGATCGTAGCCGCTGCTGCCATCATTGACCGCCACAAACGTGCGCAGGCTGGTGCCGCTGCCGAAACCGAAACTGCTGGCGCTGTTGGCGGCAAAATTGGGAAGGCCGCCGCTGCTGCCATTGAGCAGCGTGGTGATCGCCGAGCGGGTGAGGGCCGTCGGTTGTGCCGTCAGCAGGCGCACCGTTGTGGGCTGGATGAGAATCGTCTCGCACCGGTCGAGGCCGATCTCCAGATCACTGATGCGATCAAACAACGGCTTGGTGCTGCTGCCACCGATCAGAGCATCGCCTGTGGCGCTGTAATCAAAGCGGTCCGCTCCGGCCCCACCGCTGAGCCAGTCCACCCCGGCATCACCGCGCAACCCGTCGCTGCCATCGCCCCCCTGCAGGCTGTCGTTGCCTGCCCCACCCAGCAACGTGTCATCGCCGCCGAGGCCCTGGAGCCGATTGGCGCCGCTGTTGTCCTCGATGCGATTGCTGCCGCCGTGGCCCGTGCCAGCGATGCTGGAGCTGCCGGTGAGCACCAGGGTGGTGTAGGCCGTCGCCAGGCTGGTGACCGCCGTGGCCGTGCGGTAGGTATCCGCGACGCGGGTGAACGAGGCCAGATCATTGCCGGCGCTGTCCTGCAGCACCGCCGTGATCTGATCACCGGCCTGATCGTTGAACTGCACCTGCACAGGTTCGGCCGCGGTGGGAACAGCGGCACTGCTGCTGAGGGTGAGCAGCAACCGGCGACCGGCGACATCGACACTGAGACCAGCCAGGGGACGCTCCTGATCGTTCACCAGCACCTTGACGCTGCTCAGCGACGGCGCCGTGGCCTGAATCGGCTCGTTGAGTGTCACCGCCACCTGACGACTCTCCACCGCGATGGCGCTCACCTGGGGCGGTGTGCCCTCGAGAATCGGCCCTGCAGCCGCAGCGCTGAGCGTGCGCTGAAAGCCCTGCGCATCGCTGTAGCCCACCCTCACCGCCAGGGAAGCCCCCTCATCGGCAGCGGTGGTGCTGTAGCTGGCAGCGGTCCCGACGGGGGCGGCGATCGGGGTGCCGTTGCGCAGCCACTGCCAGTTGAGCGCAGGATCGGAGGCGTCGCCATCGGGATCACCGCTGGGGCTCCCCGCCTCCAGGCTCACCCCCACCCGCAGCGGACCATCGGCGCTGATCGGCGCCAGCGTGGCGGCGCCGTCATCCCGAGCGACCACGCTGATCGCCTCGGAGAGCAGCACGGTCTGCAGACCGACGCCATCGGTGTAGGTGTGGCGGCTCTGCCAGCTGCCGGCTCCCTGGACCCCGACCACCACGGCGCCGCCGCTCTGGCCGGTGAGCAGGCCGTTGCGCAACCACTCCACGCCCACGGCCGAGGCGATGCCGTCCGGATCCCCGCTCACCGCACCGGCCACCAGGGTGACGCCCTCCGTCAGGGGTGCACCGCCCAGGCTGCTGATGGCCCCAGCACGGCCGTCTCCCTCCTGGACATTGAGCAGAGTGAGGCGGTAATCGCCGCGCACCGGCGCCGCCCCGGGAAGGCCGGGATCGGCCACCTCCACCGTGACGGCCAGGCTGGCCTGCTGCTCATGATCCAGAACGGTGCCGGCCTGCAACCAGAGCTCCTGATCCTGGAGGCGGAACAGCCCGGCATCCGGACCGCTGAGGCTGATCCGATTGCTACCGCGGCCGTCGTCGCTGATCGCGATCGTGGCCAGCTTCAGGTCGGCCGGCAGCGCCGTGTTCTCGGCCAGGCTGGTGATCACGGGCGTGAGGCTGACGGCGCTGGGGGGCTGATTGGCGGCAGCCCGCCACTGCACCTGCAGCTGCGGCCGCCCCAGGGTTGCCTCCGAGGAGGCCAGATCCACTCCATCGGCGCCCGTGGGCTGCAGCAGCCAGCCCCAGTTGTCATCGCCCGCCTGCCAGGCCTGCAGGCTGGGGAGCACATCGATCTCCAGGGTGCCGACGGCCACGGCGGCGCTGCTGGCATCGGGGCTCGCCACCGCCTCACTGCCATCGGGGCTGATCCCGGCGCCGCTGCTGCTCCAGGTGGCGGCATCGCTCCAGGGCAGCAGCATCCGGTGCAGCGCCAGGGCATGGCCGCCGTTGCTCACCGTCAGACGCAGCCGGGCAGACACCAGCGAGGCATCGAGGGGGATCTGGCCGGATCCAGCGCCGAAGAGGTCGCCAAAGCGCAGCAGGGTCTGCACATCGTTGCCACTGCCGGCCGGATCATCACCATCGACGTTCAAGGAGGTGGCGCCGGCAGAGCCGCTGGTGGGGCTGGCCTGGCGCAGCATCGTGTCCACGGCCCCGCCATAGCCAGCGCCACCCTGCTCGAAGACGCTGGTCTGCAACGTGGCATCGCTGTTGTCGCGGATGGTGAAGGTGGAGAGCACGGCACCATCATCGGCAGCGATATAGCTCACCACCAGGTTCTCTGGTGTGACATCGATACGAGCAAAGCCCGGTTCCACCGCCGGCGTGGTGCTGGCGGAAAAGCCAGTGCGGATATAGGGCTTGTCGCTGAAGCTGCCGCTGCGCAGCCCTGTGCCACCGGTGCCGATCGCCACCTGCACCAGGCCCACCCCCTTGTCGTAGAGACCATCGCCATCCGCCACATAGGTGGCTACCCCACCGCTCTGGCCCAGCAGCGGATAGGACTGGTGATAGGTATGTGTATGGCCGGCAAGCAGCAGGTCCACCCCGGCTGCCCGCAGCCGCGGCACCACCTGCTGATAGTAGTTGCCGCTGGGGCTCTCCGACTTGTCGGGGGAGCCGGCCACGGGATGGTGCAGCACCGCGATCTTCCAGCGGGCACTGGAGGCGGCCATATCGGCCTCCAGCCAGGCCAGCTGGGCCTCGAGCCGGGTGGCATTGCTGAGACTGTTGCTGTCGAAGGTGGCGATGTGTACATCACCGTGATCCAACGAATAGGTGTGCTCCGGTCGTTCGCCCGTCGGCGCTGACGCCACCGCGGTGGCACCGGCCACGGGGATCGGGGCGCTGAAACTCGCCTCGGTGGGGGCGCCGCTGTCGGTCATCACATCGTGATTGCCGAAGGCGACATGATCGATGCGGCGCGCATTCCAGGCGGTGGCCTCCGGTGCCAGGGAGGGCACGAAGCGGTGGTCCAGCTGGCCGTGGGTGCCGCTGCTGTAGGTGTTGTCCCCCAGCAGCATCGCGAAGGCGAGCGGACTGGCCTGATCGAGGCTGTTGATCCGGGCCTGCACGCTGCGGAACTGGCTGATCGTGCTCGGATCCGCAGAATCGCCATAGGCCACAAAGCTGAATGGCGTGGCGCTGCCGGCCGGCAGGCGGGTGCGGAAGGGGGCGCTGTACTCCGCCAGCAGCACATCACCGCTCCAGTGCTGCACGCGATACTCGTAGGCCCTGTCGTAGTCCAGGTCGCCGAGACGGCTGCTGAACACAATGCGGCCCTCCAACGGCTGGGCCAGCTGCTGAATCGTGCCGCCGGGACTCCAGGCGGCCGTCCCGGCCAGGCGCACATCAACGCTGAAGCGATCCTCGGTTCCGCTGCCAGCGGGTTTCGTCTGCCAGAGCAGCTCCACCTGATCGCGGTCGCTGCCGGGGTAGCCCACCAGCGGAGCGTTGCCGAGCTGCAGCCTCGGGGTCTGCCAGACGCTGTACTGGGGCGCGGCGGCGATCGTGATCGATTGGCTCCACTGGCCCAGGGCGGTGCCATCCGCAGCTTGCAGCGAACCGGCCGGCAGCTCGAGGCTGTGGGAACCGGCGGCCAGGGATGGCAGCGTGAAGCGCACGGTGTCGGCGTCCACCAGGGTCGCCGCCAGGGCAATGCTGGAGCCATTAAGGCGCAGGTCGGCCGCCTGCAGCGATGCGCCTGCCAGCGGAGCATCGAGATCAATCTCTAGTTGCAGCGTGCGGCTGCTGGCCGCCAGCCGGGCATCGAAGCTGATGTCGCTGCTGTTGGCTGCCGCTTGATGGATTTCGGCCGCCAGCACATTGCGGCCCTGTTGCAACAGCCCGGCCGGCAGGTTCGCCAGCGGCAGCGACAGCTGCACCGGCGTGCTTTCGTCGCTGCCGGCGATCGCCGTGGTCGCCAGGGTGGTGAAGCCGGGATTGGCGCTGATGTTCTGGCGCAGCAACTCATGACCATTGAGATACAGCACTACGCCGTCATCACGGATCACCGAAAGATCGAGCTGTGCGATGCCACTGGGATCATCCAGGCTGAACGCATGCTGGAAATAGGTGGTGATGAAGGTGGCACCGCTCGGACCGCTGGGGACCACGGTGGCCTCATCGCCATCGCCATAGCCGAGCTGCCCCAGCCCCGAGGCCCAGGCGCTGGCATCAAACGCCAGGCCGTGCCCTGGTCACTGCCATCGGCTCGATAACGCCAGCTGGCCCCGATGGGCACCAGGGTGCTGGTGCTGCTGACATCCCGCAGAGCATGGCCGGACACCTGAAAACCGGAGCCGGCGACACCTGCCTCACGGAGGGCGGCTGCGACCTGAAGCCGTTGTGGCGCCGGCAGCAGCGAACGCTGCCGGAAACCGACGGGAGAAAGGCGAGCGCCACGGCCCCCGCGCCGGGCGCCGCTCACTCCGATCCGCGTCGCCATCGCCCTGGTTCCGGTGCGGGTGCTTGCGGTGTCCATGGACGTAGCGCGGTGAATCCTCAGGAGCACCCCCGCCATGACGACAGAACCGGTGGCTCACCCGTTGGCGGAAGCTTCACCGGAGCCAGGCCTGTGCTGCATCTGAGTGTGTGATGAAAATCCTAGGAAGGCCCGGGCCCAGCGCTGCAGCCCCGACGCCTACGCTCGCCCCCACCTCCGATCCCGGCCATGCGCGATCCCCAGGCCTGCTCTACCGCTGCGGCTGCCGCTCCGGTGGCCGTTGAAACCGCCGACGCCCCGGCACCGGTGGGTCCTTACAACCAGGCGGTCTGGGCCGGCGACACCCTGTATTGCTCCGGTCAGATCGCCCTCGATCCGGGCAGTGGCGCGATGGTGGGAGCTGGCGATGTCGAGGCCGAGACCCGCCAGGTGCTGGCCAATCTCCAGGCCGTGCTGATCGCCGCCGGCACCGATGCCGCCCATGTGGTGCGCACCACCGTCTTCCTGGCTGATCTGGCCGATTTCAGCCGGGTGAACGCCCTCTACGCCGAGATGTTCGGCGCGGGCACCGCCCCGGCCCGGGCCTGCGTGCAGGTGGCGGCACTGCCCAAGGGGGCACGCGTCGAGATCGATGCCATCGCTGTGCGCCCGGCAGCGACGGCCTGATCGCCTCCTCGGCGCCCGCGGCGGCCGTCAGCTCAGACCACCGAACCATCACAATCAGCCGGGCGAGCTGACCAGTCCGCGCTCGGCTGCGCCAGTCTGAACGCCTCGTTGCGGTTCTGTCTGCACAGCGATCCCGGAGCCATCTGCGGATCCGGCTCCGTCATCCATCACCACCTCCTGCCTCCAGCCCCTGTCTCCGGTCACCGCACAAGATCTGTCGAGAGTTTTATGGAGACCCCCTTCGGCTCCTGGCAACCTGAGGTGACGGTGATCACCCCCGCCCGCTTCGAGGATGCGATGCAGGCGGTGGTGGCAGTGCAGCAACAGAAGACGGTGGTGCTCCATCTCGGTGCGATGGGGCCGGAAGAGGCCCAGCGCACGATCGACTTCGTCTCCGGTGGTGTCTATGCCATGGACGGCCAGTCGGAGCGGCTCGGGGACACGGTGTTCCTGTTCGCCCCACCGCTGGTGTCCATCCAACACGACAGCCCTCCGCCCGAGGAGACGGCGCGCTGAAGGCCTGCCGTGGGGCGGTCCGTGGCCAGCGCGATCATCCCGGGCCAGGCTGCAGGCAACGGCCGCCGGCGCCCATGTCCCTGCCCACTCCCGCGGCGCTGGCGGCCCCAGCGGCCACGGCCCTGCTGTGTCTGACTGCCACAACGGCACTGCAGGCCTCAAGCCTGGAGCACATCCGCCAGCTGGAGAATCTGATCAACGCCAGCGGCACGGAAACAGTCGTCTCGAACGATTGCCCGCCCCAGCACGCCGGCTACTACGAACACGATGGAGGTGGGATCAGCCGGCTGGTGATCTGCCGACGCCACGTCGATCTGGGGGATGTGAAAGCGGTCTGGGGCGTGATGGCCCATGAGGCGACCCACCTGATGCAGAGCTGCACCGGCGGCACGGCCCTCGGTGAACAGACGATGCCACGCACCCTGCGGGAGCTGCAGCTGCAGGCCCCCCACTACGCCCGCCTGATCAGCACCGCCTACGAGAAGGCCGATCAGCGGTTGGAAGCGGAGGCGTTCTGGATGGAACTGCAACCGGCGGATGCGGTGATCGCCCTGTTTCGCCGCACCTGTGCCGGCGCCCTCGAGAGCGGTGGCCTGACCGGACGCCCGACGCCGACCGGCCCGCGGACCACCCCCTGAAAGCGATGCCTCCGGGGAGTGCCTCGGTGGAGTGCCTCGGTGGGGCCCCACTCAGGCCCAGTGCAGCTCCATCGCCACCGCCCCCTCGAGGCTGCGCTTCACCGGGCACCCCTCGCCGGCCCGCTGCAGGCACCGACGCTGCTCAGGGGTCAGACCCTGCGGCAGGGTGATCCACACCTCCAGCAGGGCGATGCGACGGACGCCGGCGGTGGTCATCGTCTTGTGAACGGTGGCGGTGCAGGGCTCAAGGCTGATCCCCTCCTGCTCGGCCACGATCCCCAGGATCGTCAGGATGCAGGTCGCCAGGGCGGTGGCCACCAGATCGGTGGGGGAGAAGGCCTCGCCGCGGCCGCGGTTATCGAGCGGCGCATCGGTATGCAGCACACTGCCGGAGGCTTCATGCACCGAAACGCAGCGCAGACCACCCTCGTAGCGGCAATGCATGGTGGTCATGACGGCGGCGGCGGCAGTGGCCTCACTCTGCTGCCGCCGCGGCCCTCAGCCCACCAGGCCCAGCTCCTCCAGCAGCCGGCGCTGGGCAGCGGCCGGCACGAAGCGGTGGGCCGCCATCGCACCGCTCACCGCCACCGGCGGCACCCCGATGCCGGGGAAGACACCGCTGCCGCAGAGCACCAGATTGGCGATCGGGGTGGTGCCACCGGGGAAGGGGGCGCGATCGGCGGGCCAGGCCGGGCCGTAACTGCCCTGGTGCACGCCCAGGTAGTGGCGATGGGTGAGCGGCGTGCCCTGCAGCTCCAGCACCAGCCGGTCGCGCCAATCGGGCAGCACCTGATCGAAGATGCGGTGAAACAGGCTGCAACGCTCCGTCTTGAGCGCCTCATAGGCGGCACTGCCCCGCTCCAGGTGTTGCCACAGGGCCCAGGGTTCGTTGGCCGGCGTGTAACCGTGCAGCACCTGGTGTCCCGCCGGTGCCAGGGAGCCATCGAGCAGCGACGGCATCGAGAGCACCGCCATGTTGCGCTCGGCGTCGATGCCCCGCTGCCAGTCGCCCACCCAGACGTGATGGATCGGCAGCGAGGCCAGCGCCTCCTCCTGGCGATCGCCGCGCAGGGCCAGATGCCAGTGCAGAAACCCGGCGCAGGCCGGGGTATCGCTCTGACGTTGCAGCCAGCGCGGCGGCACCGCCCCGGGCGGCAGCAGCTGCTCCAGGGCCCAGGGGGCGCTGTTGAGAATCACCCCCACCCGGGCCTCGATCCGCTCACCGCTCTGCAGCCGCACGCCGCAGGCCCGATCGCCGCGCAACTCCACCTGCTCCACGGGGGCACTGGTGCGCAGGCCGCCGCCGTGGCGCTCCAGTCCTCGCACCAGGGCCGCCACCACCGCCGGGCTGCCGCCGACGGGGTACTCCAGCCGGGCCTCCGGTTCGAACCACTCGCCGAACAGGGTGGCCATCGCGGCGGTGCTGGTCTGATCCATCGGCAGACCGGAGATCAGAAAGCAGAGCAGATCCACCCAGTGCAGCAGAAAGGGATCGCGCAGATGGCGGCGCGCCACCGCCCCGAAGCCACCGCCCAGCCGGGCCAGGGAGCCGGCCTGGGCCAGCAGGTTCAGGCCCTGACCCCCGAGGGTGGCGGCCATGCCCAGTCCCGGGCGCAGGGCGAGCAGGGGCAGGGAGCGGGCGGCGCGACAGCTGGGTTCCAGCACGCTCAGGAAGCGGCGCCATTCCTCCACGGCGGCGGCACCCCGCAGCTGGTGCAGCACCGTCAGGAAGGGATCCACGCCAACGCCGACCCGCAGCGATCCCTCCGGCAGCAGCAGGCCCCATTCGTGATAGTGGATCACCGGCACGCTCTCCCCCACGGCCCGCAGCACCTGGGTGAGGGGATTGCTGCTCGGCCACTGGCCCAGGCCGCTCCACAGCGACGGGCCCGATTCGAGATGGAAGCCGCGCCGCACGAAGCCGTGGGCGGCACCGCCAGGCTGGCTGTGGGCCTCCAGCACCAGCACCTCCAGGCCGTGGCGGGCGGCGATCGCGGCGGCGCACAGCCCCCCCAGGCCGCTGCCCACGACGATCAGATCGGGGGAGGCACCGCCATCGGGACGGGGGGTGCTCATCGCAGGCGGCAGCGGCCGGAGCGCTGCTGGCAGAGGGTGTCGAGGTCGGGGCGACCGGTGAGACGCAGGCGGGCCTGAGCCCAGAGGCCATAGAGGGCGTCGACGAGCGGGCGCAGCAGCGGCAGGCGGGTGGGGGCGTAGAGCCAGCCCAGATCGACCAGGGCATAGGCGCGGCGAAACACCTCGACATCGCGCAGCACTTCGCCACCGCCGGCGACGGCATGGATGCGCCCCATCGCATCGCGGTAGCTGATGCCGGCATGGGCAGCGGCGTCATAGGCGGGATCGTCGACATCGACGAAGGCGAGCCGTGGATCCTGCGGATGCAGGCGCGTATCGCGGCGGCGCAGGAAGGTGACCTCCCGCAGACAGAGGGGGCAGCCGCCGTCGTAGAGGATCGTCAGGGAGGCCATGGCAGCAGCCCCCGGCGGGAGCGATGCGGTTCAGGCGCGATGCTATGGACAATCGCCCGCGCTCCGCCCATGCAACAGAGCCTGCGACTGCTGCAGCTGCAGACCCGGGGGGAGGGGTTCACCGACATCACCGCCGCCCTCAACCGCGAGATCGCCGCCAGCGGCCTGGACACCGGCATCGCGGTGATCAGCTGCCTGCACACCAGTGCCTCGCTGACGGTGAATGAAAACGCCGATCCACGCGTGCTCGCCGATCTGACCGCCTATCTGCGCGCCCTGGTGCCACGCGAGGGGGTGCGGCCGATCAGTGGCCACGGCGATCTGCGCCCCTACGTGCACGACGATGAAGGGCCGGATGACATGCCGGCCCACATCCGCACCGCCCTCACCTGCTCCAGCCTGAGCCAGTCCTTCCAGGGCGGCAGGCTGCTGCTGGGCACCTGGCAGGCGGTGTATCTCTGGGAGCATCGCGCCGCGGCGCAGCAACGGCGGATCAGCCTGCATCTGCTCGGCAGCTGAGCCCGGAACGCCTGGGCGGCTCACCGCCCACCCCCACAGACCGCCCCACAGCACCGCCCCACCCCAGGTGCCCCCGCCGGAGTCCCCACTGCCTCGCGACCCACTGCCTCGCGCCCCACTACCTCGCGCCCCACTACCTCGCGACCGATGCCACGCCCCATCCTGCTGCTGATCAGCACGGCGCTGCTCCTGCAGAGCCAGGCCCTGGCCGCCCCGCCGGCCCCCACGCCTGCCCCCACGCCTGCCCCTCCAGCGCAGACAGTGGCTCCGTCCGAAGCGGAGCCCACGGCGGAGCCCGCGGCAGCTCCTGTTCCTCCCCCGGCGGACCCTGCCGCCGCCCGCAGCACACCGAACAAAGCCGAGCAGAGCGTGCTGGAACGCATCCGCCGCCTGCGGGATGGGGACAGCCGTCGCTACGGGAACTGCAGCTATCGCTGGGACCGCTGGAAGCTGCTCAAGGACGGCACCCGCACCACCCAGACCAGCTGTGGCGAGGCCAGACCCGAAGGCGGCCAGGCGGTGCCAGCGGTGACGTCCGATCAACAGCTGGTGGGAGTCAACTGCGCCAAGTTGCAGATCAACACCACCAGCCGCATGGCAGCCACGGAGGAGCAACCGGAGCGTTGGGTCTGGGGGCGCTGGCGACTGCCGGCCGCAGGCGGTGAAGAACAGATGGTGGCGGCGCTGTGCGCCAATGCACTGCCGGTTCCGCCGGTTCCTGCCGGCAACCAGTCAGGGGCAGCGACCAGCGGGGTGAAGACAGCGAAGTGAAGGCGACGAAGGGAGGACAGTGGGACCCAGCCGGCCCGCCACAACCGGCACACCCTGAACGCGCAGAGAAGGATCGGGCACCGAGACGATGACTGCGCCGAGACGGTGGCCGCGCCAAGACGGTGACCGCGCCGAAACGGTGGCCGCACCGAGGGGGACGGTGGCTCGGATTCAGCCGCAGGCCAGGGTCGCCTGCTCCTGGGTGCATTCCAGATCGCTCTGGCTGCCATCGGCCCAGTAGATGCGCAGCCGATTGCTGGCGGGAGTGGTGCGATACGTGAGCGATTTGATCGCACCGGCCGGCAGTTTGCTGTCGGCCTTCGCCGGCGCGGCGGGAGGCTTCTGGAGCGAGAGGCGATTGAGACGCGACTCCAGCTGCTGAATCTTGAGATCAAGCTGATCCAGACGCCTGCTCTCCTCGCTCACCTTGCGCTCGCAGCCCGCCAGCCACAGCGGGGCGAGACAGCACAAGGCGCCACAGCCGAGCCGGGCAAGAACGGCAGAACGCTTGGACATCAGCGGAACGGGCCTGGTCAGGCTCCCTCCTAGCAGCAGCGCCGGAGCCTGACCAGCGCGGCGACGCAGGCTGCATGACAGCGGATCGCCAGGTGCAGCGCGCCGCCGGCAACAGCCTGTCATGCTAAACTCAATCTAAAGAGAGCAAGTTCCAGCGCTTCAGCTACAGATTCATCACCCGAAAGTCAGCGCCTCCACCAGAGCTCAAAACCGCCTCCCCCAAAGCACCGCCGCCGACCACCCACCTTCCACAATTCAGGCCACAGGCCAGCCCACAACACCATCCAGGAGCAGGGCCTGAACAGCGCCGCTCCAGCCCCCAGCGAGACCGCAACCGGAAGATGCCCACCGAGCAGGACAGAGCCGACTACCGCAGGATCGGGCAACAGATCGCGGCGCAACTGAACCACAAGCCGCTGGAGAGCTGGTCGAGCAACCGCCTGCAGGCTCTCCTGGCCGATCTGCTCGGCAGGCATCACGATCTGAAGCTGCCGCTGCTGGATCTGATGCAGCGCCCGGGGTTCCTCAGCCTGGCCACACGCAGCGATACAGCCCATCCCCATGTGGCCCGGCAGTCCTTGTTGCAGCAGTTGCAGGACACCTTTGCCCCGCGCATCGTCGCCGCCCTGGCCGATGTGCTCGACGGCTTTCTCAACCTGCCGCCGCAGACGGAGCCGAGGGAGCCCTGGCGGGAGCGCAGCGCAACTGCGGCATCAGGGGGCAGACCAGCGGCGCCGGATCTGCAGCCGCTGAGTGACCTGAAGGACAATCTCCATCAGCAGCTGCGAGAGCTCGATCGCCTCGGCGCGCCATCCGAGCCACCATCGATTCCAGCCCCTGGCCCTGGCCGGCACCCCCCTCAGGCCCCTGGCTGGCCACCGCCGCAAGTGCCACCAGGCGAGGCGCGTGGCGGCAGCGATTCCAGCCGACAGGTCACCCTGCTCTGGTTTGTCGTCGGTATGCTACTCAGCCTGCTAGTGGTGCTCGTCGCCGGCAACCGTCATCTCTGGCAATCGGGTCCTGCGGCCAGCCCCTCAACCCCCAAGCCACCACCCCCGAAACAACCGTCTCCCGATCCCCTGCCACCTCAACCACAACCAACGCCTCCACCTCAACCACAACCATCGCCGCCAGCTCAACCCATCACCAGCCGGTGGCAGGCCTGCGAACAGGAGGCTGTTCAGGACGCACCACCACCGCAGCCCGGCGAAACCTGGTGGCCCGTCGTCGGGCCGGCGGAGGCGCTGGCCGATGCGCAGCAGCATTGCCGCGCCGATGCCTTTGTGAGCGGCAGCAGCGATCAGGTGCAGATCGCCAGCTTCCGCGATCCGCAGGTGGCCCAGCAGTTCGCGGCCCAGCTGAGCGCCGATAGCAGCCATCCCTGGAGCTTTGCGGTGGGTGCTGCGAAGGTGCCGGTGCCGTGATCCGTCGCCACGGTTGATCAGCGCCAGCAGCGCCGGAACGCTCGACAGATTCCGCAAGAACGGCGAACGTTCAAGCCTGCCCTGAGCCGCTCAGCAGGGCAGCCATACCCGCTCAGACCTTGCTCATGTAGTCGCCCCACAGCTGGGCCGCCAGGGCACCGGCAGCGGCAGGGGCGGGTCGATTGTCGTCGTTGCCCATCCAGATACCGGTCAGGATTCCCTTGCTGGGTGAATAGCCGATGAACCACACATCCACACCATTGTTGGTGGTGCCCGTCTTGCCACGGGCATCGGCCACGATGGCGGCATTGCGGCCCGTACCAATCGCAACAGCCTGGCGCAGCATCGCATCCATACGATCAGCCACATCGGCTGCAAGCAACTGCTGTGGCTTTTCGCCAAGCGGCTGGAAGATGCCACTGCTGGGACAGCTCTTCAGTGCCTGCGCCGAACCGCAGATGCCCAGGTCGTAGATGCGATCCACGCCATGCATCGGCACGGTGCGCCCGCCGTTGGCCACCACAGCAAAGGCACGGGCCATCTCATACAACAACACTTCATTACCCCCCAGCACCATGCTGGGATCCGGCTGCAGCGTATGGGACGAGATTCCCAGTCGCCGCGCCATCTGAATCACGCGCTCAAAGCCAACCCGCTCCGCCAGGTGCAGCGCCACCGGATTCTCCGAATAGGCCAGCCCGTCGCTCATGCTCATCCGGCCCCCACCCTGCCGACAGCCCGCCTGCAACTGATAGATCGCTGCACAGGAGATGGAATCAGACGGCTTGACGCCCTGCTCCAGCGCCGCCAGATAGGTGAACAGCTTGAAGGTGGAACCCGGCTGCCGCAACGCCTGCACCCGGTCGAACTTATAGTCTCCACCGCCCACATAGGCCAGGATGTCACCACTGCTGATCTCAAGGCTGATCAGGGCTGCCTGATTGACACCGATCGGCTTGGCCTTGGTGGCCAGAAACTGCTGCAGGCTGCTCTGGGCGATCGCCTGCATCGCCGGGTTGATGGTGGCGACCACATGGTAATTACCCCCCTCCTGCTGGGGATCGATGTTCAGCGAGAAACGGGAGCCTGCCAGCTCCCACATCGCATAATCGCTGAAGAAGGGATAACTGCGCCAGCGTGATTCCCGGCAGACACTCTGATCGTAGATCAAGGGCTGACGCAGAGCATCGCGGTATTGCTCACGGCTGAGATAACCCTCCTCCAGCATCCGCTTCAACACCAGATCACGGCGCAGTTTCGGTGTCCAGACTGTCTCATCGAGCAGGGGCTTTTCCTGCCTGCCGCTTTTCCGTTCCCGCTCCAGGCGCTCCGCCCGCAGCTGGGCCGGGGTGGGAGCGCAGACGTTGTAGCCATTGGGGCTGGGCAGCAATCCCACCAGATAGGCCGCCTCACTGACGTTCAGATTGCGGGCTGACTTACGGAAATAGAGCTGGGCGCCTTCCTCAAACCCCTCGGTGCCGAGGCCGAGATAGGCGCGATCAAGATAGGTCTTGAGAATATGATTCTTGTTGAAGCGCGTTTCCAGCTGCCACGACACCGGCAACTCACGCAGCTTGCGTGCAAACATGCCGAATCGCTCCTCCTCCGCAATCCGCACCCAGGGCCAGGGGGAGCTGGGATTGCCGTTCTTCACCCACGGGTACACCATACGTGCCACCTGTTGGGTGAGGCCGCTGCCGCCGCCGCTGCGCTTCACCAGCGATCGCAGCGTGCCGCCGATATCCAGTCCACTGTTCCACCCGAAGCGCGCATCCTCGGAAGCGATCAGGGCCTGGCGCAGCACCAGCGGGTAGTCCTCCAGGGTCGGCAGCGCCGTGGCGGCCCCTTCCTTCCCATCAACGCGGCGGCCATCAGCCGCGACCACCTTCACCGGACCGCCGATGAAATCGACGCGCGACCCACCGCTGATCGTGCTCAGCAGCAGCAGGCCTCCGATCACCACTCCCGAACCGAGCAGCGACATCAGCCCCACCCCATGCACCACCTGCTCCCAGGCACTGCGCGGCTGCAGATAGCGCAGGCGGGGGCCATCACGCAGCGGTGATCCCAGCAGCACCTCATCACCATGGCGCAGCTGGATGGCGCGGATGCGTCGATCGCGCCAGTAGAGACCATTGGCGGAATTGAAATCCTCCAGCACCCAGTCCCGGTCCTGGGGTCTGTCCTTCTCGAGGAAGGCATGCACGCGGCTCACGCCCGGGGCCTCGGCCACCAGCTCGCACACAGGATCGCGACCGATGCGCAGCCGCTCCTCGCCGAGCGGCACCTCCTGCAGCAGTTCCTCGCCCCGCCAGAGCTGCAGCTGGGCCTGACGCTGCCGCGCCCTCTGCCACAACCGCCGCAACAGCCGCAGCCGCTCGGCGGGATCACCGTGCAGCAGGCCCTGCCAATGCAGCGCCGCTGGCCCCTCCTCCGTCCAGGCGGCCTGCAGGGGCTGCCCGGGTTCCGCGGCGGCCATGGGCGCCTGGCTGGACTCCTCACCCTGCACCGCACCGTGCATCGCGCCGCTCGAGGCCCCGTTCGCTTCGCCTGCCCCCATCTGCTGAGCCCACGCCATGCTGCTGTTGCCATAGGCTACGGCTATCAATCGGGTCTCCCGAGGTGGAGCAACGTCGTGATCCCTGGGCCCCGTTCCGTATCTGGGTCGCCCTGACGATCGGGATTTTTGCGCTGCGGGCCATCTCCCTTGCCACCCCCTTCACCTGGCTGGGGGCCATCCCGGGTTGGGTGCTACTGCTGCTGGTGATGGTCTGCCTGGCCACCGCCAGTCTGGCGCTGCTGTTTCCATCGCGGGTGCTGCCCTGGCGGGAAGGGGAACCGGGTCTGTGGGCCGAGATCACCGACGACTGGCAGCACTGGTGGCGCCGCCGCTCGGCCCGTCGCACCTCATCGCGATGAGCACCGCTGCTGCCACAGCGCCAGCCGCCCAGCTGAGAGCGCGCGGACGATGACGGCCGACCCCCGCCTGGTGCTGCGCGCGGACCCGAGCCGGGCCACCGGGCTGAACCGCAGCGTGCCCACCACGATCGGCGGGGCCGGGAACAACAGCTTCTGCCTGGCCGGATGCGACGGCGTGGCCCCGCACCACGCTGTGGTGCGCTATAGCCGCAGCCACGGCTGGCTGGTCTGCGACTGGGGCAGCCCGCAAGGCACCTACCTGGAGGGGCAGAAGCTGCAACGCTGCCGGCCCCTTGCCGATGGCGATGAAATCCAGCTGGGCCAGGGCGGTCCGGTGCTGCTGTTCCAGGCGCCGGGGGGCCGAGCTGCTGCCGGCTCCGGGCAGGCCGTTTCCAGCTCCAGCTTCAGCTCCCGCGACCCTCGTTCCGGCGCCGATCAGCCAGCCGCTGGCAAGCCATCCCGCCCGAGCAGCGGCAGCGTCCGCCCCCGCCCCGCCGGCCAACCGCTGCTGCTGGATGGCAAGTCCATCCCGCTCGAGCAGATCCGCTCTGCCCATGTGCGCAGCCGGCCCCGCTATCCCCACAGCTTCAGCTGGTGGGTGCTGCTCTGCCTCGGGGGTCTGATCCTGCTGCCTTTCCCCTGGATGTTCTGGAGCCTGGAGATCGGCGCCCTGGCCGGCTGGATCGTGCTGGGTTCCCGCAAGGAGCATGTGCTGGTGATCACCCTGCGCGACGGCATGGCCCATCGCCACGGCTTCAGCCAGCGCCTCACCGCCCTGAGTCACCGCAACGGCATCCGCAAGGCCATCGGCCAGAGCCTGGAGAGCAGCTGACGCTGCGCCCTGCCCGGCCATCCCGATCCCTGCCGTCTGTCCTTCCTGCCGCCACCGCCATGCTTCCGATGTTTCACGAGGGGGATACCCTCACGCTGGCCAATGGCGGTCCGCTGCAGGTGATTCGCCTGCTGGGCGGCGGCGGCCAGGGGCAGGTGTTCGAGGTGCTGTTCGCCGGTGAGGCGATGGCGATGAAGTGGTACTTCCCCGCCTGCCTGCAACGGGATCCACTGCTGCGCGGCCGCCTCAAGGCCTGCATCGCCGCCTGCGAGCCCAACGACAGCTTTCTGTGGCCGATGCTGCTGCTGGAACCGGATCCGGACTGCCAGCAACGGCTGAACATTCCAGCGGGAAGTTTTGGCTACATGATGAAATTACGGCCGCCGCAGTATCATCCGGCCGTCGCCCATACAGCCGGCCGCCTGTCGATCAGCCTGCGCCAGGCTCTGCGCGCCTGCTTCCGGCTCACCGATGCCTTCCATGCCCTGCACAGCCTCGGCTTCTGCTACAAGGACATCTCGCTGGGCAATCTGTTTCTCGATCCACTGGATGGCCGCATCCTGATCTGCGACAACGACAACGTCGATGTCAACAACAGCGAGCTGGGCAGCGTGCGCGGCACCACCGGTTTCATGGCCCCGGAGGTGATGCTGGGCCGCTGCAAGCCCGGCGTGAGCAGCGATCTGTTTTCCCTGGCGGTGCTGCTGTTCCGTCTGCTCACCCGCCACGATCCCTTCCTGGGCCGCCTGGAGCTGCAGATCCGCTGCCTGGATGAACCGGCCCGGCGGCGTCTCTATGCCGAGGAGGCGCTGTTCATCTTCGATGCCGACGACGCACGCAACCGGCCCGATCCCGACGCCCATCCGGCGCCGCTGCTCACCTGGCCGATCTATCCGCCGCACCTACAGGCCCTGTTTGAGCAGAGCCTCGGCCGCGGTGCCCGCCAGCCGGAGCAGCGCGCCCTTCCCCATCAGTGGCGCAACGCCCTGAGCCGCTGCCTCGATCAGCGCAGCCTCTGCCCCCACTGCGGCCAGGAGGTGTTCGTGGATCCGGACCAGGGAGGCCACTGCTGGGCCTGCGGCAGCGTTCTGGGCCCGGTGCCGCGGCTGCGCACCTCCACCACGGTGGTGGCTGCCCAGGCGGAGAATGAACTGCACCGCCATCACTTCGATCCACTGATCACTCCGAGCCTGGAGCAACCGCTGGGCTGCATCCGCTGCCATCCGCAGGATCACCAGCATCTGGGTGTACAGAATCTCAGCCAGGACACATGGACAGCGGTGTTGCGCAGCGGCGAGACGCGGCCGTTGCCACCGCAGAAAAGCTGTAGTCTGAACACTCTCCAGCAGCTGCATACACCGCAGGGATCGCTCGACATGATCCCATGATTTTCCCCTGCCGGAAGCTGCGACTCGCACCTGCAGATCCCGTGCCTTGCACCTACAGATTTCAAGGGTGCCCTCCTCTACTGCCTCCCCCTCCCCGCCAGACTCCATGACCTTTCCCGACGTCCGCCTGACCCGCCGGCCGCTGCATTTCATCTATCTGTGCGACTGCTCGGGTTCGATGCAGGCCAATGGCAAGATCCAGTCGCTCAACCAGGCGATCCGCCAGTCGCTGCCGGCGATGGTGAAGGTGAGCGAGGACAACCCGGAAGCGGCGATCCTGGTGCGGGTGGTCAGCTTCTCGGATCAGGCCCGCTGGCACATCGGCGAGCCGACACCGGTGGGGGCGATGCAACGGGCCTGGGTGGATCTGCAGGCCGGCGGCCTCACCGCCATGGGGCAGGCCCTGCAGCTGGTCGGTGCGGCCCTGCGCACACCACCGATGGAGCAGCGGGCCCTGCCGCCGGTGCTGGTGCTGATCTCCGATGGCGCCCCCACCGACGACTTCAAGGGAGCCCTGCGCAGCCTGATGCGCGAACCGTGGGCGCGCAAGGCGGTGCGGCTGGCGATCGCCATCGGCCACGACGCCGATCTCGAGGAGCTGCAGCGGTTCATCGAGCTCGACCCGGAAGCCGCCGACGGCAACCCGGGTGGCGGCCCAGGCGGGGATCGGATGCCGGGTGGCGGCCTGGGTGGCGATCGCCTCCCCGGCCAGAAAGGGGCGCGGCGCCCGTTGCAGGCCAACAACGCCAATGCCCTGGCCAGTTACATCCAGTGGGCTTCCACCGTTGTCATTGGAGCGGTCTCCCAGCCGCTCAGCGAAGCGGGCGAACGCCGAACGGATACCAATGTGCCGCTGCCGGATCTGCCGCCCACCGAGCTCGATCCGAACATGATCGATCCCAATGAACCCTGGTGAGGCCGCCGCGTGACCTCCTCCCCTCTCCACGGCTGGCTGAGCGGACACCATGACTCGCGGCTCGGGGCCTCCCATCGCCGTCGCGGTGCCCCCTGCCAGGACGCCAGCGGCTCGATCCGGTTCCGGGACCGCAACGGACGGGGCGAGCTGATCCAGGTGCTGGCGGTCTCCGATGGCCACGGCGGCTCCCGCTACGACCGCAGCGATCTGGGCAGCTGGCTGGCCTGCCAGGTGGCGCTGCGCGCTGTGAAGGACTGCCTGGAGCCGATGGACTGCCGCCGATCCAGCCCCGGCGCCCTCGAGGAATGGCGCCAGTGGCTGGCGGAGGGCCTGCCGCGGCGGCTGGTGGCCGAGTGGCGGCAGGCGGTGCAGAGCCATGCCCGGGCTCACCCGCGGTCCGAGTCCCCCCAGGAGCGAGAGGAGCCACCCTCCACCGTGCCCTACGGCGCCACCCTGGGGCTGCTGGTGCTCACGCCGCACTGGTGGGGTTACACCGGTCTGGGGGACTGGGATCTGGTGCGCCTCCCTGGGGCAGGAGCAGGCGAACTGATCAGCGAGGAGCCCCCGAGCCAGGCCAGCGGTGAGGCCACCTACAGCCTGTGCATGGAGCGGGCCGAACGCCACTTCCTCGGCCGCAGCGGCCTGGTGAGCCTTGAGCCCGAAGCGGAGCCCTTCTCGCTGCTGCTGAGCACCGACGGCATCCGCAAGTCTTGCGGCAGCGATGCCGATTTCTACGCGCTCGCCCAGTACCTGGTGACGCTGCCGGCCCCCGATCGCCGCAGCCCGACCTCCGAGCTGGGAAAGGCGCTGGATCACATCAGCCAGCAGGGCAGCGGCGACGATGTCAGCGCCGCGATCGCCCGCTGGCAACACCGCGACGGAGGCCGGTTCACGCCACCGCGGGTTGGCAAGGAGCTGATTGTCCAGCCCCCGGCCGTGCCGCTGACCACCGTCAACGACAGCCGCAAACTGCCCACAGGTGCTGAAAACCAGGCCGGTGGCGGCCCCGCCGATCGCTCTCGCGATGCGACCCGGGACTGGCGGCACGTCAGCGCACCCTGGCGCCTGGCGCTGCTGGGGCTGATCCTGGCGGGAGCGGGCCTGGGGGCGGCGGTGCTGCTGGGCTGGGGGCCGTTCGGGAGACGCTGGGGGAGTGGGGGAGCCCTGAGCACGCCCTCATCGACAGAGCTGCAGAAGACGGCAGATGCTCTCTGCGCCTCTGTCCCCCCAGCCCCGCGGCAGGGGGGACCGTCCGGGCCGCCCGTTCTCTCTCAGGGCCCAGGCAGCTTGCCGGCACCTGCAGACCCCACCACCGATGCCACAACGCCAGATGGCCAGAGCGAGGCGGTGGAATCCGATCCCAAGGCCCTGCCACCTGAGCCGGCATCCTGGCCGCCCGCCACCGAGAAGCTCAATCCCGAGGATCTCGATCCCGATCTGCTTGCGGCGATCCGAGGACATCTGAACAATCAGAAGGCCACCTTTGAGGCTTTGCTGAGGCGGCCCCCCTCTACAGATCCTCAGGCAGAAACAAACAGGCCCCCGGATCCGGCTGTCAAGAACGGGCTCGGTGACCTGATCGCCTGGAGTTACGGGCAACCCGGCATCGGTCCGGCGGCGGCCTCCTCCTCGCCTCTTGCCAGAGGCACCTCCCAGTCGAAAGGAACGCCTCGGATCGGGGGATGGGGGCCCATCCCGCCCCTCTCTCTGCCCGGTTGGAGGTGGTTGCCGGCGCCCAGGCCCGCAGGAGCACCCCCTCCCCCCGCCAGGCCGAAGCTCTGTTCGGAACTGAGTGCGGCCCTGGCCGGGCAGTGGCGGCGACTGCTGCCAGAAACCCCGGATCCTCATCGGAGCCGACCGGAGCGGAGCACCGCAGCCCCTCTCCAGGGATCAGCAGGCTCGACAGGTTCCCCCCGGGGCGACTCGAAGCCCAGGCCCACCCCATCAGCTGACTTCGAGCAGCGCTGAAGAGGGATGCCGCAGCCCGATCTGGCCTGACAACCAGGCTTGATGCCCCCACCAGGATCAGTGGCGAGGGCGCTGGCAGACCCGTCTTGGAGGTGTCATCGCCCCCCCCCAGCCTGCTTGGTGGAGGCGGCAGGCCCGTCAGGGCGCGATCGGGAACCAGGCTTCCGCCGCCAGGATGGCCGCCTGTTCATGCCTGACGCCACGGCGCCCCCTCCCCGATGAGCTCCCATCCGATCGGTCAGCAGTTGCGCCGCCTCGTTCTGCAGGACCACCAGCGGGGGCAGGCGCCCGATCCTCGCCGGCTGCAGGCGGCGATCGGGGATCTGTGCGGCGCCGAGCACAGCGATCTGGTGGCGCCGCTGCGCTACCTGGTGCTGTCGCGCGCCTTCACCAGCGCAGCCAGCCAGGAGCCACCGCTCTCGGATGGGCGGCTGCTGCAGCGGCTGCAGGAGGAACTGAGCGAGATGTACGCCCCGCCGCTGTGCGCCCGGCTGCAACCCGTGCTGGAGGGGCTGCTGGGACTGCCGGCCACCCCTCAGCCAGGCCACTGGCGTGACCAGCGCAGCGCGATCCCCCAGGCAAACTCCACAACCACCGGATCAGCCCCCCAGCACGCCGCAGCCAGCCACCCCATCGATCCTGGCCACCCCGGCCACAGCACCGACTGGCCTGCCACCGATCCCGGCGGCCACGAAGCGAGCGCGGCAGGCGCCGCCCCCTCCACCGCCACCAGGAGCGGCGGTTTCCCCCTGAACGCGCTGCTCGCCTTCCTGAGCGGCATGTTGCTGATGGCCCTGGGCGGCGTCGGCCTGCTGCTGTGGCAGCGCAACGGCAACCTGGCGCTGACGCCTTCCACCAACCCGTCCCCGGCGATGCCGGCGGCCCCGCCCGCCTCGGCCAGCGCGCCGGTGCCAGGCCCCACAGCGCCGGCGCCGGTTGGAACCACAACGGTGCCCCCCAGCACCCCTGCGGAAGACAGCGCAGCGACGGGCAATACCGAGAGCCCATCGGGCGACAGCGACCGGGCGGCGGTGGATCGCTCCGTGGCCTCGATTCAGGAGCTGTACAGCGCCCTATCAACCAAAAACTTCGATCAGGCCCGCAACCTGTTCGGCGCTGCAGCGGCCGATCAGTTCGAACCCGACTTCTTCCGCCAGTTCGAGCGGGTGACAGTGCAGAACCTGACGACCACCAGCCGCAGCGGCTCCACCGTGAACCTGGAGGGTGAAGTGAACTTCGTGTATCCCGATGGTTCGATCCAGACCGAAACCCGCACGTTCAGCGTCGACAGCAGCAGCGAACCGGCCCGCATCACCGCCAGCGAGTTCGGCCGGGTGATCAAGCCGCGCTGAGCACTGAGCGCTGAGCGCCGCGCACCGGGGGCCAGCCCTCAGCGGCGGATCTCAAACCAGTCGGAGCCATTGGGGGCGATCGGCGTGGAGCTGACGCTGCTCACCTGGGCCCCCTGGGGGCCGTGTTCGCACCAGAGCAGCAGCTCACCGAGCCGCAGCGGATCCCCCTCGGCCTCCACCTCCACCGAGCCATCCTCGCGGTTGCGCACCCAGCCCCCCAGGCCCAGTTCCTCGGCCCGCCGCAGACAGCTGATCCGGTAGCCCACCCCCTGCACCCGGCCCCGCACCCGCAGGCGCCAGCGCTCATTCACCCGGGAGGGGCGGGGATCGGAGGGCTGCAGGAAGCGCCGCTCACCGGCCGCGGCCCGACGCTGGCGGCTGCGGCGGCCAGGCGCCATGGGATCGCCGGGCAACCAGCCCAGTGGAGATGAAGCCAGGTGGCGTGCAGCCTGGTGTTCGTCCATCCCTCCGGCCTCGGCGTCCAACCCCAGCCCTCAAGCTGCCACAGGCCCGGCCGCACGGCCATCGCGGCTGCCGATGCTTCACGGATCGCGGCATCCGCAGCATCGCCATGGGGCGCCGACAAGGGCTGCGCAGCGCCGCACCACGGCGCCACGGCAGGAGCAGCGGCCGCCTCGGGCAGAGGCTGCAGCTGCCAGCGATGGAACTCATGGCCGACCAGCCGCTCACCGCGGCGCACCAGCAGGCCATCGACGCAGGCCTCCGCCTGGCGGTAGCCCAGGGTGAGCGCTCCCCGCCGCGCCGTGAACGGCAGCACCCCGGCCATCGGCTGGGGGCGATCATCGCCATCGTGCAGGCTGTGGCCGAGCAGCAGCAGGCCACCGCATTCAGCGACGATCGGCACCCCCGCTGCCGCCGCCTGCGCCAGGGCCGCCAGGCTGCGGCGACTGGCGGCCAGCTGCGCTGCATGCAGCTCCGGATAGCCACCCGGCAGCAACACCGCCCGACAGCCCGGCGGCAGGGGCTGATCGGCCAGGGGGCTCCAGAACAGCGGCTGCAGCCCCACCGCCTCCAGCAGCTCGGTGGCCTCCGGGTAGCGGAAATGGAAGGCCTGATCGGCCGCAATCGCCACGATCAGGGGCGCTCCACCGCCGGCCGGGTCCACCGCCACTCCGCGGGCCGCACCCGGTACCGCTCCGGCGGCGATCAGCCCGGAAGGCCTGGCCACGGCCATCGGCACGGTGGCCTGCGGCACTGCTGCCTGCGGCACCGTTTCAGGGCTCCAGGGCTGCGGGCTCCGCTCCCCCTGGCGGGATGCCGCGGCCGGGGCGGGACCCTGGCGCCAGGCCCCGGCGCCGGACGCTGCAGGCTCCTGCCCCGATCGCGCCGAAACCGACGGGGGCGCTGCGTCCAGCAGGAGGCGCGCTCCCCCCATCCCGCTCGCCTGGCGATGGCGCTCCAGGCACCAGCGGATCGGATCGGGGGTGCCGGCCTCCAGCCGTGGTGGCGCAAGCAGCGGCCAGAGCCGCTCCAGATCGAGATGCTCGGCCGCCAGGGCAGCCCAGAGATCGACCCGGCCGGCCAGATCGGCCAGCTCCCCGGGCGGCAGCAACCCCAGGTGGCGCGAGGGCAGCACCAGGGATGGATGCTGCGGCAACACCCCCAGCAGCGGCACCGCGATCGCGGCCAGCGCTTCCGCCAGCAGGGCCCGATGGCGCTCGCTGCCGACGCGGTTGAGCACCACACCGGCCAGGGCCACCGCAGGCGGCCCGTGATCGCGGAAGCCCCGCACCAGGGCTGCCAGGGAGCCGGCCTGGCGGGAGGCCTCCACCACCAGCACCACCGGCAGCTGCAGCAGCGACGCCACCTCGGCTGTGCTGCCCTCAGGGCTGGGCCCGCGACCGTCGAACAGGCCCATCACCCCTTCCACCAGCACGCGATCGGCGCGGCTGCCATGCCACTGGAAACAGCGCTGCACCCACTCGGCGCCGCAGAGCAGGGTGTCGAGGTTGCGGCAGGGGCGACCCGCCACCGCCGCCAGCAGCTGCGGATCGAGGTAATCGGGCCCCACCTTGAACGGCTGCAGGCTCACCCCGCGTTGGCGGGCCAGGGCCGCCAGGCAGAGGCTGAGCAGGGTCTTGCCGCTGCCGCTGCAGGGGGCGGCGATCACACAGGCCAAGAGGGATCCGAACTCAGTGCGGCAGCAATTCCAGGGCCAGGGGCGCGGCGGCCGCCAGCAGCGGATTGGTGGTGTCGTGGCCACCGCCGAGCAGGCGGGCCAGCTCCATCTCCTCCCGCTCCTCCGGCAATGGCACCACCTCCTCGGCCAGCTCCATCGTCGCCATCCCTCCCGATTCCAGCCGCATGCAGCCGCCCGATTCCGAGCAGAGAATCACACACAGGGGTGGACGTTGCTGAGGCGGCCGGCAGATCAGGCGCAGACCGACGATCGCGCCAGGATGGGCCTTGGGATGGCCCATCGGCACCTCCATCAGCCGGAAGCGCACCGTGGCGCCATCGCCGCGCTCGAATTCCGCGGCGATGCCCCCGAAGCCGCCACCGGGCTCGGGCGGCAATGCACGGCTGGCCACCAGATGCCAGCCGAGACGATCGGCGATCCAGGCGGCCAGCAGCAGACCCTTCACCGGGTGATCGCCCTCCACATCGATGTCCAGCTGCACCACGTGGGCGAGGGCATCGCGGCGGGCCGGCGGATCGAACACCATCGCCAGCGATTCCCGCCAGCTGCGCAGACGCAGCCAGTTGAGATCATTCACGGCCTGCCCGGCCTGGATGCGGTTCACCAGCACATCCAGGCAGCGGCGCGGCTGGCCCAGCGAGGAATCGACCACCAGCCGCCTCGGCGAGGGCGACAGGGCCATGAGCAGCTCCGGCGCCTCATCCAGGCTGCTGTTCCACCACACCCAGCAGGGCAGGTCGTCACCGACCAGCGGCTGGATCAG
>JBJTQH010000123.1:0-13848 GCA_046075505.1 Cyanobium sp. | reverse complement strand
ACCTGAGTGCTGAAGAACGTACATTGAGGAGCCTGAGGATTCTTCTAAGCCCGAAACGACCGATTGCGTTCCATCCTAACCCGAGACAGCCGCTGGAATCAACTGCACCGCAGCGGATCTGGGTTGCTCAGCAGGCCCTAGCTACCGCAGCGTCGCCCAGTCGGCGGCATTGAGCAGGGGGAACAGGCCATCCTCCCGCTGCACCGCCGCCAGCCAGGCCGGCGGCAGCGGCGTGCCGTTCTCGATCGCATCGATCAGCCGCCAGAAGCGATCGAGGTGGCGATGGATCCTCTCTCTGGCCAGATCGGTGGTGGTGCCGGCCCGCAGGATGAAGCTCCAGTCGGAGCTCTGGGCGAGCAGCAGCTCACGGCCCGCCTGGGTGAGCAGATCGCGCTGGCTGCTGCTGCCCACCCCCCGATTGACGCGCCGCACCATCGCCCGCGACGTGCGCTGCCACTCAGCGACCACCCAGGCGTTGGTTTCGTTGAGCCAGTAATCGTGGTAGCCGCCCTGGCCCCAGCTGGAAGGGGAGGGCTGGCATACCTGCAGCGTCTGCCCCTCACTGAGCACCTGACGCAGATGGGTGAAGCGCACCTCGCTGCCAGCCGCCTGACGGAACAGGGCCCCCAGGAAGCGGGGCCCCTCGAACCACCAGTGGCCGAACAGCTCAGCATCGAACGGGGCCACCAGCAGCGGCGGCCGATCGATCGTGCGGGCCAGGGCCTGCAGCTGGGCGGAACGTCCCTGCAGATAGAGAGCCGCATGCTGCTCGATCCGCAGCGCCGCCTCAGCCGGGTCGTAGGGCTGCTTGGCTTCGAGCGGACAGCCCTGGGCGCTGACCCGATGCAGTTTCAGCCCAAGGGGCCGCCGGCTGCTGATGCCGAGCGCCTGCAGCTGCTCCTCACTCAGATCCCAGCCCAGATCGCGGTGGAACTCCCGATAGGCACCATCGCCGGGATAGCCGCGGCTGGCACTCCACACCGGCAGGGTCGATTCACTGTCCCGCGCGAAGAACGCCACGCCGGCCGGCGAGCAGATCGGGGCATAGACGCCGTAGCGGGGCCGGGGCAGGGCATGGAGCAGACCGTGGCCATCGAGCAGCGAATAACGCAGGCCGCAGGCGGCCATCTGCTGATCGAGCCCTTCGTAATAGGCGCACTCCGGCAGCCAGATCCCCAGGGGCCGCTCCCCCAGCAGCCGCTGGTGCTCGCGCACCGCCGTGAGCAGCTGGGCGCGCACCGACTCCGGTGACTCGCGCAGCAGCGGCAGATAGCCATGGGTGGCACCGCAGGTGATCAGATCGAGCACCCCCTGCTGGCGCAGGGCCCGGAAGCGGGGCAGCAGGTTGCCGCCGCAGGCGATGAACTGATCTCTCACCGCCTCCAGCCGTGCGGCCAGATCGGCTGCCGCCGGCTGCAAGGCTGCCGGGGCGTCGTGCAACAGGCTCAGGCGCAGCTCCAGCCAGGGGAGGAAGCGCTGGTTCAGCGCCCCATCGCAGAGCAGGGACAGCAACGTGGGTGAGAGGCCCATCGTGAGCCGCGGATCCTGGCGCGGATCGGCCGCCGCCGCCTCCAGCATCTCCAGCAGCGGCAGGTAGCACTCCTGCAGGGCCTGAAAGTACCAGTCCTCCTCGAGGGATCCCGCCTCACCCGACCGCACATAGGGGAGGTGGGCGTGGAGTACGAGGGCCAGATCCCCTGCGGCCATGGCCAATCCACTGTCGAGGCACTTTAAGGGCACAGCGCCGGCCTTCCCCCTCTCCCTTGCAGACCGATACGACCCCGCAGACCGATACGACGGCATCGAGCGATGCGACGCCGGCAGCGACGGTCTCTGAAGAACTCTGACCCTCGCCTCCTCGCTGCAGCCAGGACCGGCCGGACAGGGCGGCTCCGCAGCCAGCCCCTACAATGGATGCGTAACTCATACTCATTCCGCTTAACATCGGTTCAGCGGCAGCTCCCTCCCTCCCATGGCGCGCGATCCCGGTCGGGTTCTGATCTTTGACACCACCCTCCGCGACGGGGAGCAGTCGCCCGGCGCCAGCCTGAACCTGGAAGAAAAGCTGGCGATCGCCCAGCAGCTGGCCCGCCTCGGGGTGGACATCATCGAGGCCGGCTTCCCCTTCGCCAGCGCCGGTGACTTCAACGCCGTGCAGCGCATCGCCGACGCGGTCGGCACCCCCGACGGTCCGGTGATCTGCGGCCTGGCCCGCGCCGCTGCCGGCGACATCAAGGCCTGCGCCGAAGCCGTCGCCCCCGCCGCCCACCGGCGCATCCACACCTTCATCGCCACCAGCGACATCCATCTCGAGCACAAGCTGCGCAAATCCCGCGCCGAGGTGCTCACCATCACCCGCGAGATGGTGGCCTACGCCCGCTCCCTGGTGGACGACGTCGAGTTCTCCTGCGAGGACGCCGGCCGCTCCGATCCGGACTTCATGCACCAGGTGATCGAAGCCGCCATCGACGCCGGCGCCACCACGATCAACATCCCCGACACCGTGGGCTACGCCACCCCGGCGGAATTCGGTGCCCTGATCGCCGGCATCAACGCTTCCGTGCCCAACATCGATCGCGCCGTGATCTCGGTGCACGGTCACAACGACCTCGGCCTGGCCGTGGCCAACTTCCTTGAAGCGGTGAAGACCGGCGCCCGCCAGCTCGAATGCACGATCAACGGCATCGGCGAACGGGCCGGCAATGCCTCCCTCGAGGAGCTGGTGATGGCGCTGCACGTGCGCCGCAGCTACTTCAATCCCTTCCTGGGCCGGCCGGCGGAGAGCAGCACGCCGCTCACCGGTGTGCGCACCGAGGAGATCACCAAGACCTCACGGCTGGTGAGCAATCTCACCGGCATGGCGGTGCAACCCAACAAGGCGATCGTGGGCGCCAATGCCTTCGCCCACGAATCCGGCATCCACCAGGACGGTGTGCTCAAGAACCGGCTCACCTACGAGATCATCGACGCCCGCACCGTCGGCCTGGCCGACAACCGCATCTCCCTGGGCAAGCTCTCCGGCCGCAGCGCCTTCCGGGCCCGGCTTGAGGAGCTGGGCTATCGCCTGGAAGGGGAAGACCTCAATGACGCCTTCCTGCGCTTCAAGGAACTGGCCGATCGCAAACGGGAGATCAGCGATCGCGATCTCGAGGCGATCGTGAGTGAACAGGTGCAGCAGGCCGATCAGACCGCCTTCCAGCTGCGGCGCGTGCAGGTGAGCTGCGGTACCGGCCTGTTGCCCACCGCCACAGTGACCCTGGAAGCCGCCGATGGCGAAGAGCGCAGCGCTGCCTGCATCGGCACCGGTCCGGTGGATGCGGTCTGTCAGGCCCTCAACCAGCTGGCCGGCGTGCCGAACGAGCTGGTGGAATTCAGCGTCAAATCGGTGACCGAGGGCATCGATGCGATGGGGGAGGTGACGATCCGGCTGCGGGCCAACGGCGTGCTCTACTCCGGCCACTCCGCCGACACCGACATCGTGGTGGCCGCCGCCCAGGCCTTCGTCAACGCGCTCAACCGCCTGGTGGTCGGCAATCAGCGCATCCCCCTGCACCCCCAGAAGACGCCGCTGCCGGTGGCGGAGACCCAGGCTGTCTGAGCCGGCCCCTGAGCCGGCAGCCTGCGGTCGTGCCGGGTCGGCTCGATCGCCCGTCCCCGGACCTTCCGGCCTCTCCCCGCTCCGTCGCCCGTTTCCGCCATGGCTTCCTCCGGTCGCGACTCCCACCGCTCGCTGCTGGCCACGGCGCTGCAGCTGGCCGCCCTGCTGCTGCTGGCCCTTTTGGTGCTGCTGCCGTTGCTGTGGCTGCTGAGCACCTCGCTGAAGGGGCCCCAGGAGAACATCTTCACCAGCCCGCCGGCGCTGCTGCCGGCCGCCCCCAGCCTGGAGGCCTACCGGCAGCTGTTTGCCAGCCACCCGATGGCTACCTATCTGCTCAACAGCACCCTGGTGAGCGGCGTTTCAGTGCTGGCCAACCTGCTCTTCTGCTCCCTGGCCGCCTATCCGCTGGCGCGGCTGCGCTTCGCCGGCCGCGGTCTGGTGCTGGCCCTGGTGGTGGCCACCATCCTGATTCCCTTCCAGGTGGTGATGATTCCGCTGTATCTGCTGATGGTGCAGATCGGCCTGCGCAACAGCCTCTGGGCCGTGATCCTGCCCCAGGCGGCCACCGCCTTCGGCATCTTCCTGCTGCGTCAGAGCTTTGTGGGGGTGCCGGTGGAGCTGGAGGAAGCGGCCCGCATCGACGGCTGCACGCCCATCGGCGAGTGGTGGAATGTGCTGATCCCGGCGGCACGCGCCGATCTGATCACCCTGGCGATGTTCGTGTTCATCGGCACCTGGAGTGATTTCCTCTGGCCGCTGATCATTCTCGACGACCCCTCCCTGTTCACCCTGCCCCTGGGCCTGCAGCAGCTCTCGAGCAGCTTCTCGCTCGACTGGCGCCTGGTGGCAGCCGGTTCGGTGGTCTCGATCCTGCCGGTGCTGCTGCTGTTCGTGCTGCTGCAGCGCTACATCCTGCCCAGTGCCAGTGGCGATGCGGTGAAGGGCTGAGGGCTGATCACGCGATCACAGCCTGCTGCGGCACCAGGACGACGCTGTCGAGGCTCTCGATGCCGGCGGTGGCACCACTCAGGGTTGCACCGACTCCGGTGACAGCGGCTGCTCGGGCAGGGGGGGCTCCAGGGGATCCTGGGGCAGGGGCGGCAGCAACCGGCCAGGCCGATCCTGCGGCAGCCTGCGCAGCGGGGCCTCGGCGGCGGGCCGACTCTGACGGGCCTGCTCCAGGCTCTGCAGCTGACGCTCCAGCTGCTGCAGCCGGCTCTCCTCCTTCTCCAGGTTCTGCAGGCGACCCAGCATCGCCCGCAGCTGCTGCTCCAGCACCGCCGTGCGCTCCAGGGCGCGGCTCTGCTCCAGGGCCTGGATCCGCTGCTGCAGCTCGGCGACCCGGCTCGCCTGCTGCTGCTGGCTGTTCGCCACCACCACGAACAGCACCAGCAGGGCGCTGCTCAGCACCACCGGCACCCAGAGCAACAGCATCAGCAGGCGCGGATCGGCAGGCAGGCCGCCATCACCGCGGCGCGACCCCGGAGCGGCCGCCGCTGCTGCCGGCCGCGGCCGATCGCCAGGGGGAGAAGGGAGAACCATCGGCACAGGTGGCGGCACTGTCCCGATCCTGCCCCTGCTTGGGATCTGCCGCCATGATCAGCGGCTGCGGCTGACCGACCGATCCATCCGGTGCTTGCCGGAGTCGGTGCTTGCCGGAATCAGTGGCTGCCGGGGTCAGGGGCTGCCGGTGGACAGCGACCGATGCCAGGCCTCTCCTGCCTCAAGCAGGGAGTGCCGCGTCTCGGCAAAGACCCGCGCGGCGATGGCGGCACTGCCCCCCAGGGAGGTCATGCCCAGCTTGCCGAACTCCGACAGGCAGCCGAGCAGATGAAACACGCTGCCGCGCAGCCGCGCCGGGTCGTAATGCAGGCCGGCCTCGGCGACGATGTCGACCAGATCGAGGGGCAGCAGCCCCCGCAGGCGCGGATCGCAGATGTTGTCGCTGGCGACGTAATGCAACGGCTGGCCGGTGGGGGACAGAAACAGTCCGGTGTCGGGATCGAGCGCGCCGGTGGTGATCGCCCGCAGGGCCATGTAGGGATGGGTGGTGCCCCCCTGGCGCAGGTTCACCTCGATCGCCTGCAGATCCCAGCGCTCCCCGAAGCGGCGGGCGATGAAATCCACCGCATAGCGCTCCAGCGCCCCCTCGGCCGCCAGCGCCTCGCCCACACGCTGGCCATGGCGCATCAGCGCCAGGCGATAGGGCGCCGCGGCCGGGAAGCTGCAGCCCTGATAGGTCTGACCGCCGGGGCCCCCCAGGATCTGCTCATGGGTGGAGAGCACCTCGACCGTGCCGCCACCCAACCCGGCAGCAGCGGGATGAATCGTGCCCTGCACACTCGGGGAGGAGAGGGCATCGCCCCCCGCCAGCCAGGCCTCCACCAGCGCCCCCTGCTGCACCAGCAGCTGCCGCCAGAGAGGCGAAGGCATCGGCAGCGTCTCCAGGGCCTGGCGCACCCTCAGCCGCCGCTGCGCCGCCGCCGCGTCGTGCAGCTGCAGCGGCGCCAGATCCAGCAGGGCGTTGCCCTCGCCGCTGATGCCCTCATTGAGCTTCACCACGCAGCGCTCCAGGCCGGGATGGGCTTCCCACAGCTCGGTCGTCACCTCTGCCAGATCATCGAGCTGATGCACCAGAGCGCTGCCGGGGGGATGGGGCACCCCGCAACGGGCGAACAGCTCGCGGCTGCCGGCCTTGCTGCCCCAGTGCGCCAGGGCCGGATCGGTGCCCAGCAGCGGCACCTGCAACAGCTCCGACAACCGCTTCTCCAGGGCGGTGACCACATAACAGGCGATGAAACTGCGGCCTGGGCGCAGCAGCTCGCGGATGCGCCGCAACAGGGCCGGCCGTTCCAGCAGCTTCTCGGTCAGGGGCCGGGGGGAGGCATCGTCGGTGTCGAACAGATGCAGACGGCGGCGGGCATGGGAGGTGGGCACCCCCGGCAGCAGTTCCAGCACCGCATCGACCACCAGCTCCGGCAGCAGCCTGCTGGTGACATAAACGATGCGCACCCCCGGATCCCGCAGGCGGGTCAGGGCGAACAGCTGGCGTTCCTCGTAATTGTGAGCACCGGTGATCAGGGCCAGCTGGGCTGGATCAACACTCAGGGACGGCAGCACCAGCAGATCGAATCCGCCGCCGCCGCCCTCGTGCTCGCGGCCCCACTCCGGTTGCAGCTGGGCCTGGAGCTGGGCGAAGCTGAGGGGCATCGGCACAGGCGGAGCACCGTTCCATCCTCGTGGCGGCAGCCGCCGGGCGCTTGTGTGAGTGTGGGGCCTGCCGCATGGCCACCGCCATGGCCCAACCCCTGCCCGTCAGCCTGATTGGGTACTGCGCCGCCAGCCTCACCACCTTGAGCTTCTTCCCGCAGGCGATCCAGACGGTGCGCAGCGGCGATGCCCGGGCGATCTCGCTGCCGATGTACGTGCTGATGACCCTGGGGATCAGCCTATGGGGGGTCTATGGGCTGATCACCGCGGATGGCCCCCTGATCGCCAGCAATACGATCACGCTGATCCCGGCCCTGGTGGTGCTCACCTGCAAGCTGCGCTCGCTGCGCCGCAGTGCCGGCAGCCGCCTGTGGCAGGGCTGGTGAGCCGGGCCCTCGGGCCCTGAAAGGTTCAGGCGCTGAAGGCCTTGCGGGCGGGAATCGGATAGGGGATGCGGCGATGGCGCATCCGCTTCCAGACGCGCACAAAAGCCCGGATCACCAGTTCCAGCTCGGCCCGACTGATGCCGCTGCCGGCCAGCTGGCCATCGGCCTGGCGCGATTCCACAATGCGTCGCACCATGCGGTGGGCCTGCTGCGCGGTGGTATCCGGCGGCAGGGAGCGCAGGGCGGCTTCGCAGCCATCGGCCAGCATCAGGATCGCCGTCTCGCGGCTGCGGGGAATCGGCCCGCGATAGCGAAAGCGCTCCTCGGGCACCTGCGGATCGAGCTCACGGGCGCGATGCAGGAAATAGCCCATCTTCAACGTGCCCTGATGCTCAGGGATGAAATCGGCCAGGGGCCTCGGCAGGCGGTAGCGGCGCGCCAGCTTCAGGCCCTCATCGACATGGGCCTGCAGGATCACCGCACTGGCGTGGGGATCATCGAGCTGGTCGTGGGGGTTACCGCTGGCGTCGTCCTGGTTCTCGATGAACCACTGCGGCCCGTGCATCTTGCCGACATCGTGATACAAAGCGCCGGTGCGGATCAGATCCACATCCGCCTGGATCGCCCGCGCCCCCTCCTCGGCCAGGCCACAGATCATCAGCGTGTGCTCGAAGGTGCCGGGAGCTTCGGTGGAAAGGCGGCGCAGCAGCGGCCGCTCCAGATCCGCCAGCTCCATCAGCCGCGCCCGCGTCATCAACCCGAAGAAACTCTCCACCAGCGGCGCCAGGATTAAACCGGCGATCAGCAGGCTGCCCACCAGCAACGCTTCATTGGCCAGATCCGCCGTGCGCGGCAGGTGGCCGGCCGGCCCACCGCCCAGCCCCGCCACGGCCGCCAGCTGCAACACCAGCGCCTGGCCGAGCACCGCCCCCACCGGCAGCAGCACCGCCAGCTGCAGCAGCTGGGCCCGGTTGCGCTGCCGCCCCGCCAGCAGCGCCGCCAGGGCAGCCACCGCCACGGCCAGCAGCAGACGGCAGGCGAGCACACCCCCGAGGGGAAAAGGCCAGAGCAGCGCCGCCACCGCCAGCCAGGCCAACCCGGCCACGGTGCCCAACCCCTGGGCCAGCAGCAGCGTGGGCGGCAGCAACAGCGCCAGGGGGCTGACATCGGGACCGAGCCAGAGCTTGCAGGCCTGCACCGTCAGCAGGGTGGCCAGGGCCAGCAGGGCCTGGCGAGGCTCGAGGCTGGCGCGCCAGCGGCGCATCACCAGCAACATCACGGCACAGGCCGCCAGCGCCTCGCTGTAGTGCCCCAGCCAGACCAGGGGGCGGGGGCGCCGGTTGATCAACCCGAAGTAATCGAGCACATCAAAAGCCTGTGGCGTGATCCGTTCGCCCTGGCGGGTGATCAGATCGCCGCGGCGCACCGTGATCAGCGGCAGACCGCTGCGGGTGAGCAGCTCCTCGATGCGCCGCTGACTCAGGAACGGATCGGTGCGCAGATTGCTGCGACCCTGCAGGCTGCGCAGTAGCAGGCGGCTGCCCAGCTGGCGGGCTACCCGGGACTGATCCTCCAGCTGCAGGCCAGCCGCCTCCAGCAACGGCGCATCGGCGACGCTCGCCACCACCCCCTGGCGCAACATCCGGATCTGGGCGCGACGCACCGCCTCCTCCCAGGCCGCCAGCTCGATCGGATCGAGACGGCTCAGCCACTGCCGTTCCGCCTGGGTGAGATTGAGGGGATCCACGAGCGGCTGCTCGCTGCTGCGCTGTTGCCGCACCTGTTCCAGGCTGCCTTCCAGCTGCAGCTGCAGCTGCTGACTGAGCCGTTCATCGATCACCTGCACCGTGGTGCGCGGCACCATCTGGCTGCGGCGCTGCTCCAGGCCGGTGCTGTCCATCACCGTGGCCTCCCGGGGGGCTCGCACCGTGAACGGCGCCGGCAGCCCCGGCCGCAGACTCGGCTCCATCAGCCACGGCCAGCTGCTGAGCAACGCCACCAGCAGACAGGCCAGCAGCACCGCCACCATGCCGCCGGAACGCCAGCAGACGATCGCCTGGCGCGGCCGTTCCAACCGCAGCAGGCCTCTCCAGAGCGACCGCAGCCACCGCAGCCCGTGGGCCATCGTCCGCCGTCCGCCTCCGGATGTGCGACGGAACGCTAGCGATCGACCCCTGCAGGCATGCTGGATCGGTGTTCCTCTGCCTGCCGATGGCCACACGTCTGGATGGTCGCCGCCTGGCCGCGACGATCGAAGCGCGGTTGCAGGCGGTAATCGCCGCCGGCTCGCAGGCCGCCGGTCGGCCGCCGGGGCTGGCGGTGCTGCGGGTGGGCGACGATCCGGCCAGCGGCGTGTATGTGGCCAATAAGGAAAAAGCCTGCAGCCGCATCGGCATCCGCAACCTGGGTGCCCATCTGGCAGCCGACACGCCGGCGGCCGAGGTGCAGGCGACGATCGAGCGGCTCAACGCCGACGACGCCGTCGATGGCATCCTGCTGCAGCTGCCTCTGCCGGGCGGTCTGGCGGAAGGGCCGCTGCTGGCGGCGATCGATCCGGACAAGGACGCCGATGGCCTGCACACCCTCAACCTGGGCCGTTTGCTGAAGGGAGAACCCGGCCCGCGCAGCTGCACCCCCGCCGGGGTGATGGCCCTGTTGCGGGATGCCGGCATCGAACTGGCCGGCAAGCGGGCGGTGGTGGTGGGCCGCAGCATCCTGGTGGGCCAGCCGATGGCGCTGATGCTGCAGGCCGCCCATGTCAGGCCCGGCGCCGTGGTGGTGGATGTGGGCATCCATCGGCGAGCGGAGGGGGGATTGTGCGGCGATGTGATCGCCGAGGAGGTGGAACCGATCGCCGCCGCCCTCTCGCCGGTGCCCGGCGGGGTGGGGCCGATGACGGTGACGATGCTGCTGGTGAACACGGTGGTGGCCTGGTGCCGCCGCCATGACCTCAGCCACGGCCTGGGCGACCTGTTGCCGTGACAGCTGGCGCTGACGCGCACCGGAACCGATGCCAGGCAACGTTCTGCGGCGGCTGCAGGGCCAGCGCCGTGTCGGGGCCGCCTGCCTGAGAGAATCCGGCCAGATCGGAGGCCTGCATGAGCGCGGCGGTGAGCACAACCACGGGTGATGCCCCCGGTGCAGCCTTCGATTTCACCACCTATCTGACTGACGCCTGCGCCCGGGTCGAGGCGGCGCTCGATGGCTCCCTCGGGCCCGAGCGCCCCGAGGGCCTGCGCGAGGCGATGCGCTACTCCCTGCTGGCCGGCGGCAAGCGACTGCGGCCGATCCTCTGCCTGGCCGCCTGCGACCTGGCCGGTGGCGAAGCCGAACTGGCAATGCCGACGGCCGTGGCGCTGGAGATGATCCACACCATGTCGCTGATCCATGACGACCTGCCGGCCATGGACAACGACGACCTGCGCCGCGGCCGGCCCACCAATCACAAGGTGTATGGCGAAGCCAACGCGATCCTGGCCGGTGATGCCCTGCTCACCCGCGCCTTTGAGATGGTGGCGCTGCGCAGCCCTGGCGTGCCGGCCGAGCGGCTGCTGGCGGTGGTGGGCGAACTGAGCCTGGCCTCCGGTGCCCCGGGCCTGGTGGGCGGCCAGGTGGTGGATCTGGAATGTGAAGGCAAGGCGGTGGATCTCGACACGCTCGAATACATCCACCTCCACAAGACCGGCGCCCTGCTGCGGGCCTGTGTGCTCTGCGGTGCCCTGATCGCCGGCGCCCCCGAGGCCTTGCTGGAAGCGCTGCGCACCTATGCCCGCGGCATCGGTCTGGCGTTTCAGATCATCGACGACATCCTTGATGTCACCGCCAGCAGTGAGGTGCTGGGCAAGACCGCCGGCAAGGACCTCACCGCCGACAAGACCACCTATCCCAAGCTGCTGGGGCTGGAGGAATCGCGCCGCCGCGCCGAGGCCCTGGTGGCCGAGGCCAAGACGGCCCTGGCTCCCTGGAACGGCGACAGCGGCAAGGCTGCTCCCCTGCTGGCCCTGGCCGAATTCATCACCAGCCGCGACCGATGACTCCTCTGATGACGGCGCCGCTGCCCTTCCACGATCCCCGTCCCCTGCTGGCTGTGCTCGATAACGGGGTGCTGTGGTGGGGGTTGGCGGCCTGCGGCATGGCCCAGCTTTCGAAGCTGCTGATCGAACTGGTGGTGCATCGCCGCTGGAATCCGAAGGTGCTGGTGGAGACCGGCGGCATGCCCTCGAGCCACTCCGCCCTGATGACCGGCACCGCCGCCGGCCTGGGCTGGCAGCTGGGCTACGCCGATGCCCTGTTCGCCCTGGCGGCCACCCTCTGCTTCGTGGTGCTGTACGACGCCTCCGGGGTGCGGCGCGCCGCCGGCCTCACCGCCGAGCGCGTCAATGGCCTGGTCAGCGATGCCGGTGGCCTGGTGGCCGGCGAAACCCCGAAGAAAGCGCTGAAGCAGAACCTGGGCCACACCCGTCTGGAGGTGCTGGTGGGCAGCCTGATCGGCCCGCTGGTGGCGCTGCCGGGCCTGGCGCTGGTGGGTTCGCCGCTGCAACTGGCGCAGCACTGGGGCCTGGTGGGCCTGGGATGAAGCGAAAGCGACCGGGGAACGACGGCGCAGGTTCAGTCGCGACCCGATCCGGCTCCACCCGTTTGGGCCTCACCCGTTTCGGCAACGCCCCTGGCGCCCGCGCCTCTGGTGTAGACGTCCATTGTGAGGCGACAGGCTCGCCCGAGGACATGGCGTTTTGAAAGCCGCCGGCCGCCCGGATCCGCTTCACCTCACCGCCGATCAACAGGAGGCCGAGGCGGCCTTTGCGCGCTGGCTGAAGGCCCCCTGGGATGGCACACCGTTCGTGCTCTGCGGCTATGCCGGCACCGGCAAGACGTTTCTGTCGATGCGGCTGCTGGCCCAGGTGGAGGAGCGCGCCCGCTGCTGGACCGTGGTGGCCCCCACCCACAAGGCGGTGGGGGTGCTGCGGCAGCATCTGGGGCGGGCGGGGCTGCAGCCCACCTGGTTTCCCTCCACCCTGCACCGCCTGCTGCGCCTGAAGCTGCGCCGCCAGGGGGACCGGGAGATCTGCCAGGAGACAGCCCAGACAGCGGCGGCCCTGGAGAACCTGCATCTGGTGCTGATCGATGAGGCGTCGATGGTCGACAGCAGCCTGCTGGAGATCAGCCTGCGCTGCGCCCATCCGTTCCGCACCCGGCTGGTGTTTGTGGGTGATCCAGCCCAGCTGCCACCGGTGGGGGAAGCGGTGAGTCCGGTGTTCGCCCTGGGGCGCGCCTGCCGCGCTGATCTACGCCATGTGGTGCGTCATCAGGGCCCGGTGCTGCGCCTGGCCAGCGGCATCCGGGAGGAGGTGCTGCCCTGCCGGCGGCCACCCGCCCTGGGAATGATCCGCAGCTCCGAGGGGGAGGTGGCCCTGCTCGATCGCCGCACCTGGCTGCAGAACGCCCAGGAGGCCCTGCGCCGCAGCGCCGCCAGCGGCGATCCCGACCAGGCGCGGATCCTTTGCTACACCAACCGTTCGCTGGAGCAGCTGGTGCCGATCGCCCGGCGGGCTCTGCACGGCACGATGGCTGATCAGATGGCGGTGCTGCCCGGCGAGGTGCTGATCAGCCGTGCCGCGGTGCTGGCGCCGGCCTGCCGGCAGGGTGCCGAAGCCGGCGAGGAACCGGATCTGGTGCTGGGCTCCAACCGGGAACTGCTGGTGATCGATGTCAGGCCGGAGCGGGTGGATCTCACGGAGCTCGGCGTCGGGCAGGAGGATCTGGGCGATGGGCCGCTGCCCCTGCCAGTGGCGGTGCCAATGATCGAGACCCTCAGCGCCCGGGTGGATGCGGGCGGCCAGCAGCTGGAGCTGCGGCTGCTGCCGCCCCTGGGCAGCGAACCTCGCCAGCAACTCGAGGCGGTGCTGGAACGGATGCGCCAGGGCGCCCGCGCGGCGGAAGGCAAGGCGGGGAAAGCCCTGTGGCGGCGCTTTTTCCTGGTGCGCGACGCCTTCGCCTCCCTGGGCCCGGCGGCGGTGCTGACGGTGCATCGCAGCCAGGGCAGCACCTTTGCGGACGTGTTCGTCGATGCCGATGTGTTCTGGCCGCAGGATGCGGTGCTGCGGCGCCAGCTGGTGTACGTGGCGGTGAGCCGGGCCAGCCGGGCCGTGTCGCTGGTGGCAGCGGAGACCGGTGAGGGAAATGGGCCGCAGGAACGCCGGCTGTGGCGCGAGTGGCTGGAGGAGAGCGGGGGCTGCGCAGCGGAGCTGGAGCCGGCAGGCACCGGGCCGGGCGAGACGGCAGCAGACAGTGGCTGAGGAGACGGCAGGGGATGGTCACCGCTTCGAATCCGACAAGGCCAATCTCAGGAGAGGCCACCGACCTGGGTCCGTAGACTTGACAGGGCGGAGACGACTCAGGATCGGGATCCAGGGCCCCGAATTGAACTATCAGTGTTCCCTGGCTGCAGGAAGTGTGAGGGGCTGGGTTCAAGGACTCAGAGAGGAAACGGATCCAGTCCAAGCTCGCGCACCATGTCGTCAAGGGTGGAGCTGAGCTGATAGTCCAAGTGAATTGGGCTCCAAAACAGCTACAAGAAGGCAGACATCCTCAGCGTCATCCACAACGGCCTTTTTCAGCCTCCCGCAGGATGACAAACCTGGCAGCACCTCGACT
>JBJTQH010000122.1:0-30853 GCA_046075505.1 Cyanobium sp. | reverse complement strand
GACCTGCGGCAGCTGCAGTGGTTGCTGTGGCTGGTGCTGGAGACTCGCTGGGCGCAGCAGTACGACCAGGACGGCAATCCCAAGGGCCCCAAGATCGAAGACCAGGCAGCGGCCGATGCGGTGCCGCGCAACGTCACGATCGGCTTCTACGGCCCGCTGAGCATCCGCGAGGGCACCGATCCCGCCTGGATCGAGGCAGCCGAGCAGGCCTACCGCTCTGATGAAGCCGCTGCCCGGCAGCAGCAGGCGATCCCGCTGGCAGATGGGGAGGACTACGGCGATGAGTTCGCTGATGAGGAGGTGCCGTTCTGATGGCCCACCCCCAACACCCGGGCCGTGCGGCACGCCCTATCCCCCAGCCGCAGTTGCCGGCCTTCTGCCGCACGCGCCGGCCGATCACCACCACCGTGCGACTAGGCGACCTGCGGCAGCTGCAGTGGTTGCTGTGGCTGGTGCTGGCCCTGCAGCTGAGCACGGTGCTGCTGGTCCTGGCGGGTCCGGTGCCCCCTGCTGCAGCACCGCTGCTGGCGCCGGTGGAGATCAGGCCATGAGCGAAGCGGCCAATCGCCGGCTGCTGCGGTTGCCGGAGGTGAAGGAGAAGGTGGGGCTGTCCCGCACGGCGATCTACCGGCTGATCGCGGAGGGCCAGTTCCCCCGGCAGGTCTGCATCGGACCGCGCACGGTGGCCTGGTGTCAGGAGGACCTGGAGGCGTGGATCGAGCAGCGAATCCAGGGTGCGGTGAGAGAGCCAACGGGGAGCCGCTGATCGCGCATCAGCAACAGCACCAGCATCAACAACGGCCGGCTTGGCGACAGGCCGGCTTTGTTGTGAAGGGTTCTGCGGAGGGGTGTGTTCAGCCGACCTGATCGAGCAGGTCGGCCCAGCGCTGCATCATCTCGACGCGCTGGGGCCAGTACTCAGCGCGGTTGTAGGCGGCGGTGACCTTGTTCTTCTCGATGTGGGCGAGCTGACGATCAACGATGCGCAGGTCGATGCCCAGCTGCTCCTGGATGTTGGTCATGGCGAGGGCGCGGAAGCCGTGGCCACACATGCGCCCATCGAAGCCCATGCGCTTGAGGGCCATGTTCACGGTGTTGTTGCTGATGAAGCCGGTGGCGGTGCGCTGGCTCTGAAAGACATGGCCGTTGGGACCGCTGATGGCGTACTGGGCCTGGAACAGAGCCGCGGCCTGGTGGGAGAGGGGCACGAGGTGCTCACGGCGATTGCCGCGCCGGCCCTTCATGCGCTCAGCCGGGATGGTCCAGAGGGCTTCCTCAAGGTCGAGCTCTTCCCAGCGGGCAGCGATCAGCTCGCTGGTGCGCACGAAGGTCAGGGCCAGCAAGCCCATGGCGTTGAGGGTGCTGGCATCGGCGCCGATGCTGTTGGCGCGCATGGCCGACAGCAGCTCGGGCAGCTCGCTCCAGGCGATGCAGGGGTAGTGGCTGGTGGTCTGCTTGACGGGGGCGTGGCGCTTGAGGGAGTGGGCCGGATTGATCGTGCAGTGGCCGATGGCGACGGCGTAATCGAGCACCTGACTGATCACGCCCAGGGAGCGCTTGGCGGTTTCATTGGAACCGCGTTGCTCGATGGAGCGCAGCACAGCCAGGCAGTCCTGGGCTGTGATGGCATCAATGGCCATACCGCCGATGGCGGGAAAGATGTCCTTGTTCAGCTTCTTGAGAACGTCATCGCTGTGCCGCTCCGTCCAGGTGCCGGCCGTTTTGGTGGCGTGCCAGTCGAGTGCAACGGCCTCAAAGGTGAGCTGAGCGTGTTTACCCCAGCGCTGATCTTTGCTGCGTTTCTTGGCATCACAGGGATTGATTCCGTCTTCATAGAGAAGACGTTTTTGCTCATCGCGGAGGTCGCGAGCAGCCTTGAGCGAAATCCTGGGGTAGGGCCCAATGCGTAAATCCTGCCGACGGCCGTCCTTGGTGGGCGGGAAGCGGTGCCGCCAGAGCCAGTACTTGCCACCGGCGGGGTCAACCTCAAGAAGCAGGCCGCCACCGTCCGAGACCCGGTACCGCCGAGATCCCTGTGGCAGAGCGCGAACTTCCTTGTCGGTTAGAGCCAAGACCACATTTACACCACCACCCCAGTTTTACACCACCACTTACACCACCACAATTTTTTGCTTGCCTGGGTTTTGCCGGGATGCCATGGGACGCCCAGACAGCAGAAAACCCACTGCAGGGCAGTGGGTCTCGGGAATCAGTGGGACATCAAGGGAACCCTTGGGAATCCCCGCTTTGGACCCTGAAACGGAGAGGGTGGGATTCGAACCCACGGAAGGTTGCCCTTCAAACGATTTCGAGTCGTTCGCTTTCGACCACTCAGCCACCTCTCCAGGTGGTATCAGGACGGCTCCCGCGGGAGTGCATCCACCTGTCCCATCCTACGGATCGCTCAGCCGCCGCTGGCGTGCAGGGATCCACTGTCGCCGCTGGCGCGCCAGGGAGCTGGCGGCGGCAGGCGACCCGGCTCGCCGCTCCACCAGCGCCAGCGGTGGTCAACGCCTGCGGGATGGAGCGCCCGTTGTTCGGCGGCCCGGGGCCTGAAGCCCAGCCATACCCCCGCCGGTGGCCTCTGCTCCAGCTGCCTCCAGGCGGTCAGTGCTGCTCGATCGGGCAGCAGCAGCCACTCCTGCCGGCCCAGCTGCAACCGCAGGGCATGGCTGTCCATCGTCAGCGCCTGCACCGCCAGGCCGGGACTGTGCAGCCGTTCTCCGGCCGCCAGCGGCAGGCTGCCATCGCCGTAAGCGACCACTACAGCCGCCTGCTTCTGCCAGCAGGCGGGATCCTCCGCTGCCACGGCATCGAGCAGCAGCAGCCAGTCGTACCGGGCCAGCCCCAGCCCTGCGGCCAGCCTGCCGGCCTGCATGCAGCTGTAGGCATCGGAGCGGCTGCTGATCAGGCCACCGCGGCCCTGATGGCGGGCCAGCAGCAGATCCAGGCCGCCGCCGCCTCCCCCCTGATGCACCAGCAGCAGCTGATCAGCCCGCAGCAGCTGCAGATGTACACCCACCACCACAGCCAGCAGCACGGCCGCCACGGCCCGCCAGCGCCGCCGGGCCGCCGGCAGCAGCCACGGCAGCAGCGCCAGCGAGAACAGGGCCACCAGCCAGGGCAGGGGGCGGCCGGTCTGCATCTGGGCCATCGGCAGCTGCGCGAAGCGATCGGCGATCGCCAGCAGCAGCCGCGCCACGGGATCGACCGGCAGCAGCAGGGGAGGCAGCAGCGGCGGCAGCAGCAGCGCCACCAGGGCCAGCACCATCGCCGCCAGGGTGAGCGGAGTCAGCAGCGGCCCGGCCGCCAGATTGGCCGGCACCGCATAGAGCGGCACCACCCCGAAATGCAGCAGCTGCAACGGCAGGGTCCAGAGGCTGGCGGCCAGGGGGACGGCCAGGGCCGCGGCCATCCAGTTCTGCCCCCAGCCGGGTTGTCCGGATCGGCGCCTGGGCCATCGTGCTGCGATCGCCTGCTCCAGGGGGGTGGCGCTGATCAGCAGGCCGGCCGTGGCCACCACCGACAGCTGGAAGCCCACATCGTGCAACCAGGCCGGCTGCAGTGCCAGCATCACCACCACCACGGCCAGCAGCAGCGGCAGCGGCCTGGCCCGTCGTCCCCATTCCAGGGCCAGCAACGCCACCGCTCCCATCAGCACCGCCCGCACCACCGAGCCCTGGGGTCCCGCCAGCAGCAGGAAGCCGAGCATCGCCGCCGCCGCCAGGGCCAGCCGCAACGGCCGCCCCAGGGGTCGGGCCACGGCCGTCACCACCCCCAGCAGCACGGTGAGATGGAAGCCGGAGGCCGCCAGGGCATGGGAGAGCCCCGCCGCCCGGAACGACTCCCGCAGCGCCGCCGGCAGGGGCACGACGGCACTGCCGATCACCAGAGCTGCCAGCAGCCCGCCTCGCTCGGCTCCTGCCGCTGCGATCAGTCGGTCGGCGATGCGCTGGCGCAGATCCAGGATCGGGGTGGGATGCCGCTCCAGCACCTGCAGCTGTTCCACCCGCAGGCGTGTGTGTACCCCCTGTCCCGCCAGCCGCTCCGCCGGTCCCGCCAGCAAGGGATGGGGAGCGGCTCGCAGTCGCTGCAGCATGCCGCTCGCCTGCACCCGCCAGCCCGGTCGCAGCGTTGTGCAGGACGGCAGGGCCAGCTCGCTGCGGCTGTCGCCGGTGTCGATCAGCACCTTGCAGGGCCCTTCGCCGCCGCGTCCGGACCCCTGGGTTTCCCCTCCCGGCTGGCCGACCGGGGCCGTCGGGTCGCGCCGCTCCGCCGGTGGCCGTCGCGGTTCCTCGAGCACCTGTCCGCGCAGCAGTGTCGGCACGCTGTCCTGGGCGGCCAGTCGTCGCAGCAGGGGATCCTGCTGCAGCCTGCCGGGATCCGGCCGCAGCCTCAGGGTGAGCGCCAGCAGCAGCAGTGCGATCCCGAGGCCGCGGATCAGCCGCCGTGCCCGGTCTGACGGCGGAGGTTCCACCCCATCACCAGGTGCGACGGCCTTCGCCGGGAGAGGGCCCTCGCCAGCGGCTCCCCTGTGGCGGTGCGGCTCGGCGTCGGCACGGGTGTGTTGGCCGCTGCTCCGATGCCGACCCGGGCTGCGGCCGGCCACCGCATTGCCGCCGCCGGAGTCCTGCGCTGCTGTCATACCGGCCGCTGCCGTCGCTGCCAGGGTTCCCGCGATGGGCCAGCTCGGTTCTGGCTCCGAGCACCGGATCGGCGATCACTACAGGTTTCGGCCCGGAAATAGTCTTCCGCCAGGAACCTGTCTCTAAGAGCGCATGCCCTCGCTTGTCGCCGAGGCCAGAGCCGCCCATCAAGCCGGGGATCTGGACCGCGCCGAGAGGCTGTGGCGCGAGCATCTGCAGCGTGAGCCACAGGACTGTGAGGGGCTGCTGGATCTGGCGGCCGTGCTCTGGAAACAGGGCAGGCCCCAGCAGGCCATGGCACCGCTGCAACAGGTGCTGAGCCTCGAGCCGGACCATCGGCTGGCGCTCAATCGCCTGGGGGCCGTGCAGCAGCAGCTCGGGGATCTCGAAGGGGCTCAGACGGTGCTGGAACAGGCCACCCGCGCCCATCCCGATCACAGCGAGGCCTGGTGCAACCTCGGCATCGTGCTGCTCAACCGTGGTGGCCCTGAGGCGCTGGCCGCCGCCCGCCGCGCTCTGGAGCGCAGCCTGGCCCTCGCCAGCGACCAGGTCCTGGCGCTGCGCGCTCTGGTCCGGACGCTGCGGCTGCAGGGTCAGCAGCGGGATGCGGTGGAACCCTTGCTGCACCTGGTCCGGCTCGATCCTTCGCAACAGGCGGAGCTGTTATCGCTCGGGCAGGAGCTGCAGCTTCAGGAGTGCCATCAGGAGGCGGAACGGCTCTATCGGACGGCGCTCGCCTGTGTCGCGGCTCCGGGGGGGGAGTCCCCCCAGCCGGGAGGCGGGCGAGAGCAGAGCGGTGGCGATCCTCCCCCTCTGGCGGTGCTGCATTCCAATCTGGGGGCGGCGCGGCTGGCCCTGGATCGCCCGGGGGAAGCCCGCGACGATTTCGCCAGGGCTCTCGAGCTGTGGCCCTGCTATCCCGAAGCCCAGGCCAATCTCGGTCTGGTTCTGCGGCTGCTGGGCCGCGATCAGGAGGCTCTCGCCGCCTGTGATCAGGCCCTGCTGCTCCGCCCTGCGTTCGCCGCCGCCCATTCCGGCCGGGGCCTGGCCCTGCGCCAGCTCGGCCGCCGCGAGGAGGCGCTGCAGGCCCTGCAGGAGGCGGTGCGCCTGCAGCCCGGCAACAGCACCCATCTCAGCGATCTGGCCCTCTGCCATCAGGACCAGGGCCGCTGCCAGGAGGCGCTTCACTTCTATGACCTCGCCCTGCAACCCACCAACCCGGTGAGGCCGAGCGATCCGGCGGCGATGCGCATGAACCGCGGCATGTGCCGCTTGCTGGCGAGCGAGCTGCGCGAGGGCTGGGACGACTACGAGTCGCGCCTGTTGCGCCCGCAATGCACCATCCAGCTCACCCCGCCCGGGCCCCGCTGGCGGGGCGGCAGCGGTGGGACGCTGCTGCTGGTGGGTGAGCAGGGCCATGGCGACATGCTGCAGTTCCTGCGCTATGCACCCCTGCTCCGCAGACAGGTGGAGACGCTGGCCCTGTGTCTGCCGGCCAACCTGATCCCCCTGGCCCGGGCCTCGGCGCTGGCCGATGCGGTCTGGAGCCCGGCGCAGGCGGCCTCCTACACCGGCCCCTGGCTGCCGATGCTGTCGGTCTGTGCTGCCCTGCAGGCCACCCCGCAGCAGCTGGCCGCGGCCGTGCCCTACCTGCAGGTGCCCGACGCCTTGATCGCCGCCTGGCGGCAGCGGCTGCAGCGGGATGGACGACCGCTGATCGCCGTGCACTGGCAGGGCAACCCGGAGATGGAAACAGGCGGGAGTCGCGGGCGTTCCCTGCCGCTTGAGAGCCTGGCCCCCCTGAGCCGTGTGGCACCGCTGCGCCTGGTGTCGCTGCAGAAGGGCGCCGGCAGCGAACAGCTGCCGGCCTGCACGTTCCGCGCCAGCTTCGTGGCGGCCCAGGAGGAGGTGGACCGCAGCTGGGACTTTCTCGACAGTGCGGCGATCCTGCGCTGTTGCACGCTGCTGATCACCGCCGACAGCGGCCTGGCCCACCTGGCCGGCGGTCTGGGGATACCGGTGTGGCTGCTGCTCAAGCGCGTGCCCGACTGGCGCTGGGGACTGGAGGGGGAGACCACGGTCTGGTACCCCTCGATGCGGCTGTTCCGCCAGCGACAGGACGGCGACTGGCCGGAGCTGATCGAGCGGGTCTGCCGGGAGCTGGCTGCCCATCTGGAGCGGCGGCCTGAACCCCGGCCCTGAACCTCAGGCCGTGAGGGCTGCCTCGGTGGCCGGAGCGTCTTCCGCCGCAGGGGCTTCAGGGGGTGTGGCGCCGCCTGGCAGCAGCGGGAAGCCCAGCGCCTGGCGTTCGGCCAGCCAGGCCTCGGCCACCTGCCGGGCCAGATGGCGGATGCGGGCGATCGTGGCGGTGCGTTCGGTGACCGAGATCACGCCGCGGGCCTCCAGCAGGTTGAAGGTGTGGCTGCACTTGAGCACGAAATCGAGCGCCGGCGCCGGCAGGCCGGCCGCCACCAGATCGGCGGCTTCTGCCTCGTAGAGCGCAAACAGCTGCTGCAGCCGCTGCGGGTTGGAGGCCTCGAAGTTGTAGGTGCATTGCCCCTTCTCAAACGGCAGCCAGATGTCGCCATAGGAGCGCCTGCCATCCCAGGAGAGATCCCAGATGCTCTCCACATCCTGCAGATACATCGCCAGGCGTTCGAGCCCGTAGGTGATCTCGATCGACACCGGTGTGCAGTCGATGCCGCCGCACTGCTGGAAATAGGTGAACTGGGTTACCTCCATGCCGTCGAGCCACACCTCCCAGCCCACGCCCCAGGCCCCGAGCGTGGGCGATTCCCAGTTGTCCTCCACGAAGCGGATGTCGTGGTTGCGGGCGCGGATGCCCAGCGCCTCGAGGGAAGCCAGGTAGGTCTCCTGGATCGCATCGGGGCTGGGTTTGATCAGCACCTGGTACTGGAAGTAGTGCTGAGCCCGGTTCGGGTTGTCGCCATAGCGGCCGTCGGTGGGGCGGCGGCAGGGCTCCGGATAGGCCACGGCCCAGGGCTCGGGCCCGATCGCCCGCAGCACCGTGTGGGGGCTCATCGTGCCGGCCCCCTTCTCGGTGTCGTAGGGCTGCAGGATCAGACAGCCCTGATCAGCCCAGAAGCGATTGAGGGTGGCGATGATGTCCTGGAAATGCATCGCGGATCGGCGGAGCCTCGAAGGCGTGCATTCTCCCGTTCGGCCCGTACCGGGTCCGCCGCCCCTTCAGGCCACCAGCTCCAGCAGGCCCATCAGCCCGGCGGCCAGGGGCCGGTGACGCACCCGCCGGAAGCCGGCCTGGCGGGCCAGTGCGCACAGTTCACCCTGGGGTGGGAAGCGCTCCAGGCTCTGCTGCAGATAGGCGTACTGCGGTTCGAGATCCACCAGCCGGGCGGTGGGCACCACCAGGTGGCGCAGATACAGCCGCTGAAATCGTTCCGTGACCGCCTCGAGGGGCCCCTCGCCTGGATCGATGTGGCGGAAATCGAGCACCGCGGCCCGACCCCCCGGTCGCAGCAGCCGCCGCAGTTCCTGCAGGCCGGCGGCCGGATCAGCCAGGTTGCGCAGGCCGTAGGCCATCACCGCCCCGTCCCGGCTGGCATCGGGCAGACCGGTGGCCAGGGCATCCCCCTGAAGCCACTCCAGGGGCAGCCAGGGCTGCAGACCAGCCCGTTGCCGGGCGACCGCCAGGGGAGCAGCGGCGGCATCGAGCCCGAGCACCCGTCCGCCGGGGCGCACCCGGGCTGCCAGCAGCAGGGCTAGATCACCGGTGCCGCAGCAGAGATCCAGGAGCTGCTGGCCGGCTCTGGGCTGCAGCCAGGCAAGGGCCTGCCTCTTCCAGAGGCGATGCAACCCGAAGCTGAGTAGATCGTTGAGCAGGTCGTAGCGGGGGGCGACGCTGTCAAACAGCTCCTGCACCGCCTGCGGATCACCTGGGCGCACCGGACCTCCAGGACGCCAGCTCACGATCGGCTGGGCCATCCCACGGCAGCACCAGCACATCCAGGCTGACGCCGCTGTCGCCGGCGTTGGATGGGGGCAACAGGCCGCGAGCCTCGATCCGGCCGGGACCGGTGAGCGTCAGCACCATCACCGTCGCCAGCCCCACCGCAGCCGAGCAGACCATGCAGCCGGCCAGCATCAGCGAGAACTCGCGTCGATCAGTGGCGGCCTGCATCAGCTGCAGCGCCCAGGCCACCAGGGCCACCACGGCCGCCACCATCAGCAGGCCGGTGAGGGTGGAAACAGGAGCTGGCAGCGCGAGGAGGGCGTTCAAGGCGAGCCGGCCGGGTGCGTCAGGCGTGGATCTCAACGTAACGAACCGTTGCCCGCCGACGCGAGCAGGGGGCGCACCGGCAGGGCGCGGCCCAGCAGATCCCGTTTGATCGCCTCCACGGTGAGGAGGCCGTCGTGCAGCAGGGAGGCCAGCAATGCTGCCGAGGCCTGGCCTTCCTGCAGGGCTGCGGCGATGTGATCGATGCAGCCGGCGCCGCCGGAGGCGATCACCGGCACCTCCACCGCTTCGGCCACGGCGCGGGTGAGGGCCAGGTCGTAGCCGGCCTGGGTGCCGTCGCCATCCATCGAGGTGAGCAGGATCTCGCCGGCCCCGAGCGCCACCACCCGCCGCGCCCAGGCCACCGCATCGAGCCCCGTGTTCTCGCGGCCGCCTTTGACGAACACATCCCATCCCGGCTGGGGCTCCCCGGCGGCATCCCGCCGTCGCCGGGCGTCGATCGCCACCACGATGCACTGGCAGCCGAAGCGCTCGGCACCGCGCGCCACCAGCTCCGGATCGCGCACCGCCGCGGAGTTGAGGCTCACCTTGTCGGCGCCGGCCCGCAGCAGCTCGGTGATGCCTTCCACCGTGCTGATGCCCCCTCCCACCGTGAACGGGATCGTCACCGCCTCGGCGGTGCGGCGCACCAGGTCCACCAGGGTGGAGCGGCCCTGGTGGCTGGCGGCGATGTCGAGGAACACCAGCTCGTCGGCGCCGGAGGCGCTGTAGCGGCAGGCCAGCTCCACCGGATCGCCGGCATCGCGCAGGCCGACGAAATTCACCCCCTTCACCACGCGCCCGTCGGCCACGTCGAGGCAGGGGATGATGCGCTTGGCGACCATGGGTTCACTGGTAAGGTTGCGCCACCTTTACGACGCGCAGGCCATGTCCCAGGCTGCCATCAGCATCGGTTCGAAGGTGCGGGTCACCCGGGTGCGCGACCGGATCCCCGCCGATCTTGTCGCTGCCCTCAAGACCGACGCCACCGGCACCGTCCGCGATTTCCGCGTCACCGACGGCAAGGGGATCGGCGTGGTGGTCGACCTGACGGCCGGCGGCACCACCTGGTTCTTCGACGACGAGATCGTGCCGGCCTGAGGGTCGAGCGATCGATGCCCGCGGTGAGCAACACCCCCTCCCAGGACCCCCAGGGTTCCGACAACTCCACCGGCGCTGCTCCGGCTCCTTCCAGGTCGGGCGGTGCTCGCCAGCTCCTGGGCATGAAGGGCGCCGATACCACCAGCAGCATCTGGAAAATCCGGCTGCAGCTGATGAAGCCGGTCACCTGGATCCCCCTGATCTGGGGGGTGATCTGCGGCGCCGCCGCCTCGGGCGGCTATCACTGGCGCCTGCCGGATCTGCTGGCGGCCCTGGCCTGCATGGTGATGAGCGGCCCGCTGCTGGCCGGCTACACCCAGACGATCAACGACTACTACGACCGCGAGATCGACGCGATCAATGAGCCCTATCGGCCGATCCCTTCCGGGGCGATCCCCCTGGCTCAGGTGAAGCTGCAGATCTGGATCCTGCTGCTCGCCGGTCTGGCGGTGGCCTGGGGTCTGGATGTCTGGGCCGCTCACGACACGCCGGTGCTGTTGCTGCTGGCCCTGGGTGGTTCGTTCGTGAGCTTCATCTATTCCGCTCCTCCCCTCAAACTCAAGCAGAATGGCTGGCTGGGTAACTACGCCCTCGGCGCCAGCTACATCGCTCTGCCCTGGTGGGCCGGTCAGGCCCTGTTCGGCCAGCTCACCTGGACCACGGCCCTGCTCACCCTGGCTTACAGCCTCGCGGGCCTTGGTATCGCTGTGGTCAACGATTTCAAGAGTGTGGAAGGCGATCGTGCCCTCGGTCTGCGCTCCCTGCCGGTGGTGTTCGGCATCGAGAAGGCCAGCTGGATCAGCGCCGCGATGATCGATCTGTTTCAGCTGGCGATGGTGGCGGTGCTGATCGCGATCGGCCAGCACTTCGCGGCGGTGTTGCTGGTGCTGCTGATCGTGCCCCAGATCACCTTCCAGGACATCTGGCTGCTGCGTGATCCTGTCGCCTACGACGTCAAATACCAGGCCAGCGCCCAGCCGTTCCTTGTGCTCGGCATGCTCGTCACCGCCCTGGCGATCGGCCACAGTTCCCTGATCCAAATCGGCGGCGGCGCCGCCCTGGCGCTGTGACCCTCCTGGGCCGACCCTTCCGCGGCCTGTTCCGCAGGAAGGCCGATTCCGACCCCGCCGATGCCTCGGAGCGGCGAGCCGGTTTTCGACGCACCTGGCTGCTGCCGGCCCTCACCGCCACGGCGATCGGCGGCGGCGTCTCCCTCGGCCAGGTGGCCCTGGTGGCCCTGATGGACAGCCAGCTGCCCGATGCCAGTCGCATCAGCAGCTTCAGTCGGCCCGGCACCCTCACGGTGATCGACACCAATGGCAAGGTGGTCGTCAAGCAGGGCCCCGCCACCCGCGACAAGCTGCCGCCGGGACGGGTGCCCTTGCTGATTCAGCGCGCCTTTGTGGCGGCGGAGGATCGTCGCTTCTACCAGCACGATGGCGTCGATCTGGTCGGCATCTCGCGCGCGGTGGTGCGCAACCTGAGCCAGGGATCGGTGGAGGAGGGCGCCAGCACGATCACCCAGCAGCTGGCCCGCACGGTGTTCCTCAGCCAGGACCGCACCCTGCTGCGCAAGATCAAGGAAGCGTTGCTGGCCGGCAAGATCGAACGCCAGCTCAGCAAGGCACAGATCCTTGAGCAATACGTCAATTACGTTTATCTCGGCTCCAGCGCCTATGGCGTCGCCGATGCCGCCTGGGTGTATTTCTCCAAAACACCCGAAACGCTGACCCTGCCGGAGGCCGCGATGATCGCCGGCATGCCGCCGGCACCCTCGGTCTATTCACCGCTCGTCAATCCGGATCTGGCCCTGCAGCGCCGCGCTGTGGTGCTCAAGCGGATGCGTGAGGCGGGCTATATCGATGAGGCTCAGTTGGCGCGGGCCGAGGCGGCCCCCCTGGGCCTGAAACCTGCCGAACCGAAGTATTTCGATAACCCGGCCCCCTGGTTCACCAGCTGGCTCGAGCAGGAACTGCCCGGTGTGCTCAGCAAGGAGCAGCTCGAAGTGGGCGGCCTCACCGTGCGCAGCGGTTTGAACAAGGAGTGGCAGATCCAGGCGCAGCAGGCGGTGAATGCCGGCGCCGGCAGCATGCAGGGCGCTCTGGTGTCGATCGAGCCGGGCACCGGCCTGGTGCGGGCGATGGTGGGCGGCAAGGACTGGCAGAAGAGCCAGTTCAACCGCGCCACCCAGGCGCTGCGCTCCCCCGGGTCCACCTTCAAGCTGTTCGCCTATGCCGCGGCCCTCAAATACGGCATGAAGCCGGAGGACACGATCTCCGCCCGGGCCCGCTGCTATCTCGATGGCTGGCCGCCGAAGCGGTTCTGTATCCCGGGATCGGGTGGGGATCTCCCCCTCACCACAGCCCTGGCCCGCTCGGTGAACTCCGCTGCGGTCGCCGTGGCCGAGAAGGTGGCCTATCCGCGTGTCATCGGCGTGGCTCGCGATCTGGGCATCACCGGCACGATCGGGGATTACCCGGCGATGGTGCTGGGTGCCAACGAGAAAACAATGCTGGAGATGGCGGCGGCCTACGCGGCGGTCAACAACCGCGGTGTCTATGTCAGACCGCTGCCGTTTGAGGAGATCTACGGCCCCGATGGTGAACTGCTCTGGAGCCGCCGCGTCGATGCCCCCAGGCCGCGGCGGGCTCTGAGCAGTGATGTGGCCGATGCCCTGATGTGGATGCTGGAGCGGGTGGTCACCGCCGGCACCGGTGGTGCCGCCAGCCTTGGCGATCGCCCCGTCTCCGGCAAGACCGGCACAGCTGAGGGGGCGCGCGACCTGTGGTTCATCGGCTCCATCCCCCAGGTCACCACCGCCGTCTGGTTCGGCTACGACGACAACTACAAGACCGGCAGCAGCAGTGCCCAGGCCGCAGCCGCCTGGTCGGCTTACATGCGCCGCATTTCCAAGGATCTGCCGGTGCAGCAGTTCCCCCGCAAGCCGGTGCTCACCGGTCGCTTCCAGCCCTACGTGCCCCCGAAGAAGAAGGGGAACAAGCCCAACGGCTCCACCGCCCGCTTGCAGCGGGAGCAGGCGCCGCCGCCCGAGGAGGACAACACCCGCTGGGAGCCCCCCACCGATCAGGCCACGCCGCCCGACGATCCGCAGGTCGATCGCTGGACTCCCCCCAGCCTGCCGGAAACCCCGGAACGCCCTCCGCTGGCGGCGCCTCGCTGGCAGCCGCCCTCGCCACCCGCGGCTTCCGCTCCCCCTCCGGCAGCGGCTCCCCCACCGCCTGCGCCGGCCGATCCGGTCCCCTTGAGCGCACCGCCGCCGGTCATGCCGCCGCCGCCGCTTCCCTGACAGGCAGGCGCTCGAGCAGGGCGGCGTAGAAGCCGTCGCCGCTGTCTTCTGTCGCTGCCAGCGGCTCACCGTTTCCTGTCATTCCCGGCCACCACTGGTGTTCCTGCAGCAGCTGCAGGCCGGGATGCCGCTGCAGCAGATCCCGGATCTGCAGGCTGTTTTCCCGGGGATGCACGGTGCAGGTGGCATAGAGGAGTCGGCCGGCCGGGGCGAGCAGCGGCAGCACGCCGTCGAGCAGAGCGGCCTGCAGGGCCACGAGTGCATCGATCGCCTCCGGTTGCAGCCGCCAGCGGGCATCGGCATGACGCGCCAGGGTGCCCAGACCGGAGCAGGGGGCATCCACCAGGATCCGATCCATGCGGCCGATCCAGTCGGGGCGCAGCTCGGCCAGGCTGGTGCCGTCGGCGGCGAGCCGTTGCAGTCCCTCCTCCACGCCGAGGCGGCGGGCATTGATCGCCACCCGCTTCAGGCGTGCCTCGGAGCGGTCGACGGCCCACAGCTCCCCCTGCCCCTGCAGCAGCTCGGCGATCTGGGTGGTCTTGCCGCCGGGAGCCGCGCAGACATCAAGCACCCTCTGGCCGGGGCGGGGATCCAGCAGGGGCACGATGCGCTGGGCGTTGCGGTCCTGCACGCTCCACCAGCCTTCGGCATAGCCCGGCAGGGCGCGCAGATCACCGGGGCGCTCCCGCAGGGTGAGGCCCTGGGGACAGCCCGGCAGAGCGTCGGCGCTGACACCGGCGGCCGCCAGGGCTTCCAGCAGGGCGGCGCGATCACAGCGCAGTGGCTGAACGCGCAGATCCAGCGGCGGCGGATTGTTGCAGGTGCGCGCGAAGGCCTCGGCCTGCGCCGGCGGCAGCCACTCCAGCAGACGCGCCGTCAGCCAGTCGGGCAACGAGTGGCGCAGGGCCAGTGAGGCGGCCGCCTCGCCGGGCAGCTCCAGACCCGCCCAGGGTTCGGGACCAGCGTCCTGGCGGCGCCGCAGCACGGCCCGCAGCAGGCCGTTCACCACCGGCGCCAGGCGTTCCAGCCCGATGGTGCGGGCCAGCTCGACGCTGGTGTTCACCGCGGCGGCCGCCGGGATGCGTGTGCTGAACAGCAGCTGGTAGAGCCCCACATGCAGCAACCAGCGCAGCTTCGGGGGTTGCCGTTCGGCGGGAACCCGCCCCAGGGCCGACAGCCAGGCATCGAGCAGTCGCCGCTGCCGGATCGCCCCATAGGCCAGTTCGGTGGCCAGGGCCCGATCAGCACTGCTGAGGGGGTCGCGGGCCAGCTGTCGTTCCAGGGCTGCATCGGCATAGGCCCCGGCCGCCACCGCCAGCAGCACCTGCCAGGCGGCTGCCCGGGGGGCCAGACCGCTCGGACCGGATGGGCGGGCAGGCGCGTCTGCCGGCGGGGACGACGCTGCAGGCTTGGGCGGTGCAGGCTTGGGCATGAACGGACACCGACTGTTCCAGGTGTAACGGAGCCGCGCCCCGCTGGCAGGCAGGAGCGCCGCTTCTGGCCCCTGCCTGCCGATTCCGATCCCTGCCCCGATCCCAGCCGTCCGGCTCGCGGGGGGAGACCAGCATTGCCGCCCGATCCCGGGCAGGGTCAGAGTCGCAGCTGTCGCGCTGCGGTGCCTCAGTCCCGCTGGGAGCTGATCCCTTCGCTGCCAGCGTCACCTTCACCGGCACCGTCATCGGTACCGCCATCGGCACTGCCACGACGACTGCCGCCGGCACGGCCTGCCTCCCCGAGCACCGGCGGCGGCGACCAGCGATGGCGGGCCAGGGGCAGGCGGCCATCGGGTGCCACGGCGATGCCCTCCGCCAGGAGCAGCTGCCGCTGGATCCAGTCGCTGCCTTCACGGGCGGGGGTCATGGCGATGCGACCGCTGGCGCTCACCACCCGTTGCCAGGGAATGGCGGAGGGCAACGGCAGGCGCCGCAGGGCCCAGCCCACCTGGCGGGCGCAGCCCCAGGCGCCGATCAGCTCGGCGATCTGGCCGTAGGTGGCCAGCTGGCCCTGGGGAATGCGCGCGACCGCGGCAACCACCCGCTCGTCAAAGCTTGCTTCCGTGCTGCTTTCTGTGCTTCCACCTGTGCTTGCTTCAGAGGCCTTCCTGGCCATCAGCTGCCTTCTGCAGAGGTCGTCCATCCTTGCTGGGCAGGCGATCACCACCCGATCGGGGCGGTGGCCCCAGCGTCCCAGCTGCCTAGGCTGTCTGAAGAACGGCTGAAGCGAGGTGCCAGACCACCGCTTCTTCCAGCAGCGCCCCTCCATCTCGCCATGGTCCAGACCCTTTCTCTTCCCAATGATCTGCAGCTGCGCGTGCTGCGGCAGGCCCCCAAGGGCCGCCAGGTTCAGACCGGAGATCTACTCGGGGTTTATTATAGCGGTAGCCTCACTGATGGCACCCGTTTCGATGCCAACCTCAACTTTGAGGGCCTGATCCCCCTGCTCCCGCTGTTCACCTTCACCCTGGGGCAGAACCGGGTGATCCAGGGCTGGGAGCAGGGACTGTTCGGGCGCCGTATCGGTGAGGTGGTGGAACTGACGATTCCCCCTGAGCTGGGCTATGGCAGCAGCGGCACCGGCTCGATTCCTGCCAATGCCACGCTGGTTTTCAACGTGGTGCTGGTCGGCATGATCGGCGCCGAGCAGCAGCTGTTGCCGGCCGATCAACGCCAGCCCATTTTTTATGATCTGAACACCCTGGGGCTGAGCCCCTCAAAACTGGGGCTGCCCCGTCAGCTGCTCAAGGGCGGCCTATCCAGAGCCGACAGCGGCCGCCTGTTGGTGGGTACCGATCGGGTTGATCTGATCATCGGTCAGCCGGATCCCAGCACCAATCAGGGGCGCCCCGAACTGTTGGTGGGCCTGCGGGGCAACGACCGCCTCAGCGGCGGCGGTGGCCGCGATCTGCTGGTGGGAGGAGCGGGGGGCGACCGCTTTGTGTTCACGGCGCTGTCCGATTCCAGCGCCGGCGAGGCCAGCAGGGATGTGATCAGTGATTTCCAGGGCAACAAGGGCGATCGCCTCGATCTGCGCGGCATCGATATCGATCCCGCCACGCCCGGCAGGCAGGGCCTCACCTACAGGGGCAGTGAGCCGTTCACCGGTCTCGCCGGTGCGTTGCGCTATGAGAACGGTCTGCTGCAGGCCGACAGCAACGGCGATCGCCAGGCCGATCTGGAGATCACGCTGCTGAACAATCCGCTGCTGCTACCCAAACAACTGCTGCTCTGAGCACTCCTGCTTCTGAACACTGTTGTTCTGAACATCAGTTCGGAACAGTGATTCTGATCAGCTGTTCTGACCAGCTGTTCTGACCAGTGATTTTGATCAGCGGTTCTGATCACTGCGGCGTCTTGTTGTCCTCCTGCGCACCATGCCCCTGCTGCCCCGCCGCTACGAGCGTCTGCGCGCTGTGCTCGATCAGCGCATGGCCGATCTCACCGTGGTGCTGGAACACGTCGACAAGCCCCACAACCTGTCGGCGATCCTGCGCAGCTGCGATGCGGTGGGGGTGCTGGAGGCCCATGTGATCAGCCTGGCCGGGCGGGTGCCCACCTTCAATGACGCGGCGCTGGGCAGTCAGAAGTGGGTGGCGCTTCACGGCCATCGCGACAGTGCCACCACCCTGGCCAGCCTGCGGGATCGGGGTTTCCGGCTCTATGGCACCCACCTGGGCGCCACCGCCTGCGATTATCGCGACTGCGACTTCACCGGTCCGACGGCTTTTGTGCTCGGTGCGGAGAAGTGGGGGTTGAGCGATACGGCCGCAGCGCTGGTCGATCAGGCGATCCTGATCCCGATGCGGGGCATGGTGCAGTCGCTGAATGTGTCGGTGGCTGCGGCCACCCTGCTGTTTGAGGCCCTGCGCCAGCGGCGGGCCGCCGGTGTGCTGCCCGAGCGGGGCGAGGGCGTGCCGGCGGCGTTGTACGACCAGCGGCTGTTCGAATGGGCCTATCCCCAGGTGGCCGCCTGGTGCCGCCAGCAGGGTCGCCCCTATCCCGCCCTCGATGCGGAAGGTGCCATCGCCGAGGAGCTGCCGCGGACCCTGCGGCTGCGCTGCTGAAGGCGCGTCCGCTGCGCAGCACTGGTCCGCCATGGCTGTGCCGTCCCGCTCGCCGGCGCTGGTTCCCGGCGCCCTGAGGGATCCAGGGCCGCCGCCGGTAGGGTGACTTGCCGCCTCCCCTAGCGCTGCTGCCTCCCCTGCCGAGCGAACCGAGCCCCCCCAGGGGGACAGATAGCCCCGGCCCGGAGGGGCTGGTGGCGCGCCGAGCCTGGTGGCTGCCGCTGCTCAGCCTGGCCCTGATCCTGCTGGCGGTGTTGGCCTGGATCCCGAGTGCCCTGGAGCTTCGCCAGCCTGCAGAGGATCAGGTCTGGCAGGCGATGGGGCTGGAGGCCAGCTGCCGGCCGGGAGCCTTTCAGCTCGGTTGGATCGGGGATGGGGTGGGCTCCGGTGGCGGCACGCTCTTCGTGGGTTCGCAGGTGGCGAGCCAGCTCGGGTGGCTGGCCTGCCGGATGGCGGCGGTCACCGCACTGAACGGGTTGCAGTCGGAGCTGTTGCTGGGGCTCATCCTCACCTTCAGCCTCAGCGCCCTGGCCTGTCGCCTGGCGGGATTTCGCGCCAGCACCAGCCTGCTGGCGGCCTTTCTGATCACCACTGCCCCCTGTGCCTTTTCGCGGCTCACCCATCTGTCGCTGGTCAGCCTCTGGGCGGTGATCCCCGGCCTGCTGGCCTGCCGCGGGCTGTGGCGGGCCATGGCGGCGCCACAGCCCGTCTGGATGCTGCCGGCCGCTGGAGCCCTGGCGGCGCTGCTTTGCCTCCCTGCCCAGGAGTACTACGTCGCCTTCACGCTGCTGTTGCTCGGCTGCAGCTACGGGGTGCTGCTGCTGCTGGCGGCCACCCGCCGCCTGCAGCTGCGCTCCCTGGGACGCCTGGCGCTGCGCGGCATGGCCTATGGCGGAGGCTTTCTGGTGATTCTGCTGTGGCTGTACAGCCCCAAGCTGCAGGCGGTGACCGGCGGCAGCGGGCCACCCACCGCCTGGTCCACCCCGCGCCTGCCGATCGAGCAGTTCCGCTATGGCCTGCTGCCGTTCACCTGGGTGATCCCGCCTCTGTGGGTGCCCGCCTTGCGCCAGACCCTGGAGGAGGCCGGCATCGCCACCGGTCGCGAGAGCTTCTTCGCCTCCAGCGGCAGTTTCCTGATCCCGATCGCCTGGGTGATGGCCTTCTGGACCCTGGCATCCGGCCGCCCGCCCGAGGCGTCTCCAGCGGCACCGACACCGACCTCCGCCGCATCACCGCCTTCCACACCGTCACCTCCGCCTGCGCCGCTGGTCCGCGCCGCTCTGTGGCCGGCCGCCGGTCTGCAGCGATCCGATCTGCGCTTCTATGCCCTGCTGCTGCTGCTCACCTCGGTGGTGGGGCTGCTGGGGATGACGATGGGCGGGCTGGGCACCCTGTTCGCCGTGCTGGTCAGCCCGGTGCTGCGTTCCCTGAATCGCTTCACCGCCTTCACCTATGGCGCCAGCGTGCTGATGGTGGTGGCGGTCCTCGATCGATGGCTCACCAGCCGCCCGGCCCGGCGGAGGTCGCGATGACGGCGCCGCAGCGCTCCGGCGGCGATCGCCCCCGGCCTGGTTCGCTGCAGCTGAGCCTGCTGTTGCTGGGCCTGTGGACCGGCATCGAGCTGCTGGCCGCCAGCCGCTGGCTGGAGATCGACGCGATCCGGCAGCGGCTGGCGAGCCTGAACAGTCCCCCTGATCCGCAGCGGCCCAGCCTGCGCCATCTGCTGGCGGCGATCCCCCGGCAGCAGCGGCGTGTCTGGTTTGCGCCTTACCTCACCTTCCCGGAGGCGGGCCAGCTGGAGAGCCGCAACCATCGGGGCGTCTACGACACCTTTCTGGCCTTCCCTCGCGATGGCCTGCGCACGAACTACGGCGCCTACAAGCTCTCGCCCGCCGACAGCCTGTTCGCCCAGGCCTCCAGCCAGGGTCTGGGCGCGGAAGCCCGGCTGGCCCGGACCCTGGGCTACCGCTGGTTTGCCATCGATCGCGCCGCTCTGCAGCAGCCCGCAGCGGTGCAGCGCCTCTGTGTGGCCACCCCCGGCTGCCGTAGCAGCAGCGATGGCCATGCCCTCTTCCGGCTGGATCGAGAGGCGGAGCGCTGGATCGGCGGCCTGGCGGGACAGGAGCGTCGTGTGCCCCTGCTGCCCCAGAGCACCGCCGCGCCGCGCTGGGGCGGCTTGGTTTTCGATCCGATCCAGTGGTGGTCGCCCACGCCCGCCTCGATCCGCGATGGCGATGGTGCCTTCCGCTTCTGGGCCCAGCCGCTCTGGCAGATGCGCCTGTTCCGCCACGACACGCGCGGGCTGTCGCCGCCGCTGCGGCAGATCCTGGCTCCGCCCCGGCAGCAGGTGCAGCTGCTGCTGGCTCCGGCCCTGGGTGGTGTTCAGCTGTGCATCGGTCGCAGCGAGGTGATGGCCCGTCACCCGGATCGCTGCCATCCGCTCGAGCTGACGCGTCAGCGACCGACGGTGACGATCACCCCCTGGCTGGAGGCGGGCACGCTCACCACGATCGCGGTGCGCTGGATCTTCGATGCCCAGGGGTTGCCGCTGCCGGCCCGGCTGGTGCCACCGGTGGCGGCCAACGCAGGGCGCCCGTCCGCCGTGGCGATCACGATCCGGCCGGGGATCGGCGATCAGTTGCTCCTGCCCCCTTCCCCCTGACGTTCGCAACCCAGGGCGTTCGGCAGCCACAGCGCCAGGGCGAGCAGGGGAAGTTCGAGCAGCAGCGGCCGGCCGGCGATCAGCACCACCAGAAAGGCGACGATTGCCAGAAAGCGCACGAACAGGCCGATCACCTCATCGCGATCGTTGCTGCCGCGCAGCCAGAGCACCGGGGCCAGCAGCAGCAGAACCAACTCCAGCCACCAGGCCATGGCGTCAACACAGGAGAGAGGGGGAGGAGCGGCGCCGGGGGCATTCCAGAGGCGGGTGCCGCTGCGGCCGTCGGGAGTTGAGGGCAGGGTAGAGGGAGGGGGCCGCAGCGGCACAGCGCGCAACGCCGATCCGCTGGGGCGGGGCCGGTTCAGCGGCCGCGGCTGGGCTGGGCTGCCAGCCAGCTCTCCAGACCCTCCCCCAGAAACGACAGGCCGAGCACCAGCAGAAACATGGCCAGGCCGGGGTAGAGCGCGGTCCACCAGATGCCGGCGGGCACGGCGGTGAGGGCCTGCTGCAGATCACCCCCCCATTCCGGCACCGTCTCGGGCAATCCCAGGCCCAGGAAGCCCAGCCCCCCGAGCACCAGCACGGCATCGGCGGCATTGAGCGTGAGCAGCACCGGCACCGAGGTGATCACATTGCGCAACAGGTAGCGGCGCAGGATCCACAGGGGGCCGGCGCCCAGGGAGCGGGCGGCCTCCACGAACAGCTCGGCCTTCACCTGGTCCGTCTGGTTGCGCACCACCCGGAAGTACTGGGGGACATACCCCCCGCACAGGGCTGCCGCCGCATTGGGGAGGCCGCGGCCCAGCAGGAAGGCCAGCACCACCGAGAGCAGCAGCACCGGCAGGGTGTAGAGGGTGTCCATCAGCAGCACCAGCAGCCGGTCGACCCAGCCCCCCAGGTATCCGCTCACCATGCCCAGGGGGACTCCCACCAGCAGCGCCAGCACCAGCGCCAGCAGCACCACCTGCAGGGCGACGCCGCTGCCGGCAGGGTGCGCACGCACACGTCGCGGCCGAGCCGATCGGTGCCGCACCAGTGCTGCAGGGATGGGGCCGCGTAGATCGGATTGTCGAGGCCGGCATTGGGATCCGGCAGCCAGCCCAGCTGGATCAGCCCGGGGGTGAGCAGGGCGATCAACCCGTAGAGCAGCACGATGGCCACCCCCCAGCGCGCCATGCGGCCCGAGAGGGTGTGGGGCTGCCAGCGCAGGAACACCGGAGACAGGACAGACGGGACCCCATACAAGCGCAGCAATGCCACAGCGTCGTCAGCCCTGGTGCAAAGAGTCCGATTAGAGTCTGATCCAGTTGAACATCTGGATCCCGCTCCGGCCACCGGCGCCACCGCTCCGTCCATCCCGCCGCATTCCTCTGTTGCCGATGACTCCCTCACGCCTGCTGATCGTCGATGACGATCCGGAACTGCGCAATTTCCTGACCACCGAACTGCGCGTGGAGGGCTATGAGTGCAAGGAGGCGGCCACCGGCCAGCAGGCGCTCGGGCAGATCCGAGGTGAAAGCTGGGATCTGGTGCTCCTCGACTGGACGCTGCCCGATTTCAGCGGTGTCGAGGTGTGCCGGCGCATGCGCCAGGGTGGGATTGGCACGCCGGTGCTGATGATCACCGCCCGCGACGAGGTGCGGGAACGGGTGGAGGCCCTGGATTCCGGCGCCGACGACTATCTCACCAAGCCTTTTTCGATTGAGGAGCTGCTGGCCCGGGTGCGGGCGCGGCTGCGTCGCAACGGTCTGAACGAGGTGGATGACGGCCTGCTCCGCATCGCCGATCTGAGCGTCAACACCGCCAGCCGTGAGGTGAACCGGGGGGGGCGCTCGATCCATCTGACGGCGCGGGAATTCGATCTGCTGGTGCATCTGCTGCGCCAGCCCAACCAGGTGCACGAACGCCGCTGCATCCTCGATGCCCTCTGGGGCACCGACTGGATGGGGGATGACAACCTGCTCGATGTGTATATCCGCTATCTGCGCAAGAAGCTCGAACCCACCGGCAGTCCCACCCTGATCCAGACCGTGCGGGGCGTGGGGTTCATGATCAAGGAGGGGCCCGTTCGCTGAGCGCCCATCGCCCAGGCTGGCGGTGAGGCTCCTCTGAAGGCTCTTCCTGGCCACCTGCGCGCGCGGCCATGGCCCTTGCGGCCAGATCAGCCCCAGACCAGCCCTGTTCCGGGTCAGCCGGTGTCGCTGGCTGGCTGCGGGGTGGCCTCTGGCGAGGCGGCTTCGAACAGAGGCAGATGCAGCTGGAAGTCGGCACCGCCGCCGGGGGCATCCCGGACCGTCACCTGGCCGCCCATGGCCTCCATCAGCAACTGCACCACCGCCAGGCCGATACCGCTGCCGCGGGTATCCACGGCGGCACCACCGCGCACGAAGCGCTCGAAGATCGCCTGACGTTCCTCGTGTGGCACCCCCGGCCCGCGGTCCATGACGTGAATTAGCACCCCGGCGGGGTTCGCTTCCACCGAGAGGCGGATCGGCGTCGGAGCCGGGGCGTAGCGCAGCGCGTTGTCGATCAGGGCCACCAGGCACTGGGCCAGCCGTTCCGGATCGCCAGCCGCCAGGGGCAGGATTTCGTCTTCTGAGGGGGGCTGCAACCGCAGGCGGCCATCGCAGCCGGGGGCCAGCCGTTCAAAGGCTTCCAGCACGGCATCCTCAGCATCGATCGCCTGGCGGCGCAGCTGCAGACGCCCGGCATCCTTGCGGGCCATGTCGAGCATGTCGCTCACCATCGCCCCCATGCGACGTGCCTCCGCCGTGATCAGCGCCAGGGAGGGGGCCAGGGCGGCGGCCTCGTTCTGGCGCTGCAGGCTCTGGGCATGGCCGGAGATCAGGGTGATCGGGGTGCGTAGCTCATGGGCGACGCCATCGACGAAGGTGCGCTGCCGTTCCCACGAGCTGGTGAGCCGTTCCTGCATCGCGTTGAAGGTGGCGGCGATCGGCTGCAGCTCCTCGGGCTGGGACCCCACATCCAGGGGCGGTGGCGGATCGGTGACGGAGCGGTAGGCGGAGAGCTGATCGTTCAGGGTCTGCAGCGGCTGCACCAGACCGATGCGCAGCACGGGCCGCAGCAGCAGGCCGGTGAGCATGGCGGAGGCGCCGGCCCCGGCCGCCAGCAGCTGCAGCGACAGGTTCTGCTGGGCCAGGGAGTCGCTGACGTCCTGACGCAGCAGCATCGAGCGCGGCAGGCCATCGCGCAGGATCAGAGGGCTGATGCTCTCCAGCATCACCTGAGTGTCAGACCAGCGCAGGCGGGGCGACTGCTCCGGCCCCGCCGGCATCAGCCGCACCTCCAGCCCCGGCAACAGCAGCCGCCGGGCCACGGCCTCGAACTCGCTGGCGGAGCGCACCCGCTGGATCAGGGCGACGCTGATGCGATCGATCAGCACCTGGTGATCCTGGCGGCGGCTGATCCGGTTGAGGCTCACGGTGAGCACCACCAAGGCGGTGTAGCCCGCCAGCACCGCCAGCACGGTGGTGGACTGCAGCCAGATCCGCAGGGAGGCCGGGCTGCGGGAGCTGCTGTCAGCGGCGGGACCCTGGGTCAAGGCTTGTGAGAGTTTCAGAAAATATTCAGAAAGTGGTTGCCGCCCCCCGGGCAGGCCTGCTACAAGCCTAGTGACCACCTCTGCCAGCTCCTCAGATGGCCCTCACTCAGGCGCGTAGCCGAGCCTCCTTCCAGGCGCGTCTGCTTCTGCACCTCTCTGATCGTCGCCGCCGTCAGGCCGGCAGCGCGGGCTTCACCCTCGTGGAGCTGATGATCGTGGTGGCCATCCTCGGGATCCTGGGCGCGGTGGCGCTCCCCAATTACCTGCAGGCCCGCGGCTCGGCAGCCATTGGCTCTCGGGTGAGCGAAGCCGTCAGTTTTGCCAAGGCTTGCGCTGTACATCAGTCGACCGGCGTAGGTACAGCACCGAATAATGTTTCTGGTGATGGCGTGCCCGGAAGTGAACCGGCTAACGATGGCGTTGCTTTCAGTACAGCATGCACCACTACCGGGGGTGTGGTTACTGCGAAATGGGGTACTGCAAGGTCAGCAAATGTTAAATGCCTGACTGTTTCTTCGGCGTCTACTTCTGCAAAGGCGGTCCTTACAATAGCACCCAACGTAACTTCTGATCAAATTGTCTGTGAATTTAAAGCCTAATATTTACTGAAAATTTCATGTATTCAATAACCTATTTATTTATATATTTATTTCGCTCTTGCAAGGCATAATATCAGCCTCTCTTAGTCTATATTTAAGTTGTGTCGCTGCATTGTTCTCGGTCTGCTACTTGCCAAGATGTAATATTTCCTTGTTACCGGATTTGCCTGCCCTTCCCGCTTATCTCTATTTTCTTGCTTGATCTTGATGACTCGGAATCTTTGTGAATCATGCTCAATTAGTGCGTCCCAGCTGCCATCGTTGTTCCCGCCAGTTCCGGCGCAGGCCATCGGGGTTTATCCATGCATTTTCTGGCTTCACTCTGATTGAGTTTTTAATTGTTGTTAGTGTCTTGGGCATTCTTATTGTTTATGCGATTCCTGTTTATAGGCAGGCCCGCGGCGCGGCCTTGATGGGTAGTGTCATTGCGGATTTGATTAGTTATGGCAAGGCCTGTGCGGTGATTAATGCTTCTGGTGTAGGACTGAGGCCGGTTCCACCCCCTCGCAATTTGTCGCGAGGGGGTGTTGTCGTTCTTGAGGGGTGTGATGGGCTCAATCAGGGTGGCAAGTTGGAAGCGATATGGGGTGATATCGGGGCTGATGGAATCGCTTGCTTCTCCAGTCGATCCCGTCTCGAGCATCGCAAGGCCATCATTGAAATTTCTAGCGAAGCGACTGATATGGGTAGTATCAATTGCAGCTTTGAATGACGCCTCTCCCTTGGCAAGTTTCTCATTTCGGAGAAGTGTGTCTGCCGAGAGCGATTTCCAGCCCTCAGAGATCGATCTCCGCGGTGGCCATCTCCAGGGCGCTGTGAATGTCCTGCGTCGTGCCATCGCGCAGTCGAAACCGCTGCTGCAGGCGCAGCTGCAGCCTCAGGGCTTCGCTGCGGGTGGCTGCAAAGCCTCCGGAGGAGGCGAGTGAATCGAGCAGCACCCGGTTCTGGCTCTGCCCCTCGCTGATCTCCCCATCCAGCCCATAGGCCGGTCCGCAGCGCATCAGCACCTGCCCTCGCCAGATGTCGCTGGGGGGTGCCCCCACCGTGTAGATCACCGCTCCCTGCGGCGTCTGCAGCTGCAGCACGGGGCGCCGCCCCGCCAACGGGCAGGGAGCCGGCAGGCCCGCTTCGCCCTGCAGCACCAGCCGCTCCGCCCGCAGCACCTCGCCGCGCATCAGCTCCAGCGCCCGGCGCTGCACCGCGCGCTCGCGCAGTTGTCGCACCAGTCGTTCGCTGCCGTTGCCCTGCAGCAGCAACCCCTGCAGCAGCACCACGAACAGCATCGATCCCAGCCCCAGGCCGAGCGACAGCTCCACCAGGGTGAAGCCCGCCCCCGCCTGCCGGCGCCGTCCTGGTGTCGGGCCCATTCCTGTCGACAGGGGCAGCGTCATCATCTGCAACGGTTCAGAACGGGGCTGTGAGGCGGGTGGCTCAGGGGCGGACAAGGCCGCAGGCTGGTGAGGATGTCGCCGTCGGTGGCGATCGCACACCGGCAAGCGCTTACAGGCTGGGATCCACCCGACAGCTCTGCTGCTGCCAGCGTCCCAGCCGCACCACCCCCAGAGGCAGGGACATCACCAGGCAACGCACCAGTTCGGTGCCGGCGGTGGAGAGGATCACGGTGCCGCCATCGAGCACCAGCCCGTTGCTGCTGAACCGCACCTGCTCCGGCAGGTTGTGCTCCAGCTGGATCGCACCGGTATCGATCCCCTCCCCGAAGGCCTGATCTCCCACAGAACACGGCGCCAGAAACGGTTGCTCAGGCGCCCGCCAGCCGTTGGCGCCCAAGGCGAGCACACAGGGCCGACCCTGCCGGGAGGCTTCGCTGCGGGCCTGCTCCAGTCCGAGTGCCAGCCGTCGGGTGGCACTTTCCAGCCGCTCCCGCGCCAGCGCGCTGGCCTCCTGTCGCAGGCTGAGCAGGGCCATTCCTCCCAGCAGCGTCGTCACCAACAGCAGTTCCAGCAGGCTGAGGCCGCTGCCGCTTCTGCCGCTGCTGCCGTAGTGCTTGCCCTGTCGCCGCCGGACACCGCTGCTGATTGCAGCCGCTGCCGCGTGGCGATTCCAGCGGCCGCGATGGCGCGGATCTCGGCGCTCAGGCATGGCTTTCACCCCCCGGCTCAGCAGGCCGCGGTGCTGCCGGCGGGCAGAGTCCATGGGCAGCCGGGTGATACAGCCGCTGCCGCTGCCAGGTTCCAGCCGTATGCGCCAGCTCCAGCAGCACCCCCTCCCCATCGGGCAGCATGGTCAGCCGGCGCTCCACCCCAGCTCCCAGGGGCCGTGACACCAGCCAGGTGTGCAGGGCCGCGGCGGCGACCTGGCACCGCTGGGGCAGCTCGCCCGCCGCGATCGGGGTGGTCCGGCGACTCTGCAGACGCAGCACCGCCTCCAGGGCCGCCAGTTCCTCCTCGAGGCGATCGGCCTGTTGCTGCCGCTGTTCCTGTTGCAGCACCCCCACCGAGACCAGGCTCCAGATCTGCAGCGAGGAGCCGGCCCCGATGCTGAACACCAGCCCCGCCATCAGCACATCCACCAGATTCATGGTGCCTCCCCCCGCAGGCCCAGCGGCCGCAGATCCAGCACGCGTGCGGGACGGCCCACCAGCCGCAGGCTGAAGGCACCGCGCTGCATCGTTGCCCCTGGTGCGGCCGGCAGCGCCAGCAGCAGTTCCATCGACAGCGGTGCGGCCGCTGCGGTGGCCGGCGGCTGGCTGGGCTGCCAGCGCAGCAGCTGCCAGGGGCTGCCCAGCAGGTCACCGGCGCTCAGCGCCACCAGATCCGCCGCCGCCGCGCAGGGAGCCAGGGGCCAGCTGCTGCGCTCCAGAGGCAGCAGACAGGCGTGTTGCATCTGAATGCGGGCCACCAGAGCCTGGGCCGCGGAGGCCAGGCGGTCCTCCGCCTGCCGCAGCTGCTGCTCCATCGCCCCCCGTCGCTGCCCCTGCAGGCTCACCGCCTGCACCGACAGGCTGCCCAGCAACAGCAGCATCGACAGCAGCGAGGCGAGCGGAAGCAGAAAGCCGCCCGTGCCGCGCCGCCGGTCCGATCGCGGCCGCAGATGGGGCGGCCCCGCTGCAACAGATCCCATCGTGGTTGGGGAGGACGACGCCACCAAACCTTCCCGCGACGGGACAGGCGCCCGTTCGCCGCTTGACCACTCCCGTGCCGGCCACGCCCGCGCCGGCGGTACCCCGGCCGGGCAGCGGCCGTCTGCGACAGCCAGGGCCGTGCCCCGAGGGCGGATCAGGAGCTGGCGGCGCCGGGCAACAGCCCCAGCCGCTGCCACTCGGGCTGCTGATCGCGGCGGAAGCTGGTCCAGGCGTTGATCAGATGAGCTGCAACGTGCTGAGGATCCTCCAGGGGACGGTCCAGCCCATCGTTGAGGGAGGCGCCCGCCATCTCCAGTCCCATCGCCACCACCTGCGCCACCTCCTCAGGAGCCATCGACAGCCCGGCCAGGTCTCGGAAGAAGGCCTGCACCGCTGTGATCGCCACCGGCTGGCGCAACAGCGGCGACACGAGCCATCCGAACGGTTCGCCGGCGGTGGTCCGCTGCACAACGCGATCATTGAAGTTGGCAATCGCTGCCTGCTGTTCGCCCGTCTGCGGCTCCGCTTCACCCCTTGCGGCGCCCAGGCTGATCAGGCCGCTGTGAACCAACACCGACAGCAGCGGCACGGTGTCTTCAAGGGGGTCACCCGATCGCGCCACGAGTTCAGCCAGCGTGCACGGCGCGGCGGCCAGGGCATCGCGCAGAGCCTGATAGGCGGCCGGGGCCACCTCCACGCTCCCCATGGAGGTGGCGAAGGCGCCGTTGTCCGGCCAGTGGCCGGCGCGGCGCACCAGGGTGAGCTCGCCGAGGGCCTGCTGGCGCCAGGCCGGTGCGGGAGGACGAACGCCGTGGGCGAACAGATCGCGGCGGAATGACTGGTTGATCACCAGATCGAACAGCACCTCGCGCAGCGTTGGATCCTGTTCCGTGTCGATCAGGGCACGGCGCACTGGATCGAGCATCGCAGCACACTGCTCCGGCAGCGTCGCCGAGCCGACGGCGGTGAGGCCGTGGGCGGCACACAGGCGGTGCATCGGCGCCACATACTGCGGCTGGTGGGTCGGGACGAACTCCCCCTCCAGGTAGGCCCCCGGCCGGCTGGGCAGGGTTTCCAGGATCCTCCGCAGCTGGGGATAGGCCACTCCCAGGGGCAGGGGGGCATCGGCGGGCCCCAGGATGGCCGCCACCCGTTCGGCAGTGGCCCGGATCAACGAGGCGCTGGCCGTGCCGCCCGCCTGCCGCGCCAGTTCCTGGCAGAGCATCACCAGCGGGCTCTGGGACAGCCAGCCGGGATAGGTGTTGTAGGAGCAGAGGAACACGCCACCGGGGCGCAGCAGAGCCGCCGCCGCTGCCACCAGCGCCTGGCGCACCTCCGGGGAGACCCAGGCCGCCACGCCGTGGGCGAGCACCAGATCCACCTGATCCGGCCAATCGGCACCGGGGCCCCGCTGGGGGCGACCGGCAGCAAAGCTGCGCAGATCCGCCACGGCGAAGGCGATGTTGCCCAGACCCAGCTGCGCGGCCTGGGCTGTGGCACCGGCCACATGGGAGGGATTGAGATCCACGCCGTAGAAGCGCCCTTCCGGGTGGGCTGCCGCATTGAGGATCAGATTCAGGCCGTGGCCACACCCGAATTCGAGGCAGTGGAAGGCCGGGGCGTCTGAGCGGCTGGCGTGCCCCAGATCAAGCCGATGCCGGCCCCCCAGCAGCAGAGCCTGCTGGATCCAGGCGACGCTGAGTTCGCGATGCACCATCGGGCTGTAGAGCCGATGGTGGGGATAGGCCTCCGCTTCAGCCATGGTTTGCGGAGCGATGGATCGGAGGGGTCATCGCCGGCTCACTGGTTGAGCTTGAGCACGGCCATGAAGGCCTCCTGTGGCACTTCAACACGGCCCATGGCCTTCATCCGTTTCTTACCTTTGGCCTGCTTCTGCAACAGTTTCTTCTTGCGGCTGATATCGCCGCCGTAGCACTTGGCGAGCACATCCTTGCGCATGGCACTGATGCTTTCGCTGGCGATCACGCGGCTGCCGATCGCGGCCTGAATCGGAATCTTGAACTGCTGACGCGGGATCAGTTCCTTGAGCTTCTCCACCAGACCCTTGCCGACGTTGTAGGCCTTGTCGCGGTGCACGATCGTGGTGAGTGGATCGGCCTTCTCGGCATTGATCAGCACATCGAGGCGCACCAGATCATTCTTGCGGTAGCCGATCAGGTGGTATTCCATCGAGGCATATCCCTTGGTGCGGCTCTTCATCTGATCGAAGAAGTCGGTGACGACTTCAGCCAGGGGCAGCTCGTAGTGCAGGGTGACGCGATCGGTGGTGATGTATTTCATATCGATGAACTCGCCGCGCCGCTCCTGGCACAGCTCCATCAGGGTGCCGTTGTAGGTGTTGGGCGTGTAGATCTCCAGCTTCACGTAAGGCTCCTCGATTGATTCGCGTTTCTGCGGATCGGGCAGGGTGGCCGGGTTGTCGATCATTTCGGTGCTGCCATCGAGCATGTTCACCCGGTAGATCACCGAAGGCGCCGTCACGATCAGATCGAGGTCGTACTCGCGCTCGAGGCGCTCCTGCACGATTTCCATGTGCAGCAGGCCCAGGAAGCCGCAGCGGAAGCCGAAGCCCATGGCACTGCTGGTTTCCGGCTCGTACTGCAGGGCCGCATCGGAGAGGCGCAGCTTGTCCAGCGCTTCCCGCAGATCCGGATACTGATCGGCATCGGTGGGAAACAGGCCGCAGAACACCATCGGCTTGGCTTCCGTATAGCCCGGCAACGGCTCGCTGGCCGGCGCCGCCGCCAGGGTGATCGTGTCGCCCACCCGCGCGTCGGCCACCGCCTTGATCGAGGCCGCCAGGTAGCCCACCTCGCCGGCATGCAGGCTGTCCACCTGGCGTTGATCCGGGGCCATCACGCCCACTTCATCGAGTTCGTAGGTCTTGCCGCTGGCCATCAGCAGCACCTTGTCCTTGCGGGCGATCGTGCCGCTGATCACCCGGAAATAAACGATCACGCCCCGGTAGGCGTCGTAATAGGAATCGAAAATCAGCGCCCGCAGCGGTTCCGCCACCTTGTCCGGCGGCGGCGGCACCCGCTCCACCACCGCCTGCAGGATCTCGGGCACACCCAGGCCGGTCTTGGCGGAACATGCGATCGCCCTGGAGCAGTCCAGGCCGATGATCGCCTCGATCTCCTCCTTGATGCGCTCGGGATCGGCACCGGGCAGGTCGATCTTGTTGAGCACCGGAATGATCTCCAGATCGTTCTCCAGCGCCAGATACACGTTGGCCAGGGTCTGGGCCTCCACCCCCTGGCTGGCATCCACCACCAGCAGCGCCCCTTCACAGGCCTGCAGCGAGCGACTCACCTCATAGGAGAAGTCCACGTGGCCGGGGGTGTCGATCAGGTTGAGCACATACAGCTCACCGTCCGCCGCCCTGGTTTCCATGCGGGCGGCCTGCAGCTTGATCGTGATGCCGCGCTCGCGCTCCAGCTCCATGTTGTCGAGGAACTGCTCCTGCATGTCGCGGGCGGCCACCGTGCCCGTGTCCTGCAGCAGCCGGTCGGCCAGGGTGGATTTGCCGTGGTCGATGTGGGCGATGATGCAGAAATT
>JBJTQH010000121.1:0-6611 GCA_046075505.1 Cyanobium sp. | reverse complement strand
CCAGCGCCGTCACCGACGCCCACGCCAACCCCCGCACCCACACCAGCTCCAACGCCGACGCCCACCCCTTCTCCCACTCCAGCGCCCACTCCAGCCCCAACGCCGTCACCGGCGCCCACACCGACGCCAACTCCTGCTCCGAGCCCAACGCCGTCGCCGACCCCTGCGCCGACACCCACGCCACAACCCCCGACGCCGACGCCGGAGCCGCCTACCCCATCGCCGCAGCCGCCCACACCCTCACCTTCACCTCCGACACCAGCGCCAGCGCCAAAGCCATCCCCTGTGGATCAGGCGCTCCGCAACCCGGTCACTCACGTGATCCTGACCGATGCTCTCGGCCAGGAGCCCTTGCGCAACGATCGTCAGACCTCCCCGCAGGTCTCTCCGACACCGACACCTCTGGTTAGCGTGTTCACCGGCGACCCCAGGCCCTCGCTGCTTGTCGTGTCGACCGATCAGGGTGGTTCGTTCAGCAGTGACGGGCTGTCTCTGCTACCGCCGGACGCAGGCTCAGGCCAGCCCGGAGCGTCCCTGGACTCTGAGGGGCTGGCGGGGGATCTTTCGCTGGCCGATCGACCGTTCACCGCGGTCGATGGCGCCACCCTGCGCGATGGCTTCAGCAGCGGCACAGCCCGGGTGCAGGAAGAAACGGCGCGCAAGCTCGGGCTGGACGAGGAGGCCCTGTCTCCACCCCTTTCGATTGAACAACTGCAGGCCTACCTGCGCCGCATCAGCCAGTGGATGCGCTCCAGGGGGCGACCATCGCCGTGAGGGCCCTCAGCCGTTCCAGCCAGTCCGATCGCCATGCACCAAACGGATGGCGGTTCCGTTCCTCCTTGCTTCCGATGTCGATGCGTCGCACCTGCCTCCTGATCCTTGCCGCTCTCGCCGGCTTCAGTGGTGGCCTGCCCGGACCGCGGGCGTGGGCTGCCGGCAGCGAGCCGCCACCGTCGCGGCGGGCGCCGGAGCCGTTGGCGGATGCGCGATCGCAACCGAGTGGTTTTGAAGCCAGCCGCTACACCCCGGCCGTCCTGTGGCTGAGTTTCAACAGCGGGGCGGCCTCGCCCGCCTCAGCCACGCCGACAGCGTCAGCCGCCAGCCCAGCAGCGGCCAGCTTTCTGGATCTCACCCTGGTGGCACCGGAGGGAGAACCGATCGGTAAACGGGTGCCGGTGAATCAAGCGGAATTCAGCACACTTCTACGCGCGCTCTACAGCCAGCTTTCTCGCCAGCAGTCGTTGGATGTCGGCAATGCCGCCTCACCATCGCGGGTGCTGTATTCGCTGTTGATCGCTCCGATGGCTGCCGATCTGCAGCGCCTCGGGGTCACGACCCTACTGGTGGCTGCGGATCCCGGCCTGCAGGCGGTGCCGTTGGCAGCGTTGCACGATGGTGCGCAATACTTCGGTGAACGCTATGCCTTTTCGCTCACCCCTTCGATTGGACTCACCTCTCTGACGGTGCCGGAAACGGCAGCGGATGCCCGCCAGCTCTGTGCGGGGTCGTCGCGGTTCGAGGGCCTTGCGCCGCTGCCGCTGGTGCCTCAGGAAATCAGTCGGATTTCAGGAGAGAAAGGAGAAACCTATTTCGATCAGGCCTTCACACCGTCGGTGTTGCTGCAGAAAGTGGCTGACACCAAGGTGGCCCGTGTGCATGTGGCCACCCATGCCGAATTCCTGCCCGGTGGGCCCAGTCAGTCCCGGCTGTTCACCGGCACCGGCTCGATTCCGTTGGATCGTTTCGCGGAGATGCGCCAGCGGCGCCGTGGGCAGCCGATCGATCTGATCGCCCTCAGCGCCTGTCGCACCGCCCTGGGCGATCGGGACAGTGAGCTGGGCTTCGCCGGGCTGGCCCTGCAGGCCGGCGCCCGCAGTGCGATCGGCACCCTCTGGTATGTCGATGATGTAGCGACATCGGCCTTCTTTGTGCAGTTCTATCGCTATCTCTATCAGGGGCTGCCCAAGGCGGAAGCCCTGCAGGCCACCCGGCTGGCGATGGCCCGCGGCCAGATCCGCCTCGAGGGTGAGCGGGTGCTCGGGCCGGATGGTCGCCCGCTGCTGGAGCAGCTCAGCGCCACGCAGCAACGGCGGGTGCGCGATGGGCTCGATCATCCCTTCTTCTGGAGTGGGATCAGCCTGCTCGGTGCCCCCTGGTAGAGGGCAGCCCTTTGTGGTGCGCGTGCCCTTCCCGTTCACCGATCGCGCCATTCAGCCGCGCCGATAAAACGGTCGCTTCACCACCACGGCCGGCTCCTCGCGGTCGCGGATGCGCACCGCCAGCTCGCTGCCGAGGCGGGCCAGGGCGGCCGGCACATAGGCCAGGGCGATCGCCTCACCCAGGGTGGGCGACCAGGTGCCGCTGGTGATCTCGCCCACCACCGCCCCGTCGTGCAGCACGGGATAGCCATGGCGGGCGATGGCGCGGCCCTGCAGCTTCAGGCCCACCAGCCGGCGGCTCACCCCCTCGGCGCTCTGGCGTTCCAGCACCTCACGGCCGAGGAAGGCGACGGGATTCTCCAGATGCACCAGCCAGCCCAGTCCCGCCTCCAGGGGCGTGGTGGTGGCGTCCATGTCCTGGCCGTAGAGGTGCATCGCCGCCTCCAGGCGCAGGGTGTCGCGGGCCCCGAGGCCGCAGGGCTCCACACCGCGCTGCAGCAGCTGGTGCCAAAGGGCGATGCCCGCCTCCGCCTCCAGCAGCAGCTCAAAACCATCCTCGCCGGTGTAGCCGGTGCGGGCGACGAACAGCTCGGCTGCGGCCGCTGCCCCACTGGCTTCCCCAGCCAGCACCAGATCCCGGTGAGCGAAGCGCGGCAGGCCGGAGAGATCGCTACCGCTGAGCGCCTGCAGCTGGGCGGCTGCCTCCGGCCCCTGCAACGCCAGCAGCACGCCCTCACCCTTGCGGTCGCTGATGGTGATGCCGGCGGGCTCCAGCTGGCTGCGCAGCCAGGCGGTGTCGGCCTCGGCGCAGGCGGCATTGATCACCAGCAGCACTTCATCGCGCTCGCCATCCGGGCCCGGCCGGCGCCCGCGGTCGTAGACGATCAGGTCATCGCGGATGCCGCCGCTGGCATTGAGCAGCACCGTGTAGCAGGCCTCAGCGGGACCGATGCGGAACAGATCGCTGGGCACCAGGGCCTGCAGGGCATCCTTGACGCCCTCACCCCGCAGGCGCAGCACGCCCATGTGGGAGATGTCGAACACGCCGCAGCGGCTGCGCACAGCCCGGTGCTCCTGCACCAGACCGGCGAACTGAACCGGCATCTGCCAGCCGGCGAAGGGCACCAGCCGCGCACCAGCCGCGCGCATGGCGGCCTCCAGGGGGGTGCGACGCAGGGAAGCGGCGGGACCGCTCGACGGATCGGCCATGGCCGCAGGCACAGCAGGGATGGGGCGGATCCTATGGAGGCCGGCGGAGCCCAGGCTGTTCGGAGCGCGGGCTGTTCGGAGCGCGACCGTGGCCGAGGGCCGTTGTGCCACAGACCTGTTGTGCCGGAGACCTTGTTGTGCCTGCGGCGGAGAAGCGTTGCGGCGGATGCTCTGTCGCGGCCGGCAGGCGGCCTGTCGCAGGACAGCCCGTGCCTGCCAATTCCGCACAACGCCTGAAGAGTTGGCCGCAAACCGGCTCAGGGGCGCCGGGCGATGTCTCAGAACGGGTCCGCCTGATTACCGTGTCGCCAGACACAAACACACCGCCATCACCGGGATGGGGACACGCCCCTGCTGCCGCAGCTGCCGCCATTGCCTGCCCCCCAGCGGCGCCGACCTGGGCTGGTGTCAGCTGCGCCAGCTGCCGATCCATCCGGAGCTGATCGCCGAACTCTCCTGCCACCACTGGATGGCACGCCTGCCGCGCCTGCCGGTGCTCAACCCCGGCGGCCCGAGCGCTCCTGCCCTGGGCAGCGGCGGCGACCGGCAGCTCAGCCTGGCGGCCGTGCTGCCCCAATTCTGAAGCAAAACCGCAATCTGACCCTGACAGGGGGTGTGCGGCCCCTTCTGACGGACGGGTGGGTCGAGGCTGGTGTATAGAGATCAGTCCAGGCTTCAAAGCCTGTCCTGCCCTATTCACCCCGGAGGTGACGGATCTTGGTTGCAACCCCGGCGCTGACCGCCCCCATCGAACTGATGGCCGCCCAGGCGGACTGTGAAACCTTCACCCTGCCCACCGGCGCGACGGTCTTCCGTCGTGGCAGCCGGGCCGATGCCATCTACGCGGTGAAGCGCGGCATCGTTGAACTACAGGCCGAGGAAGGGGATCGCACCTGTTATCGCCCCGGGGAGCTGTTCAGTTACCGCGACATCGTCTGGCACCAGGGGATGCATCGCAGCGATGCGCTGGCCCTGACCCCGGTGGAGGTGCTGCGCCTCGATCGTCTCCGCTTCCTGAATCTGGTGCACAACCACCCCACCCTGGCGATCCTGCTGATCGGTCAGCAGCACGAGCGCCTGCGCGAGCAACGCACCAGCGGCACCTGCTGCTACTGAATCCCGACCCTGGGCAGCGGATCCCCCGAGGGCTTCGGGGGGGCGTTGCCCAGGGTCGGACGGACGACGGAGCCGCGCTGGCCGGGCGAGGGCGACACGGCAGCGGCACGCCAGCCAGGTGAGACAACAACGCCTGGGCCTGAGACGTTTGCAGCGCACAGTGCTGACCGGGTCAGCCAGGCCAGGGCCTGCAGCAGGTCGTGCCCCTCAGCGCGCGGCCCCCAGCAGCAACAGCAGGCTGCGGGTCACCTTGGCGGCCAGCACGCTGCTGACGCCGGTGCCATCCAGCTGGGGCGCCAGCTCCACCACATCGGCCGCCACCAGGTTGTGGTGGCGCAGCTCATCCAGCAGAGCGGCAAAATCGCGCCACAGAAAGCCGCCCGGTTCGGGGGTGCCGGTGCCGGCCATCACCGCCGGATCAAACCAGTCCAGATCGACGGTGAGATAGAGGGGTGTGCCGCGCAGCGGCCGCAGCGCCTCGGCCATGCGCTCGATCGCCACCAACCGGCCCGTGCTGCGCAGCTCTGAAAATTCCTCGCGGGTGCCACTGCGGATGGCGATCTGCAGCAGCTGCTGGCTGGGCAGCACCTCCAGGCAGCGGCGCATGGCACAGGCGTGGCTATGACGGGCCCCCAGCCATTCGTGGCGCAGGTCGGCGTGGGCATCGAGCTGCACGAGCACCAGATCCGGATAGCGCTCAGCCACGGCGCCGACGGCACCGGAACTGATCGAGTGCTCCCCCCCCAGCATCAACGGACGCAGACCCATCGCCAGCACCGCCTGGCTCGCCCTGCGGACAGCCTGCACCACCGGCTCGGGGGCACCGAAGGGGATGTCCACGGCACCGAGATCGGCGAAGGCCAGATCCTCCAGATCGAGATCCAGCTGGGGGCAGTAGGTCTCCAGGCCGCTGCTCACCTCGCGGATCGCCGCCGGCCCGAAGCGGGTGCCGGGGCGGAAGGAGGTGGTGCCGTCGTAAGGCACGCCGAACAGGCCCACCGTGCAGCCGGCCGGATCGCGGCGGCTGCCCATATAAATGGCGCCGTCGGTGTCGAACAGATCTGTTTCGGGCTGATCCGTGTCGCAAGCCGTGGCGGCGGACTCGGGGCTGGTCATTGGCGGACGGAGGGCAAGGGAGGGACTGGGCCCCCGCAGGGAGCGGCTTAGGGGGCAGGGGCGAGGCCGGTGCCACACCCCGGTTCTGCCAGCCTGGCGACATCGAGGGCTGGTGTCCGCACTGCTGCCTGAGGCGCGGTCTGCGGTGCGGTGGCTCGCAGGCGGAAGTGAGCCTGGAGCTGCTGGCAACCCGGTGGGCAGCGGTGGGCAGTGAGTCTTGCGCCTGGTGGGCGCCGCGCGATCAGCCGCCCTGCTCCAGGGCCCGCTCGATCGCAGCCGGGACGGCGTCAAAGGCGCCGCGCTGCCAGCGGGGGCTCCAGATCTGGCAGCCCTCGGCCACAGCGGCGGCGCGCCCGGGATCGCATTGCCGGTAGCGGGGGCCATCGACGGCGGCGAAGGTCCAGCTCCACCAGCCGCTGGGATACATCGGCACCCAGCCATAGAGCGGATCGGCGTGGCCAAACACCTGGCGCAGCAGCTGCACCGTGTCGAGATGCACCTGGCGGAAGGCTTCGGGGGATTCGCTCTGGGTGGCGAACACACCGCCGGGCCGCAGGATGCGGCGGCAATGCTCGAAGAAGGCGCGATTGAACAGCCCTTCAGCCGGACCGGCGGGGTCGGAGCCGTCGACGATCACGACGTCGTAGCTGGCTTCCGGCGCCTCAGCCGCCCAGGCGATGCCGTCGCCGACGGTGAGATGAAAGCGCGGATCGCTCCAGCACCCCCCGCCGATGCTCGGCAGGTGCTCCTGGCTCCACTGCACCACCAGGCCGTCGATCTCCACCATGTCGAGGTGCTGCACGCCGGCGTGGCGCAGGCACTCGCGGGCGGTGCCGCCGTCGCCGCCGCCGATCACCAGCACCCGATCGATCTGCTCGGCGCCGCAGAGGGCCGGATGCACCAGCGCCTCGTGGTAGTGCCGCTCCTGGCGCTCGGCGGTCATCCAGCAGCCGTCGAGCAGCAGGCCCTTGCCGTAGCGCTCGCTCTCGATGATCGTGACCCGCTGGAACG
>JBJTQH010000120.1:0-10193 GCA_046075505.1 Cyanobium sp. | reverse complement strand
TATCGCTTCAACCGACGGTTCTATCTCAAGGGTTTACTACAACGTCTGCTCGTGGCCGGAATCGGTTGCGAACCGCAGCCGGAGCGGCGGCTCAGGTCTGCGGAGGTTTGTTGCTGATCAAGTCTCATAAAGTCTATCCGTGAGATGGGACCGGGAGTCAGGCTGCCGTCAAGAGCTCAGAAATATCGCTGTTCGCTTGGAGCCGTCTCGCCCTCTGAACGGGTACAGCTCGCTGGCGGTCGAAGGCAACCAGCTGCGGGTGGGCTTCAGCGAACCGGTGCTCACGCCGGGGCTGAGCCTGTCCAGGTTCGGGGTCAGCGTGGATGGCGTGGTTCGCAGCGTCACGGCCGTCAGCCCGGGGCAGGATCTTCGCCAGCGGCGGCTCACGTTCTCCGGTGCGGCCCCCACGGCCAGCCAGATCGTGCGACTGCTGTACAGCGATCTATCGACGGCCAACGATGAGAGCGGTGTGGTGCAGGATGCGCCTGGCAATGACATGCTGGACATCGCCGCTGTGGGCCGCTCTGCGGATACGTTTTTTAGCATCGATTCGGTGATGAATCTAGCGCCGACCACGACCCATCTCATCTTGTTGGGTTCAGCGGCGATCCGTGGCAGTGGCAACAGCCTCAATAACAGACTGATCGGCAATAAAGGGTCGAATGTTCTGGATGCTCGTGCGGGTAATGATGTGATCGTTGCCGCTGCTGGCATGGATACGCTGATCGGAGGGATCGGGATCGATACCCTCACCGGGGGTGGTGACAGTGACACCTTCCGCTTCAATACCAGCCCCAATACGACAACCAACCGGGATGTCATCACCGATTTCAGCAGCGGCTTCGACACGTTGTCGTTCAGCAGGTCGGTGTATGCCGGCTTCCCATCGACCGCCACGACGGTCGGTGCCACTCAGTTCCGCAGCGGCGCTGGAGTCACGACGGCAAGCAGCAGCTCGCAGCGCTTCATCTACGACACATCCACCGGCATCCTTCGCTTTGATCGCGATGGCAGCCTCAATGCTGTTGCCCCCATCCAGGTGGCCGTGCTGGGTGCGAAGCCCCAGCTCCTGTTCAGTGATCTGCTGCTGACCAGCTGAGGGTCTCAGGGCTGAGGGCCAGGACACCGAGGGACGGGAGCTGCGAGGGGATCGCCGCTGGTTTCAGCCGCTCTGGCGCACCCGCCTGACAGCCAGGCCGGCCTCGGTGGCGGTGACGGCTGCCAGCAGCAGCAGACCGATCAGCCCCACCAGCTGGTTCTGGGCCTCCGCTGCGGCGTCGGCATTGCCAGCCAGGGCGGCACCGGCCACGAACCAGGCGGTGGCCAGGGCCGAGGTGATCCAGTACGCCTTCCAGCGGCGCTGATACAGATAGCCGGCACCGAGGCCGGGGAGAACATTCAGCAGCACCGCCACCCAGCCGGCGGAGGCGGCGAGGATCTGCTCACGGGTCGGTGTCATGGGGAGGGCCGGAGGGGGCTGCACTCTGGCGGGCGTGGCGAGGGGGTGCGTGGTGAGGGCTTGCGCGGGGAAGGCTTGCGCGGGGAGCCCTACGCGCTGCTGCGTTCCGGTTCCGTCTGCAGCTGTGATGGCGTGCTGTACGGCGCACGGGAGCGCCCAGGGGGCTCTCAGGGGCGCTGCGGTCCGCTGCCCGCGTTCCTGGTCTGACCCACCCAGCGCAGTTCCACCACGATCGGATCGGGGGTGTCGGCATCGCTGCGGGCCACCGCCTCCAGATTGGCCTCCATCCCGCTGGGGCGCTCCGCCAGCGCCTTGCCGAGGGCATTGAAGCTGGCCACATCAAATTGCAGCCCCTCCACCAGAGTCCCCGTGCGCTGGGCGCGGGCATAGGCCGCCGCCAGCAGCAGATTCAGACGGCTGCGCACCTCCACGACGCTCCGCTCATCCCCCTCCAGCGTGGTGCGCGCCATCACTTCCCCCTGGCGCACCACCTGGCGGTTCGGTCGCAGATCCGGAAAGGCGAGCACCCGTTGCTCGCCGCGCAGCACATTGGTGGCAGAGCGGATGCTCACCACCCAGGTGCCTTTCTGAACCAGCAGGGTGTTCAGTCGCTCGATGTCATTGCGGGGCACCAGCAGGATCTGGCGCTCCGGTGTCTGATCCGGCAGCAGCCGCTGATAGGCGTTGCGGTTGGCCTGCTGCAGCAGGGCATCGATCACCTCCCGGGCCTGGCTGCTGCGTTGCAGGCGCACCTTGGCGGTGGCCAGGGGCTGACCGCTGGCGATCACCACATCGCCGCGCCGCAGCGCGATCACGTTGTTCTCCAGATCCTTGAGTTCCCGGGCTCCGGCAGCGATGCGCTGACGCACGCGCGCCAGCTCCGCCTCATTGCGCCGGATCTCGGCATCCCGGCCCCGCACCTCCCGGTTCAGCCGGTTGCGCTCCTGCTCCAGCCGCAGCCGCTCCGCCTGCAGCGGTTGCAGTTCGCGGCGCAGCATCGCCACCCGGGCCTGGGCCTGGGCCAGCTGTCCTTCCGCCTTGCGCTGGCTATCCACCGCCTGCCGGCGGCTGTTGAGGGCCTGCTGCTGACCGCGCAGGGCCTGGCGGCGCCCCTGTTCGGCCCGCTCCAGTTCCACCTGGCTGCTGCGCAGGGCCCTGCCGCTGCGTTCCAGCGCCATGCGGCTGCTGCGCAATCGCTCCTGCAGTTGATCGAGTTCGAACAGCCCCATCCGCAACCGTTCGCTCACCAGCAGCATCAGCGCCAGCGAGATCGCACTGATCAGAGCACCGGTGAGCGCTGTGATCACCACCGCGGTGTTTTTCGGGCGCATCCGGAACAGGCTCAGGCGCGCCTTGCCCACCTTGCTGCCGAGCCTGTCTCCCAGGGTGGAGAGCACGCCTCCCAACAGCAGCAAGGCCAGGATCAGCAGCCAGCCCGACACAATCCGCTCCAGGATCGCTCCAGTATCCCTGCCGGTGCGGTGGTCAGCTGCGCTGTTGGCTCAGCCGTGCTCACTGCCGTTGTCGCTGCTGTCGCTGCGCGGCTGGCCGCAGGAGTCGCCGTACTGCCGGGCCGGGCCTGCAGGCCCGAGGCGCCCCGTGTGGGGCTGGCTGCCGGCGCGGGCGGGGGCTCGCTGCGTCAGCTGAAGCGCTTGGCCAGGGCGATCGGATCGAAGACCGTGATCTTCTTGCGATCGATCTGCACCAGACCCTCGTTGCGCAGATCGCCGAGCAGGCGTGTGATCGTGACCCGGGTGGAGCCGATCGCCTCGGCGATTGCCTGATGCGAGAGGCGCAGATCGATCGTGATTCCTTCGCTGCTGGGCACACCGAAATCACGGCAGAGCACCAGCAGGAAGCTCACCAGCCGCGACGACATATCGCGATGGGTGAGGGTTTCGATCATCGTTTCGGTCTGCAGAATGCGCGAGGACAGACCCTGCAGCAGCAGCAACCCGACGCTGGCATCGAGTTCGATCGCCCGGCGTACGGAGGTGGCCGGTGCGGTGACCATCTCCACCCGCGTGAAGGCGATGGCGTGATAAAAGCGATCCGAGCGCTGCCCCGTGAGCAGGGACAGCACCCCGAACAGGCTGTTCTCCCGCAGCAGAGCCACGGTGATCTCCTCGCCGGATTCATACACCCGCGACAGACGTACAGCGCCGCGGCGCAGGAGATACACCCGCTCCGCTGGATCTCCGGGGAAGAAGATCGTCTTGCCGCGTTCGATCGTCTCGACGCTGCTGCCGGCCAGACCGCGGATCACCTCCGCCAGGGTGGCACCGGCCGAACCGGGGGGAGGGCTGGCGGCTCCGGCCCCGGGGGTGCCCGTGGAGGGCGTGCTGGCGTAGCGGCTGAAACCGCGCGTGGCGCCGACCATGTCGGGGGGAGGAAGTGATTGGGAAACTACGGATCGTTCCGGCAGCAGCTTGTAGCAATCCACACGGTTTCTGTGTCGATGCCGTCGATCACGGCGCCGCTGCCGCGGCGGGGCCCGCCTCCGGCGCGGCTGCCAGGGCTGCCCGCTGGGCTTCCTGCAACGCCTCGATGCCGCTGGAGGCCAGATCCAGCAGGCCATCGAGCTGGCGGCGGCTGAACGGCGCCCCTTCGGCGGTGCCCTGGATTTCCAGCAGGCGCTGCTCCCCATCCATGACCACGTTGAGATCCACCTCGGCGCGGCTGTCCTCGCTGTAATCGAGATCGAGCAGGGCGCGTCCCGCCACCAGTCCCACCGACACCGCCGCCACCTGCTGCTGCAACGGAGAGGTGAGCAGCAGACCTCGCCGCTGCAGCCGTTGCACAGCCGCCGCCAGGGCCACCCAGGCGCCGCTGATCGCGGCGGTGCGGGTGCCGGCGTCGGCCTGCAGCACATCGCAGTCGACCTGCAGGGTGCGTTCCCCCAGCAGCTCGAGATCGAGGCAGGCGCGCAGGCTGCGGCCGATCAGCCGCTGGATCTCCTGGGTGCGGCCGGAGAGCTTGAGCAGCTCACGCGGCTGGCGGCTGGGGGTGGAGGCCGGCAACAGGCGGTAGTCGGCGCTGAGCCAGCCGCAGCCGGAACCGCGCCGCCAGCGCGGCACCTCCTCCTCCAGGCAGACACTGCAGAGCACCTGCGTGCGGCCGGTGGCGATCAGCACCGAACTGAGGGCGAAGCCCATCGGATCCCACTGAAACTGCACCGGTCGGGCCGTTTCCGGGCTGCGGCCATCCCGGCGGGGCGCCGCGACGGGATCGGTAGCGGTGGAGTGGGGATTCGGGGAGGCGGGTGGCAGCACAGCGGGTCGGTGCGATGGGGGAGGCGCCGCCCAGGCCGGTGCGGCGTTTGAAGGCGCGGCCCAGGCCGGCGCTGTTGCAGGCGCGCTCTGGAGCAGCGCGTTGTTCGGTAGCGCCTTGATCAGTGGGGCGTTGATCGGTAGGGCGTTGATCGGTGGGGCCGGCGGCCGTTCGGGGCGGCGTCAGGGCGGTGCATCCAGTCAAGGACAGCGGGGTGGGCGCAGCAGCCGCACCTGGGGTGGTACTCCCGTTTGCACCACAGGTGGTGTACAGCGCCCCGGGCTGCCGCTACATTCGGGAGTGCCCCGATCCGTCAGGGTCCACCCCCCGGATTCCCCCGGGGCGGCGAGGGTCGCTGCCTGGCGGCGGCCCGCACCCCGGCACGGCTCCGGCGTGTCCTCGTTTCCGGTGCGGCATCAGCGCTGCCCCGAGCCACGAGCGTTCCGGGCCCACGAGCGTCCGGACCCCGAAGCGATCCGCACTCAGCACCGGCCTGGACCCAGGGCCGCGATGGCCTTGGCCCCACCACATCTGGCGTGTTTTCCTCCCATGCGACACCAGGGCTCTGCCGCCAGCTGCATTCAGCCCAGGGTGGGTCGCTCCCCGGTGAGCCGCGGGCAGAGCCCGTCTGCGATCACCCCTCCCCGCGCCGGCGGCTGTTCCGGGGCTGCGGTCGCCGCCTGTGGCCCCAGCGTCCGCGGCGCCCCGGTCGGGCCTTCTCCTGAATGCCCCACGGCTGTTCGTGAATGCCCCACGGCTGTCCGCTTGCTCCATCACCGTCCGAATGCTCCACGGCGGTCTCTGAAGCCCTCCTGAACGTCCCGGAGTCGCCGGCGTCTGCCTGCTTCGCACCGGTTCCTGTTCTTCTGTCGCATCCCCTCTCCGATGACCGCCAGCCTCGCCGCCCATCGCCAGCCCCAGCGCACTGCAGCCGGACGGGCCGAGGGGCGTGCGGTGACCAGCCCCGCCCCGCGACCGCTGGCACCTTCCCCCCTGCCCGCGGCAGCACCGCTGCAGCTGGTGCCGCGACCGGAGGGGCTGCTGCAGGTGCACACCGCACCGTTTCGCGGCAGTGTGGCGGCGGTGTTCAGCCAGGCGCTGCGCTCCGCCGGCCTCGGCAGCCGTGTGCTGGTGAGCCAGTTCCTCAAGGGCGGAGTCGATCAGGGGCGGGCCGGCAGCCTGCAGTTGTGCGGCCGGCTCGAATGGCTGCGGCCCGCCACCCCCCTCTGCATCCAGGAACCGCTGGCCACGGCGCGCGATCCGGAGGAAGCGGCCGCAGCGCAGCAGGCGGTGCTGGAGGTGTGGCACTACAGCTGCGAGCGCCTGCTGGATGGCAGTGTCGATCTGCTGGTGCTCGATGAACTGGGCCTGGCGGTGGAGCTGGGCTATCTGGCCGGCCCTGAGGTGAGCGCCGCATTGCAGCAGCGGCCGGCCCATCTCGATGTGATCCTCACCGGGCCGTCGATGCCGGCCGAGCTGATGGCGATGGCCGATCAGGTCACCCAGCTGCGGCGCTGCGCCTAGGAGGAGGAGAGGTCATGCTCAAGAACGACCGCTGGATCAACGAGCAGGCTGCCGCCGGCATGCTCACCCCGTTTCAACCCACCCTGGTGCGCCATCTCGAGCCGGAGACAGCCACTGCCCCGGTGCTCAGTTATGGCTGCTCCTCCTACGGCTACGACCTGCGGCTGTCGTCGAAGGAATTCCTGATCTTCCGCCATGTGCCCGGTACGGTGATGAACCCGAAGCGGTTCAATCCGGCCAACCTGGAGCCGGCACCGCTGCATCGCGATGCCGATGGTGCTTTCTTCATCCTGCCGGCCCATTCCTATGGCCTCGGAGTGGCGCTCGAGCGCCTGCGGGTGCCGGCGAACATCACGGTGATTTGTCTGGGCAAGAGCACCTATGCCCGGCTCGGTATCATCGTCAATACCACCCCGGCTGAAGCCAGCTGGGAGGGGCATCTCACCCTGGAGTTCAGCAATTCCAGTGGTGCCGATTGCCGCATCTATGCCGATGAAGGCATCTGCCAGCTGCTGTTCTTTGAGGGGGATCCCTGCGAAACCACCTATAGCGATCGCGCTGGTAAATATCAGCATCAACCCGAACGGGTGACCCTGGCCAAGGTCTGACAATCGGCTGCACCGCACCCACCATCAGTCCCGATGGCGCCGCCGCATCCCAGCCCTGGGTTTGTGGAGATTCTCCACACCACCGAGTTCAGCGCCTGGGAAGCCTCCACCAGCACGGTGCTCGGCTTCCACAGCAGCCTGTTGCGCGATGCCGCGGCTGGCTTCCGGGCCCGCTACCGCTGGGGGCGGATCGGGCCGCTGCAGCTGCTGCATCTCTGCGGCCGCGGTGCCCTGGAGCTGGAGCGTGACCAGGTGGAGACCGGCGTGCTCTGGTTGCCGCTGCGCGATTGCGGCGAGGAGCGGATCAATGGCCGCTGCTGGCGGCCGCAGCCCGGTCAGGCCCTGTTGATCCGTCCGGGTGACCAGCTGCTGGGCCGCACCAGTGCGGCTCAGGAGGGGCTGTCGCTGTTGCTGCCGGCGGCCCTGTTCGCGGACGCGCCACCGCCGCTCTGCTCCCCGTTGCTCGGGCAGGAGCGACCCGCCACGGGTGCGCTGATCCGGCAGGTGCTGCTGCTGCGGCAGGCGATGGAACAGCGGGATCCCGGCGGCGTGATCGCTGCCCAGGAGGTGCTGGATCGTGTGGCGGAGGTTCTGGCGTTGCCGGATCCGGCCGCTGAGGCAGAGGCGGCTGCGATCAGCCGCAGCCGTCGCTGGCAGCTGGTGGTGGAGGCGAGTCGCTGGATGCAGAGCCGACTGGCGGAACCGTTCAGCCTCGAGCAGCTCTGCAGGGCCGTCGACTGCCCCACGCGCACCCTGCAGCATGCCTTTGCCAGCGAACTGGGGCGTTCCCCCCTGGCCCAGGCCCGGATGCTGCGTCTGCGGGCCCTGCGCCAGCTGTTGCAACAAGCGCCGCCCCATGATCTTTCGATTGCGGCCGCGATGGGGCGTTGCGGCCTGCTGGCCAACGGCAGCACCGCCCGCGCCTACACCCAGCTCTATGGGGAACGCCCCCGCCAGACCCGCGCCCGGACGGGGTGATCCGCCGCGTCCGCCAGCGCTGGGCCGCTCTGGCCGCTGCTGCACCGCTCCAGAGATCCGTGCCGCTGCAGCCGCCTGATCAGGCCCCGAATGTCATCCAGGCGCAAGTTGGGCCCGGATGGTGAAGGGAGGCCAGCCTGGCGCTGGGAGCTTGCGCATCATGGGGGCATTCTTCGCATGGGCCTCGATCCATGAAGCCATCTCTCCTGGGTTGGGCTGCAGGAGTCGCCTTGCTGGTGACGGCAGTGCCGCTGCTCAGCCCGCAGCCCGCCAGCGCCAATGCGATCAAGTGCCCCGAATCCTGGACGGGCATCAGCTGCGATTATTTCCGGGATGGCTACAAAGCTGGCCGCAGTGATCGCAAGGCCAACATGAGCATGGCCTATGAACGGTATCGTGATGCCTACGATTCGCGTTTCGAGGAAAACTACAGAGCCGGCTATGAAGCCGGTTGGCAAGGGATCTCCTACTGAGTGTCAGTGATGCCCAGCTTGAACAGTTTGTGGTCGAGGTGTGATCTGACCAGAACTGTTGAGTGGCGTTGGCATTGTTGAGAGCCGCGCCGTTGTTTTTTCGCTGTTGCAATTCCAATGACTGTGCTCTGGTTTCTGCTGGTTGGTGTCATCGCCGGTTGGCTGGCAGGCGTGCTGGTGAAGGGTGGTGGTTTCGGTCTGATCGGTGATCTGGTGGTAGGGATCATCGGCGCCTTGATCGGCGGATTGTTGTTCGCTGGCCTGGGCTCTGTTGTCGGTGGAGGCGTGCTGGGCAGCATCCTGGTGGCCACCCTTGGCGCCGTTCTGTTGCTGGTGGTGTTGCGCGTTTTGAAGCGTGCCTGATCCGTGAATCAGGGCTAGCTTGTAGGCAGGGCGCAGGTGTGCTTCTGCTCCTCGTTCCCTTGCCATTCCATTGCCGAATTCCCATGACTCTTGAAGACAAAGTCAAGGCTGCCGCCAAAGATGCCGAGGGCCGTCTGCAGGCTGCCGCCGGTGCCCTCACCGGTGACCAGCAGATGAAGATGGAGGGTCAGGCCAAGCAGGTTCAGGCTCAGATCATCGATGCGGCCGGTACGCTCAAGGACAAGGTGCAACAGGCGGCCTCGTCCGTCGGAGATGCGATCGAAGGCCTCACCGGTCAGGGCCACTGAGGCCTTCAGGGAGCCTGATTTTGCGGGCTCCCTCGCGAGTGCTCATGGCATCCAACCAGTAGCAATCCAGGCCGATGTCCCACTCTCCAAGCCCATGGGCGCCGCTGCAACACGATGCCCGCATCAGCATCACTTCCTATGGATCGCTTCAACTCTGCCTGGCTGATCATGGGTAGCGGCATGACCTGGAGCTCTCGCCTGTGGGAGCCATTCAGCTGCGGGCCATGCTGATGCGCCTGCGCCCCTCCTCACGGCGATTGGTGGTGCTTGCCGCTGTTCTGGCGGCAGGCGCTGTGAGCAGCCGGCTCGCCTTTGCGTTGATCGGTTCTCGTGTCGATGCCCAGGGGGTGTTGCACGAACCGTTTGCGCTGTTGCCGATCAGTGTGCTGCTGCTGGTGAGCAGTGGTGTGGCGCTGATCAGCGCCTGGGCTCTGCACAGACATCAATCCTGATGCACGGGCTCCTTTCCCTGGCGTTTCTGCTGCCTCTGCCTTTCTTCCGCCCGGCGGAGCGCACGGATCCTGCCGCCTGGACGCAGCTGCTGCTGGCTTTCGGCGAGCGCGGTGTGATGGTGAGCAGCGATCACCCCCGCTGCCGGGAGCCCGATCTCTATGGCCTCTATGTGCGCGGCAGCCGCACGGTGGTGGTCTGTGAACGTGGTGATCGCAGCAGCACCCTGCGCCATGAGGGCTGGCATCTGGTGCAGAGCCTCTGCCTGCAGGGGCGGCCCTGGCTCAGTCCACAGCAACTGGAGACCCGCCTGACCCGCAGCGATCACCGCGAGCTACAGGTTCTGGTGCAGCCGGAGCGCCTGCAGCGCGAGGCTGAGGCGCGGGCGATGGCTCATCTCAACGTCAGCGATTACATCGTCGAGCTGAATCGCGCCTGTCTGGAGAGGCTGGATCGGCTCTCCGAGTGATTGGGTGTTGAACGATGGCCGCAGGGCCAGCCTGGGGCGAGCCGATAGTGCCGCTGCAGCTCACCAGTCGCCATGCCGGTGGCCTGCGGCCCGGCCCGTAGTTGGAGCTGCGCGTCAGCCTGCAGCAGCTCAGCCGCACCGGCGCCAACGCCGAAGCCACCTCCAATCAGGTGCAGTAGCTGCTGAGGGAGACGCAGCGTCTGTTGCGGTTGCTGTCGGGAGCATCCCACTTTCGTCAAAACAGGGTAATCTGCAAAAATCAAGGGGAAACCTCAAGGAAAGTGAGCCATG
>JBJTQH010000119.1:0-31616 GCA_046075505.1 Cyanobium sp. | reverse complement strand
GGCTCTCGAAGTCGTGAGCCGTGGCGATGCCGTACCAGATACGGCGGGTTGTCGGGTCCTGTGCCAGACCCTGGCTGAACGAAGGAAATTTCGTTGCCATTGGGAAAGGTCAGGTGGAGGTCAGCCGACCGCAATCATGCGAGCCAGGAAGAAGGACCAGGTCGTCGCGATACCGCCCAGCAGGTAGTGAGCGACACCGACGGCACGGCCCTGGGTGATGGAGAGGGCCCGCGGCTGGATGGCGGGGGCCACCTTCAGCTTGTTGTGAGCCCAGACGATGGACTCGATCAGCTCCTGCCAGTAGCCGCGGCCGCTGAACAGGAACATCAGGCTGAAGGCCCAGACGAAGTGGGCTCCAAGGAACATCAGGCCGTAGGCACTCGAGCTGGAGCCATAACTGTTGATCACCTGAGCGGCCTGAGCCCACAGGAAGTCACGCAGCCAGCCATTGATGGTAATGGCGCTCTGAGCGAAGTTGCCGTTGGTGATGTGCGAAACGGAACCGTCTGCGTTGACGGTGCCCCACACGTCGCTCTGCATCTTCCAGCTGAAGTGGAAGATGACGATCGAGAGGGAGTTGTACATCCAGAACAGACCCAGGAACACGTGGTCCCAGGCCGACACCTGGCAGGTACCGCCACGGCCGGGGCCGTCGCAGGGGAAGCGGAAACCGAGATTCGCCTTGTCGGGAATCAGGCGGGAGCTGCGGGAGTACAGCACACCCTTCAGCAGGATCAGCACGGTGACGTGGATCGTGAAGGCGTGGATGTGATGCACCATGAAGTCGGCCGTGCCCAGAGGAATCGGAGCAGCGGCGACCTTGCCACCCACAGCGACGACAGCACCGTTGAACACCTCGCTCACACCCGCAAGGGCGTTGGGGGCGGTGGTGCCGGCGGCGGCGGCATGCAGACCCTGAATCCACTGAGCGAAGACGGGCTTCAGTTGGCTGGCGCTGTCACTGAACATGTCCTGGGGACGACCCAGGGCACGCATCGTGTCGTTGTGGATGTACAGGCCGAAGCTGTGGAAGCCGAGCCAGATGCACACCCAGTTGAGGTGGCTGATCAGGGCATCACGTGCCTTGAGCACCCGGTCGAGCACGTTGTCGATGTGCTTGGCAGGGTCGTAATCCCGGATCATGGCGATGGCCGCATGGGCGCCGGCGCCGACGATCAGGAAACCACCGATCCAGACGTGATGGGTAAACAGCGAGAGCTGGGTGGCATAGCTCACACCGATGTACGGATACGGAGGCATCGCGTACATGTGGTGGGCCACGATGATCGACAGCGAACCGAGCAGAGCCAGGTTCACGGCGAGCTGAGCGTGCCAGGAGTTCGTCATGAACTCAAACAGGCCGTCATGACCCTTGTGAGCCGGGAACAGCAGGGGGTCGCCCTTCTGACCTTCCAGGATCTCCTTGATGCTGTGGCCGATGCCCCAGTTGGTCCGGTACATGTGACCGGCCACGATGAACAGCACCGCAATCGCCAGGTGGTGATGGGCGATGTCCGTCATCCAGAGGCTGCCGGTGACAGGGTTCAGACCTCCCTTGAAGGTCAGGAAGTCGCTGTAGGCAGCCCAGTTACCGCTGAAGAAGGCGGAGATGCCGGCGCCGAAACCCGGGAAGAGCTGGCTCAGCACATCCTGGTTCAGGAACTCATGCGGCAGGGGAATATCCGCCACCGACGCGATGGTCTTGCCGTTGATGGCCAGCGGCTTGCCGGCATCGATGGCATCCATCAGCTGCGTGGTGGGCAGCGACACATGCAGCAGGTGGCCGGTCCAGGACAGGGAGCCGAGACCGAGCAGACCAGCCAGGTGGTGGTTGAGCATCGACTCAACGTTCTGGAACCACTCAAGCTTGGGAGCTGCCTTGTGGTAGTGGAACACACCTGCGTTCAGCATGAGGCCAGCCATCACCAGCGCACCGATGGCGGTGGCCAGCAGCTGGGTCTCATTGGTGTATCCCCAGGCCCGCCACATGTGGAAAAGGCCGGAGGTGATCTGAATGCCATGGAAACCGGCACCCACATCGCCATTGAGAATCTCCTGACCGAAGATCGGCCAGACCACCTGAGCACTGGGCTTGACGTGCAGGGGGTCGGCGAGCCAGCCGGAGTAGTTGGAGAAGCGAGCACCGTGATAGAAGGCGCCGCTCAGCCAGATGAAGATGACGGCCAGGTGGCCGAAATGCGCACTGAAGATCTTGCGAGAGACCTCTTCAAGATCGCTCGTGTGGCTGTCGAAGTCGTGAGCGTTGGCGTGGAGGTTCCAAATCCAGGTGGTGGTTTTGGGACCCTTGGCGAGGGAGCGGTCGAAGTGCCCGGGCTTTTCAAAAAGCTCGAACGTGGCCGGAACGCGGTTCCGGTCAACCATGTCCTTCGTCTTCCCACGCTCTGGTGGGCTGATGGTCATCGAGAGGTTCCTCGAGGGACGGAATCGAGGTGGAGGTCCACCCCTTCGGCGACTGCCACAGCCGCCACCGCCACGGGCGAGGGGCTGGGAGTCGTCGTGGGACCTGTGGCAGACGGGCGCGGAGTCCCCTCAGCCAAGGGCCCCGACCGGGACTGGAACCCTTGCCCCTGCTGGGGTGCGGGTGGGCCCCGGTCGGGGCGTTTGGGCCCCGTAAGGGGACCGCTGGCGGAAGTATAGGGGTCGCAATCAAGTCAATTCGGGGGGCAGTTACAAAGGTTCAATCCCGGCCCAGGCCAGTCTGCGTCTGGGGTCTGGCGGGCGGTTGTTGTCATTCTTTTCAGTTGATATGCGGCGCTTTCCTATCAAGGATCTCCCTTCTCTTGCCGCTTCTGCAGACAGGGGGACGTCCAACCCCGCACTCGGCAAAATGAATGTTGCGATGCAGGCAGGGTGTGCAGCAGGGGCGAGCAGAGGACCGTCGGTCCGCCACCCGCCACAGCGAGGCGGACCGGGATTCAGGCTCCGTCTGCCCCGGCCCCTGCCGCCGCCCTTCCCGCCCGCCAGCCGTGGCGCTGCTTCTGCTGGTGCTGCTGTTGGCCGTGCTGCTGCTCCCCGTCGAGCCGCTTCAGGCCCTCTCTCTGCCCTGGTCCCGCAGCGATCCGGCCTCCGGGGCGAGGGAGGTGCCGTCGGCCTCGGCTCTCCAGGAGGTCGCCCCTCCGGACGTCGTCCAACAGCTGCAGGCGGCCCTGGCCGGGCATCAGCCGGTGGTGGAGATCGTTTCCCCCGCCGATGACACGCTGCTGCCCCCTGGTCCCTGGCTCCTGAAGCTGCGCGTTCATGACTGGCCGCTGGTCGATGGCGGCGCCCTCGGTCTCGGGCCCCACCTGGTGGTTCAGCTGGATCAGGAGCCGCCCCGGCGCTGGACCATCCCGGAGGGGACTCTGCCTGAACTGGCGCCCGGCAGCCATCGCCTCACCGTCTATGCCGCCCAACCCTGGGGGGAAGCCCGCCGCAGCCCGGGGGCCTGGCAGCAGATCCGCCTGCATCGCACGGCGTCGAATCCCGTGGCCCTGCCGGCCCGCGGTCGCCCCCAGCTGCTGCCGGTCAGCCCGGCGGCCCAGGTCAGCGCTGAGCCGCTGCTGCTCGACTGGCTGCTGCTGGACGCCCCCCTGCAGAACCTGCGGGGCAGTGGCGATCCATGGCGCCTGCGGGTCGCCATCAACGGGGAGGAGGTGATCCTCGATCAACAGACACCCCTCTGGCTGCGCGGCTGGCGCCCCGGTCGCAACGCTGTGCGGCTGGAGTTGCTGGATGGGCGCGGAGATCCCGTCGATCCACCCTTCAACAGCCTGGTGCAGGAGGTGGACTGGTCCCGTTCGCTGGCGCCCCCGCGCTGGCTCGGGGCCCGTCTCTCCCCTGCCGAGCTGGCCGTGCTGCTCGGTCGCACCCCGCCGCCGTTGCCGGAGCCGCCTCCCGCCGCTGCCACCATCACGCCCCCGCCTGATCCAGCGCCCGCGATCCCCGCGGCGGGCGACCCTGCTGAAGGGTCCATGGCCGCGGTTGATCCATCGCTGGCCCGCGAGCCGGTGACGGTGATGCAGGAACCTGAGGATCCCCAGTCCCGGTTGTCGCCCTGAAGCTCCCCTGCCGCCTGTGCCTTCCCACGGCAGGGGAGCGCGGCGGGCCGGCGGTGGGGCCCGCTGCGGCCGCCGTGGATGGGGCCGGTTTGAGTGCCGTTGTTTCGCCTGTCCCCTCGAGGTTCCCGATGCCCGATGCCTGCCCGTTGCCCGCTGCGGTGGTGCCCTGTTCCGACGCGGCGGGCCCATGGCTGGCCCTGGGCTTCTCCGCCGCAGCCGTGCCGCTGCTGCAGCGCCTTGAGGCCAGCGGTCTGGTGCAGGTGATCCGCTGGCCCGCGGCCGCGGAGGTTCCTGAGCCCGATCCCGATCAGGCCGAGGCCGCTCTGCCATCGACTGCCGCCTGGTTGGCGCAGCACTGGGGCGGGGCCAGTGCCGTGCTGGCGGTGGGGGCCTGCGGCCTGGTCACGCGGCTGATCGCCCCCCTCCTCACCGATAAGCAGCGCGATCCGGCGGTGCTGGTGCTCGATCCGCAGGGGCGTTTCGTGATCCCCCTGCTGGGCGGTCATGCTGCCGGCGCTGAGCGACTCAGCCAGGAGATCGCCGCCCTGCTGGGGGCGCAGCCGGTGCTGAGCGGGGCCTGCGCCAGCGGTGGCCGCCTTGCCCTCGATGCCTTCGGTGGCGCCTGGGGCTGGCAGCGCGGCAGCGGTGACTGGAGCCGGCTGATGATCGCCGCGGCGGCTGAGCGCTGGCCGGCGATCGCGCAGGAGGCGGGGTTGAGTCATTGGCGCGACCTGGAGGCCGCCCAGCCCCTGGGCCTGGCCACGGCTGCCGCAGATCTGGTGATCGGGCCCCGGCTGGGCCCCGGCTGCCGCTGGCATCCTCCCTGCCTGTGGCTCGGCCTCGGTTGTGAGCGCGGCACCGATCTGGCCCTGCTGCGGGATCTGGTACGGCACACGCTGGCGGGCCATGGGCTCTCCGAGCAGGCGGTGGCCGGTCTGGTGAGCATCGATCGCAAGGGTGATGAGCCGGCGCTGCTGGCCCTGGCTGCAGAACGAAACTGGCCTCTGCGGCTGTTCGGCGCTCCGGAGCTGACCGCCGTGGCGGTGCCGAATCCCTCGGTGGTGGTGGCCGAAGCGATGGGCACCGCCAGCGTGGCGGAGGCGGCAGCGCTGAGGGCCGCTGCTGCTGCTGGCGAGGCCAGCCTGCTGGTGCCCAAGACGATCCGCCGCGCCCAGCCGGGCGAGCGGGGTGCCGCCACCCTGGCGATCGCCCTGAGCCGTGGGCAGTGGGCGCCGCAGCGGGGTGCCCTGCATCTGATCGGCAGCGGCCCCGGACCGATCGATCTCCTCAGCGGCGAAGCCCGACACGCGCTGGCCCGGTGCGGGGTCTGGGTGGGATACAGCCTCTATCTCGATCTGCTCGAACCGTTGCGGCGTCCCGATCAACTGCGTCGCGAGGGGCGGCTCACCGAGGAGCGGGCCCGCTGCCTGGAGGCGCTGCAGCTGGCGCAGGCGGGCCTGTCGGTGGCCCTGATCTCCTCGGGAGACAGCGGCATCTACGGCATGGCCGGTCTGGCGTTGGAGCTGTGGCTGCAGGAGAGGCCCGAGGCGCGCCCCTCCTTTGTGGTGCATCCGGGGATCTCGGCACTGCAGCTGGCTGCCGCCCGCGCTGGTGCTCCGCTGATGCACGACTTCTGCACGATCAGCCTCAGCGATCGCCTTACACCCTGGCCGGTGATCGAGAGTCGGCTGCGGGCTGCGGCCGACGGGGACTTCGTGGTGGCCCTATACAACCCCCGCTCCCGCGACCGCGACTGGCAATTGCAGCGGGCCCTGGAGCTGCTGCTGCAGGCCCGTCCCGCGGCGACCCCGGTGGTGCTGGCCCGACAGCTGGGTCGTGCCGGCGAGGAGGTCAGCCTGCATGAACTGGCACAGGTGCCTGTGGAGCAGGTGGACATGCTGACGCTGGTGCTGATCGGCAACAGCAGCAGCCGGCTGGAGGGCGGAAAGATGGTCACGCCGCGGGGCTATCCCGGGGCTGCGCTCAGCTGATCGACCGGTTGCCGCCGGAACGAATCAGCTGAACCGGACCTCGTGAGGCTGTCGCGTCATGCGCGAGAGGCCAGGGAGGCCCCCCGCAACCCGCCGGAAGAGTGAAGCGGAAGCTGAGCTGAAATCGGGATGACAGGATTCGAACCTGCGGCCCCTTCGTCCCGAACGAAGTGCGCTACCAAGCTGCGCTACATCCCGATGGCGTGACTTTAAAGGATCGCCGTCCCGACAGCCGCTGTGGGGCGTCGGGCCAGGCGGCCCTGATCGCGCTTCCGGCCCGGCCGGCCCGCTCCCCCGGCGGCTGCAGGCGGCTCGGCAGGCTCCAGACTGGACGCCAGCTCATGGATCAGGACAGGGGCCGGCTTGGTCACCCCCAGGAGCTCCGGTCCTTGACCGGGGGCTTCGCCGGATCCTCCTTCACGATCCGCCATGCGCGAACCGGTCCGTTACCCGCCCGATCCACTGCTCAAGATGCAGCCCCAGTCCGCCGATTCCCGCCTGGAACCCTTCGCCGCCGCCGTTCAGGCAGCCCCGCTGGTCGCGGACGCCCCGGAGCCAGGCAACAGCAACAGCAAGCCGGCCTGGTTGCGGGTGAAGGCGCCCCAGCGCGAACGGATCGGGGCTGTGGCTGATCTGCTGCTCGATCTGAAGCTCAACACCGTCTGCCAGGAGGCCAGCTGTCCCAACATCGGTGAATGCTTCGCCGGCGGCACCGCCACCTTCCTGATCATGGGACCGGGCTGCACCCGCGCCTGTCCCTACTGCGACATCGACTTCGACAAGAGCGTCCGGGCCCTGGATCCAAGCGAACCCGAGCGACTGGGGGAAGCGGTGAGCCGCCTGGGCCTCAGCCACGTGGTGATCACCTCGGTGAACCGCGATGACCTCCCCGACGGCGGTGCCAGCCAGTTCGTGGCCTGCATCGAACAGGTGCGCCAGCGTTCGCCGCTCACCACGATCGAGCTGCTGATTCCCGACTTCTGCGGCAACTGGGACGCCCTGGCCGTCGTGATGGCGGCAGCGCCGGATGTGCTCAACCACAACATCGAAACCGTGCCACGGCTCTACAGACGGGCGCGCCCCCAGGGGATCTACGCGCGTTCGCTGGAGCTGCTGCAGCGGGTGCGCCTGGGTTGGCCGCGTTGCTACACCAAATCCGGCCTGATGGTGGGCCTGGGTGAAAGCGATGCCGAGGTGCTCACCGTGCTGTCCGACCTCAGGCAGCACGCCGTGGATATCGTCACGATCGGCCAGTACCTCTCACCGGGGCCGAAGCATCTGCCGGTGGATCGCTTCGTGACACCCGAGCAGTTTGAGGCCTTTCGCCAGCATGGCGAGGGAGAACTGGGCTTCCTGCAGGTGGTCAGCAGCCCACTGACCCGCAGCAGTTACCACGCCGGCGAGGTGCAGCGCCTGATGCAGCAGTTTCCGCGTTGATCGCGGCTGGGTGACGCGGATCTGGGCGCCTCATCCCCCAGAGTCCGATCCCCCTGGGACGCATCCCGGGCCGCCCGGCGTCATTCCCTGGCCCCTGTTTCACTCCCGGGGCGCCCCTGGGGCTTCCCCGGGAGCACAGCCGCCCGGTGTTCAGGCGACGACCGCCTCTCGCTCCGCCAGACCGACGTTGGCCTTCTCGCTGGGTGGGACAAGCACTTTGAAACGGCCCTTCCAGCTGGCCCAGTCGGCCAGGATCGCGGCGGCCTTCTGGCTGCCGGTGCTATCCAGATGGGCCTGCAGCAGCGGCTTGAGCAGGGCCTCCTGCTCGGGGGTCTCCAGGGGATGGATCGCCACGATCTCGGGGTTCACCCGCTCGCTGACGCCGCCGTTCTCATCCAGCAGGAAGGTGACACCGCCGGTCATGCCGGCCGCCACGTTGCGACCGGTGCTGCCCAGCACCACCACCACACCGCCGGTCATGTACTCGCAGCAGTGGTCGCCGGCTCCCTCCACGACGGTGTGGGCGCCGCTGTTGCGCACGGCGAAGCGCTCGCCGGCACGGCCGAGGGCGAACAGTTCGCCACCGGTGGCGCCATAGAGGCAGGTGTTGCCCAGAATCACTTGGCTGCCGGGGTCAGTGCCGCCGGCGGGGGGCACCACGGCGATGCGGCCGCCATTGATGCCCTTGCCCACATAGTCGTTGGCTTCGCCCACCAGGCGCACGTTCATGCCCTGCACGCTGAAGGCCCCGAAGCTCTGGCCCGCCGCTCCCTCGAACGTCAGGTCGAGCTGGCCCTGGAAGCCCTTGTTGCCGTGGCGGGCGGCGATCTCACCACCCAGGCGGGCGCAGACGCTGCGATCGGTGTTGAGGATCGTCAGGGTGCGGGCCACATGGCCGTGGTTGTCGATCGCGGCGATCAGTTCGGTGTCTGCCAGCAGCTGATCCTCCAGGATTGCGCCGTTGCCATGCGCCGTGGCGTCATGGCGTAGCCAGTGGCGATCGGCCGCGGTAGGGATCGGATCGAGCAGGCAGGAGAGGTCGAGGGCGCTGGTCTTGGCCAGCTGGACGGCCCTGGGTTGCAGCAGCTCGGTGCGGCCGATCAGATCCTCCATGCGGGCCACCCCCAGCACGCTCATCAGCTGGCGCACCTCCTCGGCCACGAACAGGAAGAAGTTGACGACGTGTTCGGGGATGCCACTGAAGCGCTTGCGCAGCGCCTCCTTCTGGGTCGCCACGCCCACCGGGCAATTGTTGGTGTGGCAGACACGAGCCATGATGCAGCCCTCGGCGATCATCGCGATCGAACCGAAGCCGTACTCCTCGGCGCCGAGCAGGGCGGCGATGATCACATCCCAGCCGGTCTTGAGACCGCCGTCGGCGCGCAGCAGCACCCGATCGCGCAGGCCGTTCTCCAGCAGCGCCCGATGCACCTCGGTGAGACCCAGTTCCCAGGGGCCGCCGGCATGCTTGATCGAGCTCAGCGGCGAGGCGCCGGTGCCGCCGTCATGGCCGGAGATCTGAATCACATCGGCATTGGCCTTCGCCACACCGGCGGCGATCGTGCCGATGCCGATCTCGGCCACCAGCTTGACGCTCACCTTGGCGGCGGGATGCACCTGATGCAGATCGTGGATCAGCTGAGCCAGATCTTCAATCGAATAGATGTCGTGATGCGGCGGCGGTGAGATCAGACCCACACCCGGTTTGCTGTTGCGCAGCCAGGCGATGTAGGGATCGACCTTTGGACCGGGCAGCTGCCCGCCCTCACCGGGCTTGGCCCCCTGGGCCACCTTGATCTCCAGCTGTCTGCCGCTGCGCAGATATTCCGGTGTCACCCCGAAGCGACCGGAGGCGATCTGTTTGATCGCCGAGCAGGCGCTGTCGCCGTTGCGCAGGCCCTTGATCGTGGGCAGGGTGGCCGAGTGTCCCTCGCCATCCACGTCGGTGAGCGGGTGGTAGCGGGCCGGATCCTCGCCGCCCTCGCCGCTGTTGCTCTTGCCGCCGATGCGGTTCATGGCCACAGCCAGCACCTCATGGGCCTCACGCGAGAGGGCACCGAGGCTCATGCCACCGGTGCAGAAGCGGGCGCAGATGCTTTCGACGCTTTCCACCTGATCCAGCGGCAATGGCGCCGGGGCGGTCCTGAGCTCGAGCAGGTCGCGCAGGGCTGTGACCGGGCGGTTCTCCAGCAGCGTCTTGTAAGTGGAGAAGTGGTCGTAGCCGGGACCGCTCTTGACGGCGGCATGCAGGGCCTTGGCCATTTCGGGGCTGTTGAGGTGGTACTCCCCGCCGGTGCGGTATTGCACGAAGCCCATGAATTCCAGCTTGGTGCGATCCAGCTCCGGGAACGCCTTGCTGTGAAAGGTGAGGGTTTCGCTGGCCAGTTCACTCAGGCTCAGGCCCGCGACGCGGCTGGTGGTGCCTTTGAAGGCCAGCGTGATCAGATCGGCACCGATGCCGATCGCTTCAAAGATCTGGGCACCGTGATAGCTGGCCAGCAGCGAGATGCCGATCTTGGAGAGGATCTTGCGCAGGCCGTCTTCGAGAGCTTTGCGCACATTGGCCTGAGCCTTGTCAGGGCTGAGGGCCGGCAGCTTGCCGGTTTCGATCAGCTTCTGGGTGCGGGGATGGGCCAGCCAGTGGCGGCTGGTCTCCCAGGTGAGCCAGGGGCAGACGGCGCTGGCTCCGAAGCCGATCAGGCAGGCCAGGTGATGGGTGCTCCAGCACTGGGCGGTGTCCACCACCAGGGAAGCCTGCAGGCGCAGCCCCAGATGCAGCAGGTGATGGTGCACCGCCCCCACCGCCAGCAGGGGGGGGATGTAGGAGATGGTGGCATTGATGCCGCCGGGCTGTCTGTCCGGGCCGTGGCGATCGGAGAGCACCAGGATCTGCTGGCCGGCCCGCACGGCCGCTTCGGCTTCGGTCTTGAGGCGATGCACCGCAGCCTCGAGGGCGGAGGGCCCGGCGGTGATCGGCATCAGGGTGGAGAGGGTGGCCGTGGGGATGCCCTGCTCAGCCATCGCCACCAGCTCCGCCTCATTGAGGATCGGCGAATCGAGATGCAACACAGCAGCCGACGTTGCCTCGGGCCGCAGGGGTGAGCCGCGCCTGCCCAGATGCATCTCCAGGCTCATCACCAGCTTTTCGCGCAGCGGGTCGATCGGTGGATTGGTGACCTGGGCGAAGCGCTGTTTGAAGTAGTCGTAGAGCAGGTGGGGCTTGCCGGAGAGCACCGCCAGGGGGATGTCATCGCCCATGCAGTAGGTGGGCTCCTTGGCCGCCCCGGCCATGTCTTCGATCACCAGTTCCAGATCCTCGGCGGTGAAGCCGAAGGCCGTCTGCTTCTGCAGCAGCTCAAGATCCGCCAGCTGCCGCTCCTGCTGCCAGGAGGCGCGGGGCAGGCTGCGGCGGTGCTCCGCCAGCCAGGCGCCGTAGGGATGGCGGGCGGCCACCTCCAGTTTCACCTCCCAGTTGTGCAGCAGTCGGCCCTGCTCGAGATCCACGGCCAGCATCTGGCCCGGTCCGAGGCGCCCCTTCTCGAGGATGCGGCTCTCCTCCAGCTCCACGACGCCGGTCTCGGAGCCCATCACCACGAAGCCGTCGTTGGTGATGCAGTACCGGGCCGGCCGCAGGCCATTGCGATCGAGGGTGGCCCCGACGCTGCGGCCATCGCTGAACACCAGCAGGGCCGGACCATCCCAGGGCTCCTGGGTGCAGGCGGAGTATTCGTAGAACGCCGTGATCTCAGCCTTGTCAGCCAGATCGGGCTGATCGCGGAACGCTTCCGGAACGAGCGTGAGCAGGCTCTCGGTGATCGGTCGGCCGCTGCGCACCAGCAGCTCGAGCGTGGCGTCGAGGTTGGCGGAATCGCTGAACGCCGGATTGACAACCGGCTTGAGGTCGGCAGCGGCTTCACTCCAGACCGCGTCAAGGTTGGATTCCGAGGCCCGGGCCCAGTTGAGGTTGCCCAGCAGGGTGTTGATCTCGCCGTTGTGACCGAGCAGGCGCATTGGCTGAGCCAGGGGCCAGCGGGGCAGCGTGTTGGTGCTGAAACGGCGGTGGTAGACGGCAAAGGTGACCGCGAAACGGGCATCGCGCAGATCGCCGTAGAAGGCCGACAGCACCTCGGAGCGGACCATGCCCTTGTAAACGACGGTCCGACTGCTCATCGAGGCGAAATAGAGATCGGAGGCTCCAGCGCCCCAGGCCTCACGAGCCCGGTCGCCGCAACGGCGGCGCAGGCGGAACAGCAGCGCCTCGAGGGCATCTCCCTCCTCGTCGCTGCCGACCAGCCACTGCTCGATCACCGGTGCGGTGGCGCGGGCCATCGCGCCAAGCACCGCGGGCTCCACCGGTACGGCACGCCAGCCGAGGCTGCGCAGTCCGAGGTTGGCGGCCTCCTCGGCGCAGAAGCGCCGCGCCTGCTCCCGCCGCTCCGCCTCGGCCGGCAGAAACAGCATCGCCAGTCCGCGCGGGGCTGCCGCTGCGGCCGCGGCTTCAGGCCACACCGCCTCCAGAAAGCTCCAGGGGATGCCGCAGAGGATGCCGGCGCCATCGCCCGAATCGCCGTCACCGCCGCAGCCGCCGCGGTGCTCCATGCAGTCGAGGCCGCGCAGGGCCTGGCTCAACACCCAGTGGCTGGGTTCGCCCCGCAGGGAGGCCAGGAACCCGACCCCGCAGGCGTCCTTTTCGCCCGCCACTGCCGCCGGCGCGGGGCTGTCGCAGTGGGGCCAGGCGGGAACGGGGAAGGAGGGCATGGGCGGAAGACGGGAAACCGCGGCGGAAGGCCGCAATGGAGCGGGGACCGCAGCGGATGGTGCGAAACCATCGGGCGGGGGTCGATCCTAGGCAGCAGCACCGCGCGACTTCTGCAGCGGATCGCTCCAGGATGCGTTGGCTAGCCTCTGGGACACCGCATCCTCCGGCGTTGGCGATCGTGAAGGCCCCCTGGTCCGCTCTGGCCGCCTGCCTGCTGCTCGCTCCGGCCCTCGCTGCCCCCGGCGCGCAGGAGCGCCCGCAGCGCCTGGGTTCCGCCCCCTCCTGGCCGCCGCTCTCCCAGCTGCCGCAACCGGAGGGTGGCGCACCGGCGGCGCCACGGCCCGTCGCCGGCAGCCGGCAGGGAAATCGACTGCGGATCAACGGCCTGGAGCAGCAGGCCGCCTGGCTGCTGGAGGGCGATCCGGCCCGGATCGGCGCCCAGGTGTGGCTGCCGCTGGAGGTGCTGCAGGGTCAGCTGGGATTCAGCAGCCGTGCCCGTCCCGACGGCACCCTGGAACTGGAATGGTTCGGGGGCACCCTGCTGGTGCCACCTGCCGGCCAGCGGGCCCTCGACGACGAGGTGGCGGTGGATGGGGCGGATCTGCTGCGCCGCAGCGGTGTCCGCATCACGGCTGAGGCCGGTCTGCTCAGCCTCAGCCTGCCTGCCCCCCGTCTGCTGCAGGTGCGGAGCTCCCGGCAACAGCAGAGCCCGCGGCGCCTCGTGCTGGACCTGGAGGGGGCCGCCCTGATGCGCCGCGAAACCGGCACATTGCTTCTCGATGTCAGCACCGATGCCGCGCAACGGCAGCTGTTGCAGCAGTTCGGTCTGCCGGGCCGCGACCAGTTCGGCCGGCTGCAGCTTGCCCTGGGGTCGGCTGCGGGTGAGGCGCGGGTGTTCACGCTCGGGCAGCCGGCCCGGGTGGTGATCGATCTGCCGGTGGCGGCGGCAGTCCAGTCCGGCATCGGCCAGCCCCCACCGCCCCTGGATCCCCGTCTGCAGTCCCTGCTGGGCCGGGCGCTGCTCTGGGATCGGCGCGATGTGGCGCTCGGGGGGCGCCAGTTCCGCATCAATGCGATCAGCCTCGATCCCCGCTCGGCCCCCCTGGAGCTGCGAGCGCTGCGCCGGGAAGACGGCATGGAGGGGCTGAGCCTGCTGCCCAACCTGGCCCGGCGCTGGGATGCCCTGGTGGCGATCAACGGCGGCTACTTCAACCGCGTCCGTCGCCTGCCTCTCGGGGCGCTGCGCGATCAGGGGCGCTGGCTCTCGGGCCCGATTCTCAACCGGGGGGCGATGGGCTGGGAGGCCGGCGAACTGCCCCGGTTCGGGCGACTGCAGCTGCAGGAATGGTTGCTCGATTCCCGCGGAGGGCGCTGGCCGCTGCTGGTGGTCAACAGCGGTTACGTGCAGCGGGGCCTCAGCCGTTACACCAGCGACTGGGGTGCGCTGTACCGCGCCATCAGCAGTGGAGAGAGCGGCGTGCGCCTGCGCGATGGTCGGGTGGTGGAGCGCCTGAGCGCTGAGCAGCTGGCTGCCGGGGTGCCGATCGCGGCCGACGACACCCTGGTGGTCGGCCGCGGCGGCAGCGTGCCCCCGTGGTCGCTCGGGGAGATCCTGCAGCTGGAGAGCCGCCCCAGCGATCCGCTCGGTTCGGCCCGCAATGTGATCGGCGGTGGGCCCTTGCTGCTGTTGAACGGCCAGGTGGTGCTGCAGGGAGCCGCCGAAGGGTTCAGCAGCGCCTTCCTGAGCCAGGGAGCGCCGCGCACCGTGATCGGCGGCGATGGCAGCCGGCTGCTGCTGCTCACCCTGGAGGGCCTGGATCAGCCGGGACCCACCCTGGCCGAAACCGCCCTGCTGCTGCAGCGCCTCGGGGTGCGTGATGCGCTCAATCTCGATGGAGGCAGCTCCACCGGTCTGGTGATGGGGGGCACCCATGCGGTCAAGGGGCGCGGCGTGGCTGCGCAGATTCACCACGGGCTCGGTCTGGTGCCGCGGCCCGGTAGCGGCGCTTCCGGATCGCCCCCGCCCCTGGCCGGATCCGGCAGCTGACAGACTGAATTCCCTTTCGCCAGGAACCACCGTGCCCCGGGGCCACAGCCTGCGCATCACCGCCGCCGCCGCTGCCGAACTGAGCCGCCAGGCCGCCGTCGCCGGCACCCCCGGGTTGATGCACCTCGATCTGCTCGAGGGAAGCTGCGAGCGCTGGGCGATCCGCCTGCGTCCCGGTCATCTGGCCGGCACCCCCCTCGCCCGTGCCGATGGGGTGACGTTGCACGCTCCGGTGGCCCAGCTGTCTCTGCTCACTGGTCTGCAGCTCGACTACCGCGGTGATCTCAGCGGCGGCGGCTTCCTGATCCGGCCCTGCGAGGGCGTGCAGTGCTGCGCCTGCGGGGCGTCCTTCAGCCGTCAGCCGTCCCTTGGGACGGCGGGGAAGTAAGGTGACGGATTGTCGAAATCGGTCGGATGCCCGACCTGTTCGCCACGTCCAGCAAATACGACCAGCCCTGACGGCCCTCGATGCCCACCATTCAGCAGCTGATCCGCACCGAGCGGCAGCGCCTCACCCGCAAGACCAAGTCGCCGGCCCTGCGCTCCTGCCCTGAGCGTCGCGGTGTCTGCACCCGCGTCTACACCTCCACCCCCAAGAAGCCGAATTCGGCTCTGCGCAAGGTGGCTCGTGTGAGACTCACGTCGGGTTTTGAGGTCACCGCCTATATCCCCGGCATCGGCCACAACCTGCAGGAGCACTCCGTGGTGTTGATCCGTGGCGGTCGCGTCAAGGACCTCCCCGGCGTGCGTTACCACATCATTCGCGGCACCCTCGACACCGCGGGAGTCAAGGACCGTCGCCAGTCCCGCTCGAAATACGGCGCCAAGACACCCAAGTCCTGAGTGCACGTGGTCCTGAGACGGACCTCCCCTCCCCCCAGACTCTCCCGCCCTTCCCCGCTCCATGTCCCGCCGCAACGCTGCCGAGAAGCGCCCGGTTCAGCCGGATCCTCAGTTCAACAGCCGTCTGGCCTCGATGATCGTGGCCCGGCTGATGAAGCACGGCAAGAAGTCCACCGCCCAGCGCATCCTCTCCGATGCGTTCACCCTGATCAACGAGCGCACCGGCGCCGATCCCCTGGAGCTGTTCGAGACGGCCGTGCGCAATGCCACCCCCCTGGTGGAGGTGCGCGCCCGCCGGGTCGGTGGTGCCACCTATCAGGTGCCGATGGAGGTGCGGCAGGATCGAGGAACAGCGATGGCGCTGCGCTGGTTGGTCAATTACTCCCGCGCCCGCAACGGCCGTTCCATGGCTCAGAAGCTGGCCGGTGAACTGATGGATGCCGCCAACGAAGCCGGTAGCGCCGTCCGTAAGCGGGAAGAGACCCACAAGATGGCCGAGGCCAACAAGGCCTTCGCGCACTACCGCTACTGACAACCAGGGAGCGGTTGCCTGGGCCCCACCGCTTCCATCCGGCCGCTTCGAGGGCCGGTGTGTAAAGTAATGCCCGTTTTTTATCGACCCCACCCCGGAGACCTATCGCAGTGGCCCGCGCCTACCCCCTCGAACGCGTCAGAAATATTGGTATTGCCGCTCACATTGACGCGGGAAAAACCACAACCACTGAGCGTATCCTCTTCTATTCCGGCGTCGTCCATAAGATGGGCGAGGTCCATGATGGCGCTGCCGTCACCGATTGGATGGAGCAGGAGCGGGAGCGCGGCATCACGATCACGGCCGCTGCGATCTCCACCAGCTGGAAAGATCACCGCATCAATATCATCGATACCCCCGGCCACGTCGATTTCACGATCGAGGTCGAGCGTTCGATGCGGGTGTTGGATGGCGTGATCGCCGTCTTCTGCGCCGTTGGTGGTGTGCAGCCTCAGTCGGAGACCGTCTGGCGCCAGGCCGACCGCTACAACGTGCCGCGGATGGTGTTCGTCAACAAGATGGACCGCACCGGCGCCGACTTCCTCAAGGTGTATGGCCAGATCAAGGATCGCCTCAAGGCGAAGGCTGTGCCTATCCAGCTGCCGATCGGTGCAGAGGGCGAGCTGAGCGGCATTGTCGATCTGGTCAAAAACCGGGCCTTCATCTACAAAGATGATCTCGGCAAGGACATTGAAGAAGCTGAGATTCCCGCTTCGATGGCCGAAGAGGCGGCCAAGTGGCGTGGCGTGCTGATGGAAGCCGTTGCCGAGACCGATGAAGAGCTGATCGAGGCATTCTTCGAGAACGGTGAGCTGAGCGACGAACAGCTGCACAACGGCATTCGCGAAGGGGTGCTCAAGCACGGCCTGGTGCCGATGCTCTGCGGCTCCGCCTTCAAGAACAAGGGCGTTCAGCTGCTGCTGGATGCTGTGGTCGACTACCTGCCGGCCCCTGTGGATGTGCCCCCGATCCAGGGTCTGCTGCCTGACGGCAGCGAGGCCATCCGTCCCGCCGATGACAGTGCTCCGTTCAGTGCACTGGCCTTCAAGGTGATGTCCGATCCGTTCGGCAAGCTCACCTTCGTGCGCATCTACTCGGGTGTGCTGCAGAAGGGCAGCTATGTGATGAACTCCACCAAGGATAAGAAGGAGCGCATCTCCCGCCTGATCGTGCTCAAGGCTGATGAGCGTGAGGAGGTGGATGAGCTCCGCGCCGGTGATCTCGGCGCTGTGCTCGGCCTGAAGGACACCACCACCGGTGACACACTCTGCGTCGATAACGATCCGATCATCCTGGAATCGTTGTACATCCCTGAGCCGGTGATCTCGGTGGCTGTGGAGCCCAAGACCAAGGGCGACATGGAGAAGCTGTCGAAGGCCCTCACCGCCCTCTCCGAAGAAGATCCCACCTTCCGGGTCTCCACCGATCCGGAAACCAGCCAGACCGTGATCGCCGGCATGGGCGAGCTGCATCTGGAGATCCTTGTGGATCGCATGCTGCGGGAATTCAAGGTGGAGGCCAATATCGGTGCTCCGCAGGTGTCCTACCGCGAAACCATCCGCGGCCGTGCCAAAGGTGAGGGTAAGTTCGCCCGCCAGACCGGTGGCAAGGGCCAGTACGGCCACGTGGTGATCGAAATGGAGCCTGGCGAACCGGGCTCAGGGTTCGAATTCGTCAACAAAATTGTTGGCGGTATTGTGCCCAAGGAATACATCGGTCCGGCGGAAGCCGGCATGAAAGAAACCTGTCAGTCCGGTGTGATTGCAGGTTTCCCGATGATCGATGTGAAGGTCACCATGGTCGACGGTTCGTACCACGACGTCGACTCTTCGGAAATGGCGTTTAAGATCGCCGGCTCCATGGCCTTCAAGGACGGCGTCAAGAAGTGCAACCCCGTGCTTCTTGAGCCGATGATGAAGGTCGAGGTGGAGGTGCCTGAGGATTTCCTCGGCTCCGTCATCGGCGATCTCTCTTCGCGCCGCGGTCAGGTCGAAGGTCAGTCCGTCGACGACGGGCAGTCCAAAGTCCAGGCCAAGGTGCCCCTGGCCGAGATGTTCGGCTACGCCACCCAGCTCCGATCCATGACTCAGGGTCGGGGTATCTTCTCGATGGAATTCAGCCATTACGAGGAAGTTCCTCGTAATGTGGCAGAAGCCATCATCTCCAAGAATCAGGGCAACTCCTGATCTCTAACCACCCTTTACACATCACCCCGATTCTTCATAGCCATGGCTCGCGAGAAGTTCGAAAGGAAAAAGCCCCACGTCAACATCGGCACCATCGGCCACGTTGACCACGGCAAGACCACCCTCACCGCCGCCATCACCAGCGTGCTGGCGAAGAAGGGGATGGCCAAGGCTCAGGCCTATGACCAGATTGATGGTGCTCCCGAAGAGCGCGAGCGCGGTATCACCATCAACACGGCTCACGTCGAGTACGAGACCGACAATCGTCACTACGCCCACGTGGACTGCCCGGGTCACGCGGACTACGTGAAGAACATGATCACCGGTGCTGCCCAGATGGACGGCGCCATCCTGGTGGTGGCTGCCACCGATGGCCCGATGGCCCAGACCAAGGAGCACATCCTGCTGGCCAAGCAGGTGGGCGTGCCCGCTCTGGTCGTCGCCCTCAACAAGTGCGACATGGTCGACGATGAGGAGATCCTCGAGCTGGTGGAGCTGGAAGTGCGCGAGCTGCTGAGCAGCTACGACTTCCCCGGCGACGATATTCCCGTGGTCCAGGTCTCCGGCCTCAAGGCCCTCGAAGGCGACGCCACCTGGGAAGCCAAGGTGGAAGAACTGATGGCCGCTGTCGACGAGTCGATCCCCGAGCCCGAGCGGGAAATCGACAAGCCCTTCCTGATGGCTGTGGAAGACGTGTTCTCGATCACGGGTCGTGGCACCGTGGCCACCGGCCGGATCGAGCGCGGCAAGGTCAAGGTGGGTGAAACCGTCGAGATCGTCGGTATCAAAGACACCCGCTCCACCACCGTCACCGGTGTTGAGATGTTCCGCAAGCTGCTCGATGAGGGCATGGCTGGCGACAACGTCGGTCTGCTGCTGCGCGGCATCCAGAAGGAAGACATCGAGCGCGGCATGGTGCTGGTCAAGCCGAACTCGATCAAGCCCCACACCAAGTTTGAAGGTGAGGTGTATGTGCTGAAGAAGGAAGAGGGTGGCCGTCACACCCCCTTCTTTGCTGGCTATCGCCCGCAGTTCTACATCCGCACCACGGATGTGACCGGTCAGATCACCGCCTTCACCTCCGATGAGGGTGACAACGTGGAAATGGTGATGCCCGGTGACCGCATCAAGATGAGTGCAGAGCTGATCTGCCCGGTCGCTATCGAGCAGGGCATGCGCTTCGCCATCCGCGAAGGTGGCCGCACCATCGGTGCTGGCGTCGTGTCCAAGATCGTGGCCTGATCTTTTGCCTGGGCCAGGGGCAGAGCGTCGCTTCTGCCCCTGGCTGTGTGCACGTGACGATGCAAGGGGGGAGATTCTCTGGAGATTAATTGGGCGGTCGCTCAACAGTTCACCCCCAGAGACACTTCAGGTTCAAAATCGGTCTTCCAAGGGGTTCCTTGATCACCTTTTGCACCGAAGTCTTTGCCCCCCTTCTCGACCAACTTCGCACCTCGACAATCCAATCTCGATCCTCCTCCCGCCGGTTTTAGTACGGGAGTCTTCGAGCGTTTCTGATTCCTCACCTCTGGATTCTCAATGTCCGCCACCATTCCTCAGCAGAAGATCCGCATCCGCCTGAAGGCGTTTGATCGCCGCATGTTGGATCTGTCCTGCGAAAAGATCATTGATACCGCCGACCACACCGCTGCAACGGCCGTCGGCCCCATCCCCCTGCCCACGAAGCGCAAGATCTACTGCGTTCTGCGTTCGCCGCACGTGGACAAGGATTCCCGTGAGCACTTTGAAACCCGCACCCATCGCCGCATCATCGATATTTACAGCCCCAGTTCCAAGACCATCGACGCCCTGATGAAGCTCGATCTGCCCAGTGGCGTTGATATTGAAGTCAAGCTCTGAGTCCTGAAGTCGGCCCTGCCACTCCAGATCTCACCGCAGCGACGATCCTGAGCTGTCGCATAGGCGTCGCATCCAGAGCCAGCGATCGGAACGGTCCTGATCCGCTGCTCAGAAATCCCCCGGTGGCTGCCCGGATGGGTTGGCCGACCTGAGTACTGCAGCGTTGGGGGCACTCCGGGTTGCAGTTTTTATGGCGCCGGGGCCCACCTACGGCCGGCGCTACCGTGCCGTTGCGGTCGGCGGTCGTGGGTCGGCGTCGACGGCCCCAGGGTCAGGCCTGCAAGCCGTCAGGCGAACAGCCTGCTGCCGAGCCCCTGATCTTCCCCAAGCTCGCCGCCATCGCCCTCTGGCTCTGGGGCAGCAGCCCTCCTCCAGGCCGTGCTGCTGATCAGCCGCCGGGGTTCAGCGGCCGCTGGGATTAGCGGCCCCTGCGGCGGCGGCCTGCACAGGCCCATGGTCTGACAGGGGACGAAACGGGCGGTTCGCTCACGCCCCTGCGGCCAGGCGGCGGTCTGCGCCCGTCTGGATCGCGTGCAGCTGCCCCTCCGCCGGATCTGCCACCGGCCGTCGTCGCCCCCGTTGTCGTCCCCCCTGTCAACGCTTGGCAGGGCGTCTTTCTAGGATCGCTGCAGGATCTGCCCCCAGCTCGTTGCGCCCTACGCACCGCCACATGCCGCTCATGTCTCTTCGCTGCTCCTCTGTGCGTGCCGCCATCGGCACCCTGGTGGCGTGAGCGATCTGGCCGTCCGGGAGCTGCCGCTGTTCCCCCTCCCCGATGTGGTGCTCTTTCCGCAGGAAGTGCTGCCGCTGCACATCTTCGAGCCTCGCTACCGGATGATGTTGCGCACCGTCATGGCGGAAGACCGTCGTTTTGGGGTGGTGCGCTGGGATCCCCAGGAAAAGCGTATGGCCTCGGTCGGTTGCTGCGCCGAAATTCTGCATTGCCAGACCCAAGAGGATGATCGCAGCAACATCGTTACCCTCGGCCAGCAGCGCTTTCGCGTGCTCGATATCGTGCGCGATTCTCCTTATCGCGTTGGTCTGGTGAGCTGGATCGAGGATGAGGTCAGTGATGGCCACGATGCGCTCTCCAGCCTCACTGCCGAGGTGTCTCAGGCCTTGCGTGATGTGGTGGAACTCACCGGAAAACTGATCGGTAAACCCTCCTCCCTGCCCAGCGATCTGCCCGATCTGCCCCGCGAGCTCTCCTTCTGGATCGGCTCCCATCTGGGGGGGCCGGTGGCAGATCATCAGCAGGCTTTGCTTGAAATCACGGACACCGGCGAGCGTCTGCGCCAGGAATTTGAACTGCTTGACCACACGCGTCGCCAGCTGGCGGCTCGCACGGTGCTCAAGGACACGTTCACGGATCTCGACCTTGACCCGTCTGATCGCAGTCGTCCCGAGAGGGACGGCGAATGATGCTTCCCTGGTCACAACTGATCCTGTTGATCGCGGTTCTGGTCGCCCTGCTGCTGGGGCTGTCGCTGGTGTTCTGGTTGCGTCGCAACCGCCGCTTCCAGAGCAGCGCCAGCGTTGCTGACGCCTATGACCGCTGGACCCAGGATCGGCTGCTTGAGCGCCTCTGGGGCGAGCACGTGCATCTGGGCCATTACGGCGATCCTCCCGGTCGTCGCGATTTCCGCGCAGCCAAGGAAGATTTTGTGCACGAACTGGTGCGGTGGAGCGGTCTCGATCGCCTGCCTCTCGGCTCCACGGTTCTCGATGTCGGCTGCGGCATCGGTGGCAGCGCTCGCATCCTGGCCCGGGACTATGGCTTTGAGGTGCTGGGCATCAGCATCAGCCCGGGCCAGATCGCGCGGGCGCGGGAGCTCACCCCCGCGGGCCTGAGCCATTGCCGTTTTGCGGTGATGGATGCTCTGAACCTTGAGCTCGACGATGGCTGTTTCGATGCCGTGTGGAGTGTGGAAGCCGGCCCGCACATGCCCGACAAACAGCGCTATGCCGATGAACTGCTGCGCGTGCTCAGACCGGGTGGTCGCCTGGCGGTCGCTGACTGGAATCGCCGCGACCCCAGCGACGGAGTGATGACCCCACGCGAACGCTGGGTGATGCGTCAGCTGCTCGACCAGTGGGCCCATCCCGAATTCGCCAGTATCCGCAGCCTGCAGCAGAACCTGCAGACAAGCGTCTGGGCCGACGGGCTCACGGTGAGCTGCGATGACTGGACCGCGGCCACCCTTCCCTCCTGGATCGATTCGATTCTGGAAGGGGTGCGTCGCCCCGCCGCTGTGCTCGGTCTGGGTCCTTCGGCGTTGCTGCAGGGCCTGCGTGAAACCCCGACCCTGCTGCTGATGGATTGGGCCTTCCGCAGCGGCCTGATGCAGTTCGGGGTGTTCCGCGCCCAGAAGCCTGGTTCTGCGTGAGTCGCGGCTCGGCTGTACCACGGCAGCTCAGCTCTGCAGGGGGTTAGCCCTGCGCAGGTCTCAGGATTCCGGGGCGGTCTGCAACGTGAGCGGGTAAGCACCGAACAACACCAGGTGTTCGCACAGGGGCTGCAACCGTTCCAGAGCGCGCTGCAGGGGCTGTGGATCGCTGCCATCGGCCCGCTCGAGATCCACGAAGAAGATGTATTCGCCCATTTCCCGCTTCGAGGGACGCGATTCGATCCGGCTCATGTTCAGCCCCTCCCCCGCAAAGCAGGTCAGTGCCGCCAGCAGGGCTCCGGGTCGGTTCGACAGCAGCGAGAAGGCGAGGCTCACCAGCGGTCCTTCGTTGCCGCGTTCACCGCGCCGCAGCAGCAGAAAACGGGTGCAGTTTCCCGCCACATCATTGATCGGATGGGCCAGCACGGTGAGCTCATGCTCTGCCGCCGCCTCCAGCGAGGCGATCGCGCCCCGGAAACGGCTGCCCCGCACCAGCCTGGCCGCCTCGGCCGTGGAACTGGTGGGCAGCTGCAGGGCCTTGGGCAGATGCTCCTCCAGCCATTGGGCGCACTGTGCCAGGGCCTGGGGATGGGAGAGCACCTCGCTGATCCCCTCCAGGGGACCACTGCCGAGCAGGGCATGGCGGATCGGCAGCACCAGCGCCCGGGCGATCGCCAGATCGGGGTGTTCCCACAGGGCATCGAGACAGGTGGTGACGCCTCCCTCCACCGAGTTCTCCACCGGCACGACCGCCGCCTGGCACTCTCCACCGGCCAGGCTCTGGATCACGGCACGGATGCCTGGCTGGGGCACCAGCGTCACCGGATCCAGCCCCTCCAGGGCCACCAGCTGCCGGGCTGCCTGCTCGCCGTAGGTGCCGGCCGGGCCGAGGAAGGCTAGACGCATGACGACAGGGTGGGACAGGACGACGGATAGGATCATGCCCTGCCGGGCCCCTTGCCATGACCCTGGCCTTCAGTGCCCGACAGCAGCTCAGCCTGCCTGTTCCCGAGAGGGGTGAGCAGCTGGCCAGCTATCTCAACGATCAGGAGCGGGTCGTGGGCGCTCTCCTGGATCGCCGTCAGCTCGAGACGCTGGGCCCCGGCCATTACCGCTACACCGTCAGTCGGGTGCAGGTGTTTCAGCTCCAGATCCAGCCGATCGTGGAACTGCAGGCCACCTCAATGGATGGTCGTCTCGAGCTCAGGGCGCTTGATTGCCGCCTGGAGGGACTAGGCCTGGTGGACGACTTCCGCCTGGCCCTGCATTCCTGGCTCACCGCCGGCGCCGAGGGACTGGAAGGTGAGGCGAGTCTGTCGGTGACTGTCAGCCAGCCGCCGTTGTTGAAGTTGATCCCTCCCCGCATCCTCGAGGCCACCGGTCGCTCGGTGCTGGGGGGCATCCTGCTCGGGATCCGCAACCGGGTGGGCCAGCAGTTGCTTGCCGATTACCACCAGTGGTGCGCCGATCGCACCGCCGCCGGCCTGGTCACCGGCTGAAGGAGCCTTCCGTGGATCAGGTGGGCTCGGGCTGTCCCGCGTCAACCCCCTTGGCTGGCTCGCCCAGCAGCTTGCGCAGAAAGCTGCGGCGATGCAACGGTGTGGCCCCCAGGTCCAGGATTGCCTGGCGATGCAGGGCGGTGCCGTAGCCCACATGGCGCTCAAGGCCATAGCCGGGCCAGCGCTGGGCCAACCGGCGCAGCAGGGCATCGCGGGCCTCCTTGGCCAGCACGCTGGCGGCGGCGATCGCCGGGCAGCGCTGATCTCCCGCCACCAGGGTGCATTGCTCGCCGTTCCAGGGGCGCAGTGGCAGCACCCCATCCACCAGCAGCAGCTCAGGAGGTGCCGACAGTCGCTGCAGGGCCCGCAGCATCGCCCGCTCGGTGGCGGTGCGGATCCCATGGCGATCGATTTCACCGGCGCTGGCCTGGCCGACCCCCCACGTTCGAGCCTGCTGCTCAATCAGGGGCAGCAGGCGCTGGCGCTGGCGCGCGCTCAATTGCTTGCTGTCGGTGAGTCCGGCGGCCTGCAGGGGGGCAATCGCTTCCGGGCCGAGCACCACCGCCGCGGCAAACACCGGTCCGAACAGACAGCCGCGACCCACCTCATCGACTCCGGCACAGCAGCCGGGATCCCGGCCCTGCCAGGGATCCCCGCTCCATGCCGCTCGGGCGGCCATGGCTCAGAGCGCAGCCGAGGAGCGGCGGCGGCGGCGGCGTGGCTCGGACGCGTCGCCCGTGGCTTCAGCGGCGGCGTCTGTTGCGCCAGGCTGCTCCGTGGCCGTGGCGGGCTCTGCTGATCCCTCGGCGGCTGCCATGGCTGCGATCAGCCCGGCCGCGACGGGTAGTTCCGCCTGCAGCACCGCCTCCTGACCGGGCAGGGCGATGCTGACGGCTTCAGCCTGCGGCGATTCGGGCTCCGGCAGCGTGCTGAGGCTCGGTTCGGGCAAGGGCGCGGCGACGGCGGTCGGCACCTCCATTCCTGCGTCCAGCAGGCCCTCTCCCTGGGCCGTGCGCCCCTCGGCACCCCGGCCGCGGCGGCGCCGGCGGGATCCGGACGCAGCGAGCTGCTGGCGTGCCTCCTCGAGCACAGTCTCCGGATCCTCCCCGGGGCGCACGACGCGGACCACCAGGTTGTCTGCAGTCGGGATCGGATCGAGCAGCAGGGTGGGGTTGAGCCCGAACCAGCCGTAGACATGCTCCTGCTGCGGTTGCATCGGCACCGCCACGAGCTCCTGCTCCAGGCGCCGTGAGCTCGGCTCTGCCCGCTCGATCGGCTGGTCGCTGGTGGCAGCACTGCTGCTCTCCATGGCGGTCAGGGGTTCGGAGCTTTCGCTGCTGCGCCCTCCGCGACCACCCCGGCGTCGCCGGCTGCCGCCGGCCTCTGCGGCCTGGGTCGCCGTTGTGATCGCCTCAGGGCGAGCGGCGGGCTGGGTGCGCACCAGACCGGAGACCGTGGCCAGGGGTTGCAGGGTGTCGCGACCGGGCAGCACCGCCACATGGCCGAGGCCGCCGCAGCTGGGACAGGGGCGCCCGAACAGTTCGTAGATGTTCTGGCCCTGGCGCTTGCGGGTGAGTTCCACCAGGCCCAGCTCAGTGATCTGGGCGATCTGGGGCCGGGCTGCATCGTCGCGGACCGCCTGGGTGAAGTGCTCCAGCAGCTGCAGCTGATCGCGGCGCGAATCCATATCGATGAAATCGACGATCACCACCCCACCGATGTTGCGCAGCTTCAGCTGGCGGGCGATCTCCACGGCGGCTTCGCAGTTGGTCCAGAGGACCGTTTCGCGGGCGTTGGCGGAGCGGGTGAACGAGCCGGAGTTGACATCGATCACCGTCAGGGCTTCGGTGGGTTCGATGATGATGTAGCCGCCTGAGGGCAGCTCGACCCGGGGTTTGAGCGCGTCGCGGATGGCGGCGTTCACCTTGTAATGCTCAAGGATCTCGCTGGGTTCGTTGTGAGCCTCCACGACGACATGGGCCTGATCGGCACTTAGAAATGCCCGCACCCGCTCGATGGCCGCGTTGGAATCCACCACCACCCGTGCCAGATCAGCGCTGTGCAGATCGCGTAGGACGCGATGGATGAAATCCTCGTCGCGGTTGAGCAGCACCGGCGGCGTGGCCGTCTCGGCTGCCTGCTGGATCGCCTCCCACTGCCGTAGCAACGCCTCGAGATCATCGATCAGCAGTTCTTCGGCGACACCTTCGGCTTCGGTACGGATCAGCAGGCCGGCACCGGGGGGTTTGATCAGCACCCCGAGAGCCCGCAACCGGTTGCGCTCGTTTTCGCCGTTGATCCGGCGGGAGATGTTGACGCCCTGGCCATGGGGCTGCAGCACCAAGAAGCGGCCGGGCAGGGTGAGGTTGCCGGTGAGACGAGGCCCTTTGCTGCCGGTGGGCTCCTTCATCACCTGCACCAGCACCTTCTGGCGCGGTTCCAGCAGCTCGGTGATGCCGGCGCCGCCTTTCTTCAGGCGCAGGGGACCGAGATCGGTGATGTGAATGAAGCCGTTCTTCTCGCTCTCGCCAATGTTGACGAAGGCGGCATCGATTCCGGGAAGGACGTTCTCGACGGTTCCGAGGTAAACGTCGCCGATCTGATAGCGGCCCTGGGCCACCACCAGTTCATCGACGCGCTCGTCGCTGAGCACTGCGGCAATGCGCAATGGCTCGGCGATGACGATCTGCTGGGGCATGGAGAAAGCTGGCTCAACGGGAGAGCCCTGCCATCGGTGGGCAGATGGATCAGTCGACGTGGCAGACGTCCTGGCAGGACGCGAGCCGGGGAACGGATCCCTGACGCGGGCAGGGAGAGGCAGGAGTGGAAGCGAAAGGCCGGCCCGCCCTGAATCGCGGAGGGATCATGGGCTGGTCGAGCCGACCGGTGGGTCGGGGATCATCGATCGGGTCTGCAGCCAGGCCTGCTGAGGGCAGGTGGCACCGATTGACAGCCGGGAAAGGGGAGCGCTTGCCAGGGCGGCTGCAGAAGAGCGACCGTGGGAAAGCGACTGGCGGTGGATCAGGGGTCAGGCCCTGTCCAGACAGGGAAGCCCGAAGAACGAACGGTGCATCGAAGCCACCTCTCGATACAAGGGCTCGAGTGTGAAGTGCCTCGAATGGAGCAGGTCCGTGAAGCGGGCAGGCCCTAGGAGCGGGCAGGTCCTGAAATGGATTCACCGTCTTGTAATGAAATTAGCATGCGCGCAGCAGCAAGGCCTGTCGCTGCACGGCGCCCAGTTCCAGCGCCAACCCCAGATGCGGTTCCAGCCAGTGGGCGATCTGCTCCGGACGCAGACTGCGCCCCTGGAGATCCACCGCGGCACGCAGTTCCAGGATCCGGCCGGCAATGCTGGGCCCGGCGCCCCCAGCCATGCCCGCAGGCGACGGGGGCGTGGGCACGATGCCTGTCGGTTGCAGCGCCAGCAGGGCCGGCCGGCATTCGCGGCTGCGGGGGCGTCCTTTTTTGTCGGTGTCCGTCCAGATCAGACTCTCGGCGTTCAGCAGGGCGGTGATCGCCTCCTCCCAGGCCGCCTCCCAGGGCCAGGCCTCTGAGGCCTCCGCTTGGCTGGCGCTGCTGCGCGGCGCCTCCGGGGATGGCGCCTCCTGCTGCGGCTGTGGCCGCTCCCGGGGCTGGAGGGTGAAGCGCCAGCGCGCCTCCACCACCTCCTGGGACAGGCTGGGGCCGGAGACCGGCACGGCGGTGACCGAGAGCAGCGGAAACTCGGCTGGCAGTTCCGCCTGCAGCGCCCGGCGGGTCGCCTCCGGATCGAGCTGTTCAGGGGGCAGGGTGAACTCCAGGTCGAACCACTCGCCCAGGCCCTCGACACCGAGCGGCAGCGACAGGGCGAACTGCAGCCGCGGCAGGGGATGGAAGCCGCCGGTGAAGCTCACCGGCAGGCCGCTGCGGCGCAGGGCCCGCTCCATCAGCCGCACGCTGTCGAGATGGCTGATGCGCGCCAGCGAACCCGCGCGCGAAAAGCCGAAGCGCAACCGGCTGACCCGCTCACTGGCGGGTGAGCGCGGCGGCAGGGCGGGCGGCACCGGCGGCGGCGGGATCACGACGTTGTGGCCCAGCTCCGGTCCGCAGACGCCGCAGTGGCTGCAGCCGTCGAACGAGCAATCGGGCACCACCATCGCCGCCAGGGCGCGCTCGAGATCCTCCGCCAGCCAGGTTTTGTCGACGCCGCTGTCGATGTGATCCCAGGGCAGGGGCTGGCGGCAGAAGGTGGCGCGCTGCTCGGGGCTCATCTCCTCGGTGTTGCCCCAGCCGCCCATCTCCAGCTGGCGGTAGCGCCCGCCGAGGCCGGCCTGCTCCATGGCGCCGGTCCAGGCGGCATGGGTGCGCTCGGCCGATTCGAACCAGGCATCGAGGCCGGCGCCGGCCCGCCAGGCGGCTTCGATCACCGGCGCCAGCCGCCGGTCGCTGCGGCCGATGAAGTCCTCCACCGCCGAGAGGCGTACATCGGTGAAGTTCACTTTGATCCCGCGCAGCTGGCGCAGGGCGCGGCGCAGCAGCTCCTGGCGGCGGCGGAACTCCGCCGTGCTGACGCTGTGCCACTGGAACGGCGTATGCGGCTTGGGCGTGAAGTTGCTGATCGTCAGGTTCAGCTCCAGGCGGCCCAGATCACGGCAGCGATCCTGCAGCGAGCGGCAGGTGTCTGAGATGCCGAGGACATCGGCGTCGGTTTCGCCGGGCAGGCCGATCATGAAATAGAGCTTGATCTTGCGATAGCCGCTCTCCATGGCGGTGCGGATGCCACGCAGCAGCTCCTCGTCGGTGAGGCCCTTGTTGACGATGTCGCGCAATCGCTGAGTGCCCGCCTCCGGCGCGAAGGTGAGACCGGCGCGGCGGGTGCCGCCAAGGATGTGGGCGATGTCGGCATCGAAGCGATCCACCCGCTGACTCGGCAGGGTGAGGCTGACGTTCTTGTCGGCCAGGCGGTTGCGCAGCTCCACCCCCACCGCCGGCAGCGCCAGGTAGTCGCTGCAGCTCAGCGACAGCAGCGAGAAGTCGCTGTAGCCGGTGCGGCGCATGCCCTCCTCCACCGCCTCGATCACCGCTTCGGGTTCCACATCGCGGGCCGGGCGGGTGAGCATGCCGGGCTGGCAGAAGCGGCAGCCGCGGGTGCAGCCGCGGCGGATCTCCACCGTGAGTCGGTCGTGCACGGTCTCGATGTGGGGCACCAGCCCCATGGCGTAGTGGGGCATCGGCGTGGCCGTGCGCCGCTGGACCCGCCGCGGCAGGCCGGGCTCCAGCGGCTCGATCGTGACGCCATCGGCGCCGGGGCCATACAGCGAAGGCACATAGACGCCCGGCACCTGGGCCAGATCGCGCAGCAGATCGCGGCGTGACATCCCCGCGGCGCGGGCCTCGGCCACCACCAGGCCGATCTCCGGCAGCAGCTCCTCGCCGTCGCCGAGGGCGATGAAATCGAAGAAATCGGCATAGGGCTCAGGGTTGCTGGTGGCGGTGGGACCGCCGGCAAAGATCAGCGGCGGCGCCTCGGGATGGCCCAGCGGCAGATCACCGCGTTCGGCGGCCCGTAGCGGGATCCCCGCTAGATCCAGCATCGCCAGGATGTTGGTGGCGCCGAGCTCGTAGCTGAGCGAGAAGCCGAGGATGTCGAAGGCCGGCAGGGGCCGGCGGCTCTCGACCGCGAACAGCGGCGTGCCGGACTGCCTCAGGCGTTCGGCGAGATCCGGAGCGGGCAGGTAGCTGCGGTCGCACAGCTGGCCGGGGACGCTGTTGAGGATCGAATAAAGAATGATGTGGCCGCTGTTGCTGGCGCCCACCTCGTAGATCTCGGGGTAGGTGAGGCACCAGCGCACCGCCGCGGCCGGCCAGGCCTGCTCCCAGTCGCGGGGCAGAACGCCGCGCTCGTTTCCCAGGTAGCGGGCCGGCTTGCTGATCTGCCGGTCCACCAGGGCGTCGAAGTCGACGGGGGCGTGGGCCACGGCTTCAGCGGCCTCAGCAGCGGCGACGGGCGAGGCGGCGGTCAAGGGGGCTGCAGCGGCACTGGCTCGATCGTATGCAGAGCGAGGTACGGGGGCCGCGTCTGCGCCTGGCCGCTCATCAACCATGCCAATGGACGCCGACAGAGCAGAAATGCATGGTTCCCAGAGCCATCACGCTCCCCCCTGCTGGCGACCGACCATCCTTCCCTCCATCGACGGGCCACAAGTGGAGCGCCCAGCTCTTCTGGTGGGGCAATCTGGCAGCCATCAGGGCTCCCGCACGGGCGGACTGAGCGACAGCGCGCCGGCCTGGCGAGACAAAGCACGATTGAAGCTGAACAAGGCAGAGCAACCCTCGCTGCGCAGCAGATGCAGGGCATCGGCGAAGTCGAGGCCCTGGGCGTACCAGTCCAGCGCCTGCAGCACCTGCTCCTCCTGCTCCAGGTGCAGTTGGCGAATGGAGATCAGCCCCCGCAAGGCACGGATGATCGCCTCCCGGGGCAGCCGATAGGCGCCACGCAGCACCCATTCGAGCTCAAGCACGACCGTGATCGGCACGAAACAGGCTGGACTGGCCTCGATCAGCTCGGCGACGCGGCGGGCCTGCCCGGGATCGTCGTTGGTGAGCAGCCGCACCAGCAGGTTGGTGTCGAGCGCGACCGGAAGGCTCACGGCTCTGGCCTGGCGGCGTAGAGCGCCGGATCCAGGCGCTCCAAGGAGATGGGCTCACCCTGATAACCGACACAGCCGATCAGGTCATGGGCGCTGGCGGTTTTGCCAGGAGCCTGGGGCACCAGATGGAGCCCATCGGTGTCCAGGCTCAGCGCCAGATGGTCGCCGGCACGCAGGCCAAGCAGTTGCCGCAGGCGGGCCGGGATCACCAGCTGGCCCTTGGACGAGAGGGTGAGCAGAGCATCCATGACCGCAGGGTGAGAAGCAGCACGCGACAACGCAGCCAAGGCGCCATCGCTTACCAGGGTAAGACAGCTGCTCGAAGAAGGCCGGCGATCGGGGAACAGGGCGATGGTGGCGCTGGCGGCCCCATGTCCTGCGCACCAGCAACGGCGCCGGGTCTACGAGATCCAGCTCTCCAGGGCGCCCAGGCTCTCGCGCGGCTTCCACAACCTGGTGGAGAGCCTTCGGCTGGAAAGCGCGGAACTGATTGCCCCGGTGGACGTGAGCTTCGAGCTGCGGCCCGGCATCTGGGTGCGGCCACCCCTGGGAGGCCAGCCGGCCCGCCCCCGCGCCATAGGACAATCCCGCCATCAGCACCGGCAGGCGCCCTCCCGATGGTTCAGGTCAACGGCAATTACCTCAAGCTCAAGGCGGGCTACCTGTTCCCCGAGATCGCTCGCCGCGTCAAGGCGTTCAGTGAAGCCAACCCCCATTCCCCGACCATCCGCCTGGGCATCGGCGATGTCACCGAGCCTTTGCCCGAGGCCTGCCGCAACGCGATGAAGGACGCCATCGACGAGATGGGCAGCCGCGAGGGCTTCCGCGGCTACGGCCCCGAGCAGGGCTATCTGTGGCTGCGCGAGGCGATCGCGACGCATGACTTCCAGGCCCGCGGCTGCCAGATCAGCGCCGAGGAGATCTTCGTCTCCGACGGCAGCAAGTGCGACAGCAGCAACATCCTCGACATTCTCGGCGAGGGCAACCGCATCGCCGTCACCGATCCGGTGTATCCGGTGTATGTGGACAGCAACGTGATGGCGGGCCGCACCGGCGAATCCGATGACGCCGGCCAGTACGGCGGCCTCACCTACCTGCCGATCAATGCCGAGAACGGCTTCACGGCGCAGATCCCCACAGAGAAGGTGGATCTGATGTACCTGTGCTTCCCCAACAACCCCACCGGCGCTGTCGCCACCAAAGAACAGCTGAAGGCCTGGGTGGACTACGCCCGCGCCAATGATGCCCTGATCCTGTTCGACGCCGCCTATGAGGCGTTCATTCAGGATCCCTCGCTGCCCCACTCGATCTATGAGATCGAAGGCGCTCGCGAGTGTGCGATCGAGTTCCGTTCCTTCTCCAAGAATGCCGGCTTCACCGGCACCCGC
>JBJTQH010000118.1:0-10237 GCA_046075505.1 Cyanobium sp. | reverse complement strand
GCTGGTTCAGCAACGAGCGGGTCGCTGTCGAGGAGATGTACGGCCCATTGATCCGCTGGGCCATCCAGAACTGGCAAAAGCCAGGCCAGTCCTTGCATCTGGCCCTCGATACCACCATGCTCTGGAACCGCTTCTGCGTCTCGATGGTTTCCGTGGTGGTCCATGGCCGAGCGATCCCGTTGCTCTGGCACACCCAGGAGCACCCCAGTGCCAGCGTCAGTGCACAGGTCTCGATCGCTCTGCTGGAGAAGGCTGAACGGCTGTTGGACGGGTTCGGCGGTCCCATCACGTTATTGGCGGATCGCGCCTTTCCCTGCGAGGAGTTGCTGAGCTGGTTGGAGAACCGATCCGGCTGGACCTACGTGATGCGCCTGCGCGGTGACACCGAGATCCATGGCACCGCAGCACCTTTGGGCTGCCAGGTGCGTCGGCTGCGCCTGAACCGCGGCGACTGTCGGGGTTTCCGTGACGTCCGGCTCTGGGGTCATGGCTGCCAGCGGGCCAACCTGGTCCTCGCCCGACCTGTGGGCATCGGCGCGACAGAGCCCTGGTATCTGGTCAGTAACGCTGATCCCACGCTGGATCTGGTCTGGAGCTATGAGCGCCGCTTCTGCTGTGAGCAGTTGTTCCGCGATCAGAAATCCGGGATCTTTAAGCTGGAGAGCAGCGATCTGCGCGAACCGGAGCGCATCGATCGGCTGCTTCTGGTGGTCGCCATCGCTGTGCTGGCAGGCAGTCTGCAGGGTTATGCGCTCAGCCTGGCGGGCCTGCGCCGGCAGGTCGATCCCCACTGGAAGCGTGGCATGAGCTTTGTGCGCCTCGGTGTGGCCTGCTTGCAGATGGTCGCCTCGGATGCCAAGGCGACGTTGATGGCCTGGCTGCCGATCCCGATTCGGGCGCTCGAACCCTGCATCCCAAGCCGCAGGAGCAGAGAGAAAAAGGCGGAAACCTGGTTCTCAAGGATTGAGCTGCCACCGCGATTACCGCTCCATCTCACGCCGCAACTAGCGGTCTCGTGAGTCTCGTGGGTGGGATGTGTCGGTCAGTCAGGGCGATGGCAGGGTCGGAGGCCGGGAGCGTCACGATCGGACTGAACTTCAGGAAGGGGGCGCTGGCAGAAGGGGGCGGGAGCGATGCGGGTCAGCCATCCCCGGGTCCGGTCGCGGCGGCGCCGGGGGATTTACACCACTGCTGGGGACGCAGGCCGATCGGGGGGGAGAAGCCCCCCAGCCCAGGGCTGCAGGAAGGAGCAGCGGAGAAACGCTCACAGGTTGCGGGCGGGGCTCCGCGATTGCACGAGATCGGGATGAAAGGAATCGAAGCGTGAAGTGAAGTGATGGCCGCTGCAGCGATCTGGTGGTGCCTGATGTTGAGGGCGCCGCAGGGCGCCGATGGGTGCAAAGCCAGCGAGGGCCAGGGCAACGGATGACAGAGCGCGGCCCTGGGATCAACCGTGGGATCACAAAAGAGGACTTAATTTTATGAAGTTCGGCCTGTGCCATCTCCCCGGTCTTCGTTTTCAGGCAAATCCTGCACGCAACATCCCATCAGGCGCTGGATCAGGCCCTGCATCAGGCCTCAGCGGCGATCGGGTTGGCTTCACAACAGCGGCAGCCGCAACAGCTGGGCCCACAGCGACGTGCCGGCCTCCAGGGCGCCCAGCTCGGCCGGGATCTCCAGCAGCAGATCGGCCCCCTGCAACGAGCCGATGCGCGAGGAGGCCTGGCTCCCCTCCAGCCGCGCCAGCAGGGTGCCATCGGCCGCCACCTCCAGCCGGGCCCGGGCCAGCTCCGGCCGGCCGGGGGAACGCTTCACCGCCTGGGCCAGCTGCACCCGCAGGCGCGGGAACAGCTGCGGTTCCGCCCCCTCCAGCCGCTGCAGCGCCGGCCAGAGCAGCTGCAGCGCCGTGATCGCTGCCGCCACCGGATTGCCCGGCAACCCGAAGAACGGCACCCGCCGCCCGGCCGCCCCCTGCTGCGGCGGCGCCGCGGTGGGGCTGGCATCCCCCCCGCGGGCGGAGGCCGCAGGCGGCGCTCCCCCTGCGAGCAGCTCCCCGAAGGCGAACGGCCGGCCTGGCCGCAGGTACAGCTTCCAGAAAGCCACCTCCCCCAGCTCCTGCACCAGTGGCCGGATCCAGTCGGCATCGCCAGCCGAGACACCGCCGGTGCTCACCACCACATCGCAGCGGCTCGCCAGCTCCTGCAGCGCCGCGCGCAGCGCCTCCGGCTGATCGGCCACCAGCCGCCGCTCCGCCACGGCCACCCCGAGGCGCTGCAGCAAGGCCTGCAGCAGGGTGCCGTTGCTCTCCCAGATCGCACCGGGGCGGCGGGGCTCGCCCACCGGTGTCAGTTCATCCCCACTGATCAGCAGCCCCAGCCGCGGCCGCGATCGCACCGCCAGGGCTGCGATGCCACAACCGGCCAGCCGGGCCAGTTCCGCCGGGCCGAGGCGACAGCCCGCCTGCAACAACCGCTGGCCGGCAGCGGCCTCCTCATCGGCGGCCCGGATCCAGGGGTTGGCGCCGGCCTCCCGCACCAGCTCCAGCTGATCGCCCGCCACCTGCACCAGCTCCTGGGGCAGCACCCGCCGGCAGCCGGCGGGCACGGGCGCACCGGTGAGAATCCGCACCGCCTCCCCCGGCTGCAGGGGGGCATCCCAGGGGGCGGCGGGAGCGGCGCGGCCCACCAGGCGCCAGCGGCAACCGATCGGAGGCGGAAGCGGCCTGGTGGCACTCGCCGCCGGAGAAGGGGCCCCAGCGGCCGCCTCCGCAGCGGCGCCTGCAGCCAGCACCCTGCCCGTCAGGCTCTGCCCGTTTTCTGAAGCCGCAACGGCGGGGATGTCGGCAACGGCGTAGCCGTCCATGATCGAGGCGGCAAAGCCCGGGATCGCCTCCGGGGCCTGCACCGGTGCAGCGGCCACCCGGCCCAGGGCCCGCTCCAGCGGCAGAACCTCCTGGCCGGCCAGGGGCTGGATCGCAGCCAGCACCTGGGCGCGGGCTTCCTCCAGCGGCAGCCCCTCAGCGGGAAACGGTTCGGCGCTCATCGCGGTGCCTCTGCCGCCTTGACATCCACGGTCGCCTCTGGATCAAGGGTGGCCTCGGAGCTGGCGGTGTTCCCGGGGCGGACGCTGCTTTCAGGATCGGCACGCTGATCAGGACGGCAGGTCAGCTGCAGGGCCGGCGCATTGGCCGCATCGGGCGCGTCGGGCGCATCGGGCGCTTCTGGAGGCAGCGCCGTCGTGCGCCCAGGGTGGCTCCAGGCGCCGTGGCGGCCGCCCTGCTTCTCCAGCAGCCGCACCGGCCCGATCGTCATCGCCGGATCGGCGCTCTTGAGCATGTCGTAAATGGTGAGCAGCCCCACCTGCACCGCCGTCAGTGCCTCCATCTCCACCCCCGTGGGCGCGGTGGTGCGGGCGGTGGCCTCCAGGCGCAGGCCGGATCCATCAGCGCAGGCTTCGATCGACACCTGCACACCGGCCAGGGGGATCGGATGGCAGAGGGGAATCAGCTCCCAGGTGCGCTTGGCCGCCTGGATCGCCGCCACCCGGCTCACCGCCAGCACATCGCCCTTGGCGGCGCGATCGCCGAGCACCAGGGCCAGGGCGTCGGGAGCGATGGCGATCCGACCCTCGGCGGTGGCCGAGCGCACAGTGCTGGCGCGATCGGCCACATCCACCATGTGCACCTCACCGCGGCGGTTGAGGTGGGTGAGCCGCTCCCGCTCGGGAGCCGGGCCGGGTTCCGCCATTGCAGGGCAGGGCATCGGGGCATCCGGCACGTCCCGGAAGGTGGGGCGGGCCAGCCCAGGACTTCTAGCAACGGGGCGCCCGCGGCTCCGAGCCGGCGCGGCCTCAGGCCACCCCCTCAGATCCCCGTGATCGAGGGGTACTGCGGCCGCCAGCGGCGCTGGGCCAGACAGGCCGCCACCTGCTCCGGGCTCAAGGCGCGGCGGGCCAGGCCCTCCTGCACCGCCGCCAGGGCCACGGCCTCCGCCACCGCCTGCGACACCGCCTGCACCTGGCTGAGCGGTGGCATCAGCGAGGCTTCCGGATCGCCAGCGGCCGGGATCATCGCCGCCAGGGCCTCGAGGCTGGCATCGATCATCGCCTCGCTCACCTGGCTGGCCCCCACCGCCAGCGCCCCGGCCCCCAGCCCCGGAAACACAAAGCAGTTGTTGCATTGCCCGATCGGCCGCAGCCGCTCCCCCACCGGCACCGGCGCAAAGGGGCTGCCGGTGGCCACCAGGACGCGGCCCCCGCTCCAGCGCAGCAGGTTCGCCGGGGTCACCTCCGCCAGGGCGGTGGGATTGGAGAGGGGCAGCACGATCGGGCGGTCGCAGCCGCGGCAGAGGGCCTCGATCACCGCCTGATCAAAGGCACCGGCCACGGTGGAGGTGCCGATCAGCACCGCTGGCTGCACCGCCTCCACCAGAGCCTGCAGGCCGATCTGCCCTGCGGCGTCGGGCACCACACCAGCGGCCGCGAGGCGCTGCAGACGTTCGCCATCGGCGGCCCAGGGCCGGGCCAGCTCACGGATGCCGGTGCGTCCATCGAATACCAGGCCGCGACGATCGAGCAGCCACAGACGGGCCCGCGCCTCCTGGGCGCTCCAGCCCTGGCGGATCAGCAGGCGCTCCAGCCGTTCGGCGATGCCGCAGCCGGCCGTACCCGCCCCGAAGATCACGATCGGCGCTTCACCCAGCGTGCGTCCGAGCCCCTGCAGGCCGGCCAGGATGGCGGCGCAGGCCACACCGCTGGTGCCCTGGATGTCGTCGTTGAAGCTGGCGATCGCACCGCGATGGGCGTCGAGCATACGGCGGGCATTGCCGGCGCCGAAGTCTTCCCATTGCAGCAGCGCCCCGGGGCAGAGCTCGCGCACCGCCGCCACGAAATCGGCGACAAAACCGTCGTAGGCCTCACCGCGCAGGCGCGGCTGCCGCAGGCCGGGATAGCAGGGATCGCTGCGCAGCTCCTGGCGGTCGGTGCCGACATCGAGCATCACCGGCAGGGTGGTGGCTGGATCGATGCCGGCGCAGAGGGTGTAGACGGCGAGCTTGCCGTGGCAGATGTGAATGCCGCCGGCCCCCTGATCGCCGATGCCCAGGATCCCCTCGGCATCGGTGACCAGCAGCAGCTCCGGCCGCCAGTCGGGGCCGGCAGGGCTGTAGGTGCGGATCGCATCGCGTAGCACCTGCCGCAGCCGCGGCTGCTGCGGAGCGCTGAGAAACACCCCCAGCGACGGCGTGCGGTAGGTGCGGCTGAAGGTCTGGATCGCCTGCCCGACGGTGGGGGTGTACACCAGCGGCATCACCGCTTCGATGTGCTCCGCCAGCAGCCGGTGAAACAGGGTGAGGTTGCGTTCGCGCAGGGTCTGCAGCCAGGCGTAGCGCTCCAGATCGCTGCCCATCGCCTCCAGGGCCTGCCAGCTGCGCGCCACCTGCTGCTCGATCGTTTCCACCTGCCAGGGCAGCAGACCCTCCAGACCCAGCTCCTGCCGCTCGCTGCGGCTGAAGGCGGTGCCCTTGTTCAGCAGCGGATCAGCCAGCAGGGCCGCCCCGCGCAGGTGGGTGGACACGCTCGGCGGTGTGGGACCGGTCAAGGGGACGGTGATCGCAGTGGGAACCGGTTTAGGCCAGGGGCAGGCCCGGTTTCCGTTCATGCCATCCCGGTCGCGGCCAGGCAGAAGGTGGCGGGATCGCCGAGCGGACCTCAGGCCGCTGGGGCCGGGCCGGCCTGCAGGCGCCAGCCGAGCAGCTCGCCGGCATGGAACGGCACCAGGTCGACCGCCGTGCCGGCGGCGTCGTTGCCCCGCAGGCTGGGGGGCACCAGCTGCACCTCGCGCACCAGGGTGATCCGCTCCTCATTGGCCGGCAGGCCGTAGAAGGCGGGGCCATGCAGGCTGGCGAACGCCTCAAGACGGTCGAGGGCCCCCTCCTGATCGAACACCTCGGCGTAGCTCGCCAGCGCCACCGGGGCGTTGTAGATGCCGGCGCAGCCGCAGGCGCTCTCCTTGGCGTGGCGGGCGTGGGGGGCGGAATCGGTGCCGAGGAAGAACTTCGGCGAGCCGGAGACGGCCGCGGCCCGCAGGGCGAGGCGATGGCGCTCGCGCTTGGCCACCGGCAGGCAATAGAAATCGGGCCGCAGTCCGCCCTGGAACATGGCGTTGCGATTGATGTGCAGGTGATGGGGTGTGATCGTGGCCGCTAGATTCGGCCCAGCTGCCTGCACAAACTCCACGGAATCACTGGTGGTGATGTGCTCCAGCACCACCTTCAATCCGGGATGGCGCTGCAGCAATGGCGCCAGCACCCGCTCTAGAAACACCGCCTCACGATCAAAGATATCGATGCTGGCATCGGTGACCTCACCGTGAATCAACAGCGGCATACCGATGCGCTCCAGCGTCTCCAGCACCGCGGCGATGTGGGCGATGTCGCTGACGCCGGCGGCGGAATTGGTGGTGGCATGGGCCGGGTAGAGCTTGCAGGCGGTGAACACGCCCTCCTGGTGGCCGCGCTCGATTTCGGCCGGATCGATGGTGTCGGTGAGGTAGGCCGTCATCAGCGGCGTGAAGCGATGGGCGGCAGGCAGCGCGGCAGCGATGCGTTCGCGGTAGGCGCGGGCCTGCTCCACCGTGGTGATCGGCGGGCTGAGGTTGGGCATCACGATCGCCCGGGCGAACACCGCCGCCGTGGCCGGTGCCACCACCTGCAGCATGGCGCCATCGCGCAGATGCACATGCCAGTCGTCCGGGCGTCGCAGGGTGAGGGTGGTGGGGCTGGCGGCGGTCGGTGCCGGAGCGGTCGCTTCTGAGGCGGCAGCCTCGATGGAGGCAGTCTCTGCGGCGGCAGACATCGACGAAGGGATACAGCTTCGCGTCAGTCTCGCTTCCTGCCGTGCTTGCCCAGATCGCCGGTGACCAGGAAGCCGCTGATCGCCAGCAGCAGCACGCTGAGGCAGAAATAGGCCAGCGAGGGGCCATCGCTGATCGGCAGCGACAGCATCGCCTTGAATGCGGACACAATCAAGGCCACCACCAGCACCTTGACCAGCTTCTCCTTGAGTTGATCGAGATCGCGGATATCGAGCAATCCCTCACCGGCGCGATCCTGCTCGTGGGCCGCTTCGATCGGGGAGATCAGCAGTTCATACACGCCATAGCCGAAGATCAGCAGCGCAATCCCGATCAGATAGAGATCGATCCCGGTGACCACACCACCGAGCAGATTGGCCATGTAGTTCTTGCCGGCATCACTCTGGCCGCCCAGGCCCAGGATCGCCTTGCCGATCTCCCGGGTGCCGAGCACAAAGGTGACCGCCGTGCTGGCCAGGCTGAAGATCACCGGCAGGATCGCCATCAGCCGCAGACGCCACAACACCTTCTCGAAGCGCTGCTCCAACCGTTTGAGCCTCTGAGACACGGCGTTGCTGCCCGCGATGGAATCCCCCGACCTTAATCTTGTCCCTGTCACGGTTTGGCTCCCCATGGTTCCAGGCGCGCGCAGCGGCAGAGCCTCCAGCGGGCTGGGCCTGTGGATCCAGCCGCGGGCCTCGGCCGATGCGGTGATCGGCGAGCGCGATGGCCTGGTGGCGATCCGGCTGCAGGCGCCACCGGTGGATGGGGCCGCCAACAAGGCCCTGATCCGCTTCCTGGCCCGTCGCCTCGGCGTAGCGGCCTCGCGGGTGCGGCTGCTCAGCGGCGAACGGGGACGATGCAAACGGGTGCAGGTGGAAGGCCTGGAGCCGGCCGAACTGCGCCAGCGCCTGCTGGAGCTGGCCGGTTGAGCACGAACACCGCCCGAAATGGATTGCGAATAATGGATTCTCGGCGATGAATTGTAGGAGTTAAATTCTGGGAGTTAAATTCTGGGAGGTGAATTCTGGGAGGTGAATTATAGGCGATGCATTCAGGGAGATGGATTGTGGAAGATGGATCCTGAGCCATCCGCTCGCCGCTGCGGCCTGTCTTGGTCCCGTGTGTGGAGGCCATCTGTTGGCAAGCAGCCGCCCCAGGCAGAGCCTTCCTGGCTGTGCACGCCGATCGGATGGGAGACCTCGGCGCCGTGACCTGCAGCATCGCCGCTCGGCTGGATCCGGCGCCCTGCTCTGAAAGCAGCGACTCGGCGCTGCAAAGTGTTGGCGAGCACCCCGCCACCACCACGCCCATAACAGCCGCGTCCGCCACCACCGCGCCCGCAACAGCCGACCCCATAGTCTGTCGCCGGTGCCAGGGCGCGATGGACTTGTTCAGTCTCGAGACGCTGCAGCACTGGCTGCAGAGCTGGGGCTATGGCGTGATCTTTGCGGCGATGCTGCTCGAGAACGCCGGGGTGCCTCTGCCGGGCGAAACGATCACCCTGCTGGGGGGCTATGCCGCCGGCAGCGGCCATCTGCATCTGGCCGGGGTGCTGGCGGCGGCCGCAGGCGGTGCCATGCTCGGCGACAACCTCGGCTACTGGGTGGGCCGCCGCGCCGGCTGGGGCCTGATCGAACGCCTCGGCGGCCTGCTGGGGCAGAGCCCGGCCCAGCTCGAGCGCCTGCGTGATGGCTTCCTGCGCCATGCCGGCAAATCCGTGCTGCTCGGCCGCTTCGTGGCGGTGCTGCGGGTGGTGGCTGGTCCCCTGGCCGGTGCCGTGCGCATGCCCTACCGCCACTTTCTGCTCTGCAATGCCGCCGGCGCCCTGCTCTGGGCGAGCACGATGGTGGGGCTCGCCTGGCTGGGAGGTCGCTGGATTCCCCTGGCGACGATGGTCAAGGGCGTCGTGCAGTTCGGCCTGGGGGTTCTGCTGCTGTTGGCCCTGATCGTGCTGCTGCCCAGGCTGCTGTCGCGGCTGGAGCAGCGTCAGCTGCAGGACACCCCCGGCCTCCGCCCTCGACGGCTCCGCTCCCTGACCCGTCAGCCAAGGCCGCAAGCGGCCACCTTCCCTCGGCAGAGCCGGCATCGCTGAGCCCGGCCATCGTCGCTGTTCTCGGCTTGGAGTCGGTGGCCAGCGGGTATGGCCAGTAGCCGGTAGCCGGTGGCCGGTGGCCGGTGGGAGGGTGCCTGCTGGTGGACTGCCACCGCTGGAGCTGCGATCTGCGGGAGGGTGCGACCTGCGGGACGGTGCGGCGGCAGGATCAGGAGTCCTGGCTCCACTGCCATGCTCCGCCGGCGCTATCTGGCCTATCTCACCCTGCCCCTGGCGGCCTGCGCCCTCGGGCTGATGGTGGTGGGTCTCTGGCAGGGCCTGGAGGCGGCCTGGCTGACGCTGGTGCTGCTGGTGCTCGAGATCTCGCTGTCGTTCGACAACGCCGTCGTCAATGCCCGTGTGCTGGAGCGGCTCACCCCGGCGCAGCAGCGCTTCTTTCTCACCTGGGGTCTGCTGATCCCGGTGTTCGGTGTGCGCTTCGCCGGACCGCTGCTGATGGTGTCCCTGGCCGGCGGGGTGAGCCTGCCGGCGGCGCTGCAGGCAGCCCTGCACGATCCGATCCGCTACCGCGAGCTGCTGGAGCTGGCCGAGCCGCGGATCCTGGCCTTCGGGGGGATGTTCCTGCTGATGGTGTTTCTGCGCTACTTCTTCGACGACGCCAAGACGCTGCACTGGTTCCGGCCGCTGGAGCGTCGACTCAGCCAGGCGGGGCGGGTGGAGGCGCTGGAGATCGCCCTGGCGCTGGTCGTGCTGCTGGCTGTGGTGTTCTGCCTGCCGGCCACGATGCGAGGGGAGGTGATGATCGCCGGCGTGATCGGCCTGGTGCTGCAACTGCTGAGCACCTCCCTGGCCGAAGCGTTCAGCCAGGCCGGCGACCCCGAGGCCCACCGCGAGGCACCTCCCGGTGATCCTCAACGGCAGGCGGATCGGCGGCAGCGCACCGGCGCACCGCTGGGGAGCCTCCAGCCAGGTGGTGCTGACCCGACAACAGCCGCCGTGGGGCGCGCCGCCATGGGCAGCGGCCTGGCCAGCCTGCTCTATCTGGAACTGCTTGATGCTTCCTTCAGCCTTGATGGCACAATCGGCGCCTTCGCGATCACCCAGAACCTGGGATTGATCCTCACCGGCCTGGGGCTGGGTGCCCTGTTCATCCGTTCGCTCACCCTGCTGCTCAGCCGCGAAAAAGCACTCGATCAGCTGGTGTTTCTGGAACATGGTGCCCACTACGCGATCGGGGCCCTGGGGGTGGTGATGCTGCTGCAGGTGCTGCTGAATCCACAGCATCTGCACATCCCGGAATGGTTCACCGGCCTGATCGGCATCGTGCTGCT
>JBJTQH010000117.1:0-4547 GCA_046075505.1 Cyanobium sp. | reverse complement strand
CCCCCACCACCGCTGAAGGCATCGAGAAGTACCTCGGCTCGGGGATGATCCGCGGTATCGGCCCGATTTACGCCAGCAAGCTGGTGAGTGCCTTCGGGGCGGAGGTGTTCGAGGTGATCGAGCAGGCCCCCGAGCGGCTGCAGGAGGTGCCCGGCATTGGCAAGGTGCGGGCAAGTCGCATCGCCCAGGCCTGGGCCGATCAGAAGGTGGTGCGCGAAATCATGGTGTTCCTGCACAGCCATGGCGTCGGCACCGCCCGGGCCGTGCGGATCTTCAAGACGTACGGCAACGACGCCGTGCAGGTGATGGCGGAGAACCCCTACCGCCTGGCACGGGACATCCGCGGCATCGGCTTCCGCACCGCCGATGCGATCGCTGCCCGGCTGGGCATCGAGCCCACCGCAACGATCCGACTGCGGGCCGGGATCAACTACGCCCTGCTGGAAGCCAGCGGCGAGGGTCACTGCGGCCTGCCCACAGCCGAACTGCTCAAGCTGGCGGGGGACTTGCTGGCGGTGGAACGGCCAAGGGCTGATCAGCCTGGTGTTGACCAGGGAGGGGAAGAGGGCAACAGCCCTGGCTCCAGCGTGCGGGTGCCACTGGAGCCGGAGCAAATCCAGGCGGCCCTCGATCTGGAGCTCAGCGAGGGCTCGGTGGTGGCCGACACGCTGGCCAGTGAGCCGGCGATCTTCCTGGCCCATCTGCACCGCGACGAACGGCGCATCGCCGAGTCGCTGCAGGAGTTGGCGGAAGGCACACCACCATGGGGCACCATCGCTGCGGCCAAGGCGATCGGCTGGGTGGAGCAACGCCTGGGCCTGCAGCTCGCCGCCAGCCAGAAGCAGGCGGTGGAGCAGGCGCTGGCTAGCAAGGTGCTGGTGATCACCGGCGGGCCCGGGGTGGGCAAGACCACCCTGATCAACGCCATCCTGCAGATCCTGGCGGCCAAGAAGCTGCGCATCCTGCTCTGCGCCCCCACCGGCCGGGCGGCCAAGCGGATGGCCGAAGCCACCGGCCTGGAGGCCAAGACCATCCACCGGCTGCTGGAGTTCGACCCAGCGGCTTACGGCTTCCGCCGCAACGCCGAGCTGCCGCTGGAGTGCGACCTGCTGGTGGTGGATGAAACCTCGATGGTGGATGTGCCGCTGATGGCCTCGCTGCTGGCCGCGATTCCGCCGGAGGCGGCGTTGCTGCTGGTGGGCGATGTCGACCAGCTGCCCTCGGTGGGGCCCGGCCAGGTGCTGGCCGATGCGATCGCCAGCGGCGCCCTGGCGGTGGCGCGGCTCACCGAGGTGTTCCGCCAGGCGGCATCCAGCCGGATCATCACCACCGCCCACGCCATCAACGCCGGCACCATCCCCGATCTGCGTTTCCCACCAGAAGGCGAGAGCAGCGACTTCTACTTTCTGCCGGCCGAGACGCCCGAGCAGGCGGTGAGCCTGATCCTCAAGGTGGTGGGCGAGCGCATCCCGGCCCGTTTCGGGTTCGATCCGGTGGGGGAGGTGCAGGTCCTCTGCCCGATGGCCCGCGGCGGCTGCGGATCGCGCTTGCTCAAAATCTAGCTGCAGAAGCTGCTCAACCCAGACCCCACGGAGCAGGTGGAGCGTTTCGGCTGGCGGTTTGCGCCGGGCGACAAGGTGATGCAGATCGCCAACGACTACGAGAAGGAGGTGTTCAACGGCGATGTCGGCACCATCGACGCCATCGACTCCGACAACAGCGAGCTGAGCGTGCTCTTTCCCACCAGCGAGGCCGGCCCCGGAGCAGACAAGCCGGGCAGCCGGGCGGTGGTCTACGGCTGGGGCGAGCTCGATCACCTGGTGCCCGCCTACGCCTGCACCATCCACAAGAGCCAGGGCAGCGAATACCCCGCCGTGGTGATCCCGCTGCTCACCCAGCACTACGCGATGCTGCAGCGCAATCTCGTGTACACGGGCCTCACCCGCGGCAAGCAGCTGGTGGTGCTGGTGGGCCAGAAGAAGGCCCTGGCCATGGCCGTGAAAAACCACCTGGGCCGCAGGCGTTACACCAGGCTGGCCGAGTGGCTGACGCCACTGAGCGCTGATCAGATGACTGGATCAGACGTCTAGATGATCCGATCGCGCGACAGCGCATGATAGGCCTCATTCAGCTGCACCACTTCTTCGAAAGAGGCCTCGAGATCCTTGAGGCGAGAGGGATCAAACAGGCTGTCCAGATCAAAGTTCAGAATCGGACGAATCGAATCCGGCACACTGAGGAAGTCATGCAGTTTGCGCAGCATCGCATCCGATTGCTGCGCGTGCTGTTGCAGTTTGCTCCGCTCCTCTTCAAACGCCCGCAGGGCTTGCTGCAGTTGCGGGATCGAAGGTTCCAGCAGCTCGTTGCCGCGCGCCTTGGCCAGGGTGGAGCGGGTGGAGGTGATCAGCTGCTGCAGCGTCTGCTGGGAGGTCTGGACCCAGTGCCGCTCGCGGGCGCACTGCAACGCGGCCCGTGTGGCCTTCGCCTCCACCGCCAGATCATTGACCATCACGATCCCCTGGCGCTCCAGAAAGCGCGCGAAGGCACTCATCGAGGCCAGTGCCCCCATCTCGGCCGGCGGGATGGGCAGCCCCCGTCGCTCCTGACGCACCTCCAGCTGCTGCAGACCGCCGCCCTCCGGGCTCTGCTCCTCCAGGATCTGCAGCTGCAGCGTCAGCCGCGGCGGACCGGTCGACGCCGGCGCTCCGAAGGGCTCGGGCACGATCGCCTCCAGCAGGGCATGGCGCTCGCCGAGGCGGCAGATGTCTCCCGCGAAGCGTCGCTGGGCTGCATCGGCCACCCCCTGCAGCCGCAGCCGCTGCCGGCTGTTGCCCCAGGCCCCGGCCAGACCTGCCAGAGCGAGGACGCTGATCACCAGAAGGGCCGCTGCCAGAAACAGCGGCCAGTAGGCCAGGAACAGTCCCAGGCCGAACAGGGCCAGCAGCAATCCGCAGCCGCAGCCGTCGTTGGAGCTGGCCATCCGTGCTTTGCTCTCCTCCGTCTGGGCCAGGCCTGGATCAGGACACTCTGGCGCCCTGCCTGTGTTCCAGCAGCGGTCGCAGCTTCGGCAACGGCTGCGTCGGCCCCAGGGACGCCAGCAGCGCCGAGCTGCCCACCAGCGTGGCGAGGCCCAGCCACCAGAGCCAGCGCCCCGGACGAGACAGCCGCCGAATGCGGGAGCGCCGGCGCCGCAGGGGCAGCAGCGTGCCGATCCGATGGCCTGCCCCGAGGGGCTGACCGCAGCGGCCGCAGATCATCCGCCCCCCGAGGGAGCGATCGGATTTCACGGCCCAGCTGCCGCAGTTCGGACAGGACATCGCCGGCTCCGTTCCCTCGTCCCATGCTGCAGTGACCGGGCCTGAAACGGCGGCGCAGCAATCACCCAGGCGAGCGAAGCCCGCGTCAGCCGATCGAGCGGGCAGCCGATCGAGCCCGACCGGACGGCTGGGTCGTGTCTCAGAGCCAGTGGTGGGGATAGGCGCCCGTGGCCGGCACCATCCGATGGAAGAGCACGGCGATCAGCACCAGCAGCAGCGAACCGCACAGCACCGGCATCAGCACAAAGGCGGGATGGGCGCCGAGCAGCACGGCGAGCAGGGCCACGGCGCCGGCCGGTGGATGCAGGCAGCGCAGCAGCTGGCCCGCGGCAATCGCCAGTCCCACCGCCAGTCCCATCGCCACAGGGCTGCGCCCCAGCAGGGTGACGCAGACCACCGCCAGCAGTGCCGCCAGCGTGTTGCCGAGCACCAGATTGCGGGGCTGGGCCAGGGGGCTGCCGGGATGGCCGAACAGCAGCACCGCCGAGGCTCCGAACGGGGCCACCACCAGGCCGTAGCCGCTCCACAGGCTGAGCAGACCCAGCAGCGCGATCGCCAGACCTCCCCCCAGCCAGGAGGCGAGCACATGGAACGGCTGAAAGCGGGGTTGATAGGTGCGGCCGCGGTGACGCTGCCGGCGGATCGCGCGATGGAGGCGGCCCAGGGACATCAGCGGACGGAGGCGCGGGGAACGGAGGCGGGATGCGCGGGAACGGAGAACGCTCTGGAACGGGGGCCTCGGAAACGGGCGAACGGAACCGAGGGGAGCGGCAGACGCGCCGGGGACATTGTGTAGCAACGGCTACAGATTGGCGTCCACCCTGTGGGGCCCCGTCTCCAGGCCCGCCACTCGGCTCACCCGCTCAGCGCCAGCACCCAGCTCCACCATCCAGCGCCTCCGTCGGCTCTCCGCTGCGGCGTGGATCGGGCGCCCTCAGGTCCCGCCTGGCCGCGCGCGCGCAGCGGAATGTCCCCATCCGGGAGCATCGCTGCAGCACCGATGCCGAGAGAGTGAACCCGACTCAAAGGTCCTGCGATGGCCGCCACTCCCACCTTCACCTCCACGCTCAGCATCGGTGAGTTGATCGCTAATTAGGGCCTGCTGAGCAACCCAGATCCGCTGCGGTGCAGTTGATTCCAGCGGCTGTCTCGGGTTAGGATGGAACGCAATCAGCCGTTTCGGGCTTAGAAGAATCCTCAGGCTCCTCAATGTACGTTCTTCAGCACTCA
>JBJTQH010000116.1:0-19956 GCA_046075505.1 Cyanobium sp. | reverse complement strand
GGATCGAGGGTGAAGCGCTCGCGGCGCCAGTCGACCGAGTAGCCGAGCCGGCGCAGCTGGCCGACAATCGTGCCGCCGCTCTCGGCCTTCCAGGCCCAGGCCCGCTCCAGGAAGGCGTCGCGGCCCAGGTCATCGCAGCTGGCGCCCTCAGCCTGCAGCTGCTTCTCGAGGATCGTCTGCACAGCGATCGAGGCGTGGTCCGTGCCGGGCAGGCACAGCACGTTGCGGCCCCGCAGGCGCTGGAAACGCACCACCGTGTCGATCAGGGCCGTGTTGAAGGCATGGCCCATGTGCAGGCTGCCGGTCACGTTCGGCGGTGGGATCACCACCGAGAACGGTTCGCCGGCGGCGGCGGGGTCGGGATGGAAGGCACCGCTGCTCTCCCAGGCCTGTTGCCAGCGGCTCTCGGTGCCGGCCGGGTCGTAGGTCTTGGGCAGGGCATCGGACACGGCGGGCGCGGGCAGGGGGCAGCAGTCCCATCGTCTCAAAGGACGACCTCCGGCAGCGTGCGGCCGCACGATCCCCTGCCGGAGGGCTCAGCCGCGACAGGAGAGCAGCTCGCGACCGCAGCTGGCGAAGGGGGCCTCGGGGCTGAGCGGATCGAACTTCGCGGGGATGGAGGTGAAGTAGCCCTGGGCGATGCTGACGCCCAGATCACGCAGCAACTGCAGCAGTTCCAGGGTTTCCACGCCCTCCGCGATGACCTCGAAGCCGAGCTCCTGCCCCATGCGCACCACGAAGTCCACCGTGAGGTGGCTGGCGGGATCCTCCTGCATCTTCCAGATGAAGGCCTTGTCGATCTTCACATAATCCAGGGGGAGATCGCGCAGGTGGCTCAGCGAGGTCATGCCGGCCCCGAAATCATCCAGTGAAAAATGCAGCCCGCTTTGCCGCAGGCGTCGCATCACGCTGATCACCCGTTCCAGATTGCGCATCGCCGCCTGTTCGGTGATCTCCAGACAGATGCGGGATGGCGCGATGTCCTCCCGTTCCAGCAGCTGCTCGATCGTGCGGATGAAGTCATCGGCCAGGAGTGTCTCCGGTGTGATATTGATCGCATAGACGATGTTGTGTACGGCAGGATTGTTCTGCTGGCGAGCAAACATCTGGTGCAGGTTGTGGAAGCTGAGCGCCAGGACATGGCTATCGAGCAGCGGCATGGTGCCGCAGGTGGTGGCCGCTTCCACCAGGGCTTCGCTCCAGAGGTACTTCTGCTGGCTGCGATCATGAATCCGCGAGAGGAACTCCACGTAGACGGCTGGCAGGTCCGGATCGTTCAGCCTCCAGGCGGCCTGGGAGAAGAGAACGATGCGGCTCTCCTTGAGGGAGGCGATCAGATCCTGGTTGAGTCGCTGGATGGCGATGTAGTTCTGCAGCGTCGCCTGCTCGTCGCCGAAGAACTGGCATTGCATGCGTCCGGATATCTTGGCCAAATCCCGCGCCAGGCCGGTTTCGTGCAGGGCTTTCTCCGTTGAGGTGTCGCTGATGATGCGGGCGCCGGCGCTGACGGAAAGGCACAGGACCTGGCCATCCACCGGTAGGTCCAGCTGCTGCAGATCATGGGTGATCCGCGTGATTTCGGCCCGCAGGCTCAGATGGGATGCGCCGACAAGGGAGCAGGCGAACTCATCACCGCCGGTGCGGCTGATCAGGCTGGAGGCGTGGAGTGTCTTTTTGAGATGCTGGCCAAAACTGATCAGCACCTGATCGCCGAACTGGCGTCCAAAGCTGTTGTTGATCAGAGAGAAATGCTTGATGTCCACCAGCAGCAGCGCCCGGCTGCGCTCGGGATGATGCAATCGCTGCTGTTCCATCGCGGCCAGCAGGCCGTGCCCGTTCAGCAGACCGGTGAGCTCATCGAGATTTTCGCGCCGGTGCAGCGCCCGCTGCAGGTGGCGCTGCGCCTGCTGTTGCCGGCAGCTCTGGTGCCGTTCTCGCCGCTGCTGCCTGTAGGCCCGCAGCATCAGAAACACCAGCAGAGCGGCATCGAGCAGCAACAGCAGCGCGAAGGCTCGCAGCGCCCCCAGCCGTTCCGTGGCCGGGCGCCGCACCGTGATCTGCAGGGGGGTGTCGCCATCCCAGCGGGGGTTGCGGATCGCGATCGCCAGCGGGCCCAGGGGTGGGGAGGAGAGCGCGCGGGCCGGCTCAAAGCGGTAGTCCTGCACCGCCAGTGCATGGCGGATGATCTGGTTGTCCTGAGTGCCCAGGGAGCGAACGAACAGCAGCCGACCCGCCGCCGGCGCGTCGCCCCGGGACATGCGGATGGGCTGGGCGGACATCAGATAGGGCCTGCCCTGAAACATCGCCAGGAATGTGCGTGTCTCCAGGCGATGCCGTTGCGGGATCACCCGAAGCAGCTCCTGGCTCGCAGTGGCGGAAAGGGGGGCGATGCGGCGCCGGCTTGCATCCCAGTGGGCGGTGGACACCACATCGCCGCGCCGGTCGAGCACCATCACAAAGGGGGTGCGTACAAATGTGTTCTGGGTGTAGTTCCCCTTGTCGTAATAGGTGGGATGCAGGCCCTGGGCATGCCGATAGCTTTCATCCCAGATCGACCAGTCCATGGTCTCCACCGCCAGATCGGTGGCGATGAAGTCGAGTTGTTCGTTGGCGTAGCGACGAATCAGATCATTGCGATTGCGCTCGCTCTGGCTGGCTGAGGCCGCCAGGATCAGCCCGCTCACCAGCGTGGAGCCGAGGATCACCGGCAGCCAGATGCGGAAACTGGCGGCGGCGCTGCAGTCGCGCTGGAAGCGGCGCCAGCGAAGCCCCAGACGGGCGGCCACGGCAGGCACCAGCGGTTGCGGTCGGCTCGAGCTGCCGGGGCGCCCCAGGAGCGTCAGCGCGGCGCCAAGGATCCGCGGTTCCTGCATGCTCATCCCGCCGGATTGGCCCATTGTGATGCGATCCCTCCCAGCGGGCCAACCCCTGTCACAGTTCCCGTCCCCGGACGGCCGCCCCCGGGGTGCTGCCGGAGGGAGGCCTCAGCCCGCCAGGCGCTGCAGATAGTCCTGGCGGGTGCCGGCATTGATCCAGCCGGTTGCAATCGTCTTGCTGTGCTGATGGCTGATCCGGCCGCGGTGGATGTGGGAGAGATCGGCGGGAAACAGCAGCAGCTTGCCGCGCTCGGCTTCTTCGTGGTGCGCTTGCCAGTGAAATTCGGTGCCCCCATCCGGCACGGTGTTGCAGTACAGGATCCAGGCCAGCACGCGATGCACCGGTTCGGTGGCTTCGTCGCTGATCGTCCAGTCGGCATGCCAGCGATGGAAGCCCTCCCCCGGGGCGTAGCGCTGCAGGTTGAACACCGGCACCGGAAACAGGCTCTGCTGCGGTGCGCAATCCGCCAGCAGCGGTCGCTCTCGCAGGTACTGCTGCAGCGCCGCGGAGACGCCGCGCAGGATCACCTCGGCCAGGGCAAAGGCCTCCGGATCGCTGCGATCGAGGGCCACCAGGCTGATGTCGGTGGACACCTTGGCCGGACTCGGGGGATCCCCCTCACGGCCGGCTGGGCCGAAGGCGACCCCCGGTCGCTGCAGATCGCTGCGGCGCTCGAAGAAGGCCATCACCCCATCGGCCAGGGCCTCGAAGCCGGCATTGCGGTAGCGGGCGATCAGCTGCACGGCGGCTCCTGCCAGGGGATGGCGCTCAGGGCTTCCAGTGTCATCCAGCGGCTCCGCTCCGCCACCCGTTCGCTCAGGCCGCTGCGCTCCAGGGCCAGCGCCACCCGCTCGGGATCCAGGGCGCCCGTGCCATCGGCCTGCAGCGGTTGCACCAGCACCTGCGGTTCCGCCGGATCGGCCAGCACCTGCAGGCCGAGATCCTCCAGTTCACGGCTGAAGAACAGGTGCCGCATCCGCCGGCTCAGGGCCGGCCCGAGCGCCTGGGCAAAGGCCTCCAGATCGGCGGGATCGCCGCTGCAGCTGCAGTTGAGCGCCAGCCAGATCAGCAGTTTCGCCCAGCTCTCGGTGCTCCACAGGGGCGGAAAACTGTCGCGGTGGCTGCGCACCAGCTCGGCGAGGGCGAAGTCGACCAGGATGGCCTGGAGTGCGGAGGCTGACATCGGGGAGCACGCTCCTGCCGGCGGGGCCGGCAACGGGCAAACTGCTGGGGCATCCTCCCGGAGAGGCCTGATGGCCCTGGATCTAAACGACCCGGAACTCGAGCTCAGCGATCTCGTCACGGCTTACCAGAGCTGGGTGATGGCGGTGATCAACGACGAGAAGCTCGGAGGCGACGAGACCCTGCTCACTGAAGAGATCGTCGATGACGCCTTCCAGGCGATGCGCTTCCTGCCCGAGATGGTGACCAGCGCGATCGAGACCACCCTGGCGCGCGTCTACGACGTCGATCCCGAGGAGCTCTCCGAGCTGCTCTACCCGGAGGAGTGAGCACCGCTGCGCTTGCGCTTCAGGGCGTGCGATGCCCCGGCGCTGCACGGCTGTTTCGGGCACTGCACGGCTGTTTCGGGCGTGAACCGGCTGTTCCTGGCGCGTCGCCTGTTTCAGCCACGTCGGCCTGTTGCAGCGATCTAGGCCTGTTTCTGCAGAGCTGCCCTGGCAGAGCTTGACTGCACCAGCACGGAGGTTCCCAGGTGGGGCGCAGAGGTGAACCCAGATGGATCCTGGGGCGGCCAGGGCAGCGCTGGCTCTGGTGGTGCCCCAGAGGGGTCGGGAGGCGCCAGCGCCCCACAGGCGCCTGCAGCGGCTTGGGGGTGGCTCATGCTCCCGAGGTGGGCCCCGGCTCCGGTCCTGGTTCTGGCCAGCTGACCCTCAGGCGCCTCAACCCCGCCTGGCGATCCGCGCACCGCGCCCGGGCGATCGTGGCGCTGCTGCTGGCTGGTGGCTTCGGGCTGGTGGGATGCGCGTCCACGGCCTGGCGGCCGCCGGTGGTGCTCTATGTGGCGCTCAGCGCGATGGAGCAGGAGTCGATCACCCAGGAGATCTCCCACCAGTTCCACCGCCGCGTGTACCAGATGGTGGCCGGCTTCCGGCGGGTGCATCCGAACGTGGAGGTGCAGATCGTGGTCTATCCGGAACAGGAGCTGCAGCAGCAGATCAGGTTGCGCAACCGCAGCGGCCTGGGGCCCGATCTGATCCTCACCTCGGCCGATCACGCCAATGCGCTGCTGGCGCGGAATCTGGTGGACCCGATGCCCCTCACCGCCCGGGAGCAGCAGGCGATCGACCCCCTGCTGCTGGCGCAGCTGCGCGATGGTCGCGGCCGACTGGCGGGGCTGCCGCTGCTGATCCAGCCCCAGCTGGCCTGCTTCGATCGCCGCCGGCAGCCGCAGCCGATCGGCAACGTCGCCGAGCTCAGCCAGCGCAGCCTCGCCGGTCTGCGGGTGGGGCTGGCGCTGGCCCTTCCCGATCTGATCTGGAGCGCCGGCAGTTTCGGGGCGGTGACGGGGTTGCAGGCGGCCGCCAGCGGCAGGCCGTTGGACGCTCGCCAGGCGCTGGGCCTGCGGACCTGGCTCGACTGGCTGCAGAGCAGCAGCGGCCGCCTCGGGATCAGCTTCGAGCGCGATAACGACGCCCTGCGCGAAGGTCTGCGCCGCGGAACACTCGACTGGATCAGTTGCCGCAGCTCCGATCTGCCCACTCTCCAGGGCGTTCTTGGGCCGCACCTCGGCGTTGCTCCCCTGCCCGGCGGGGCGGAGAGGCCGGCTCTGCAGGTGCGGCCGCTGCGGGTGATCGCGCTGGGACGCAACTCCAGTCCGCTGCAGCGGCAGCTGGCCATCGCCCTGAGTACCTACAGCGTCAGACCGCTGGTGCAGCGCGGCTTCGTCACCAAGGCATCGGTGGGTCTGCCGGTTACCCGGTATCCCCTCTCGCTCGGCCGCAGCGAGACCTTGCAGGCGATGCGCCAGGCCTTGCAGCAGCCTGGTGGTGACAGGGTGGAGGAGCTGGCCTTGCTGGCGCTGCTGCATGCCGAGGATTCACGGTTGCGGCTGCTGCAGGACCGGCTCACCGGCCTGATCTTCGGGGCGATCAATGCGGCGCAGGCGCAGCAGGAGCTGATCCGCATCCTGGGCCCTTCCCGTCAGCCTAACCCCCCGTCGAGGAGAGCCACGCCATGAATGAGCTGCTGTCGGAGCTGATCGGCTGGCTCGGCTATCTGCAACGGGGCAGCGTGCTGCTGCAGATCGCGGTGATCGTGGCGGTGCGTCTGCTGTTGCGCAGCCGGCTGGCGCGGCGCTGCCTGCCGGCCTGCCCACCGCCGCTGCGGGCTCTGCTGGGGGCGCTGCTCTGCCTGCTGATCAGCCTGGGGATGACGGCTGCAGGCTGGCCGGCGGGGCTGTTGCAGACCCTGACGCTGTATTGGCTGGCCCTGATCCTGCTCGCTTTGCTGGAGTTGCAGTTGCCGCGCTGGATCCCGGAGGCGCAGGTGTATGCGCTGATGAGCCGTCTGCTGCGCCCGGCCTGTCTGGTGCTGCTGGCGATTCAGCTGATCAATCAACTCGACAGCCTGCAGGATGTGGCCGTGATTGCCATGGGGAAGATGTTTGGCGTGGAGATCAGTCTTGGCAAGGTTTTTGGCTCTTTGCTGATTCTCTATTTTCTGGTGGTGGGTTCAGGTCCCCCCTCGGCTCTCACGGCCTGGCTGCTGCAGAATGTCCTGGGAATCAATGACAGCAGCGGTAAGGCGATGAGCCTGATCTTCCGTTATGCCCTGGTTGGGATCGGCATCGCTGCGGTCTGTTTTCATCTCGGTTTCAGCCCCACGGCCCTGGTGGCGATCACCGGTGGCCTGTCGGTGGGGCTGGGCTTCGGGATCAAGGAGGTGTGCTCCAACTTCATCAGCGGCATCTGGCTGCTGTTCGAGGGCTCGGTGCGTCCGGGGGAAGTGCTGATGATCGATGGCGATCCCTGTGAGGTGCGCCGGCTGGGTCTGCGGGCAACCCTGCTGTGGCGCGGCCGCGATAATGCCGAATTGCTGATCCCCAATCAGTCGTTCTTCACCAATGCGGCAACCACCTACACCGCCACCGATCGGATGCGGCGCAGCCAGGTGAGTGTGGGGGCGGCCTACCGCCATGACCCTGCCGATGTGATCGCCCTGCTCGAAGCTGCAGCTCTGACGGTGCCCCGGGTGCTGCCGACGCCGGCGCCACGGGCCCTGATGCTCAGCTATGGCGACAGCGCCATCCAGTACGTGCTGCGCTTCTGGATCGCCAATCCAATGCACAACGTTTCGATCTGCAGCGAGGTGAATCAGGCGATCTGGAGCACCTTTCAGCGTGAGGGCATCGAGATCCCCTATCCGCAGCAGGTGCAGCACATCGCCAGGGGCACGCCCCGCGGCGATGCGCCGTCGCCGCGTTGAGATCGGCACGGACTGCGCCCCGCGGCAGACCTCCCCGGCCGGGCCAAAACGGCGCAGGGGCGATCGCGGCCCCGGGCGCCAGGGCGCCTGCCGGGCTGCGGTCGTTGGTGGGGCTGGATTCAGCCGTCCTCGTGCAGGACCTGGCAGGCCTGGGCGTCGGCGAGGCAGAGACGCTCGAGGATCAGGTGCACATCACCCTGACTGAGCTCGCCATCGGCTTCCCAGGCCAGACAGGTGCGGCCCAGACAGGTGGAGGGCAGGCCCGTGTTGCTCTGGAAAACGCTGGCATCCCGGCGTGTGGCCTGGGACGGTTCGGGGAGATGGGGCGCGGCATGGAGCATGGCGCTACACTCCGGCTTCGGTGTTGAAATCAGCATAATCCCCGGTCTGCGCCGGTGCTGGCGGGTGCGCTACGCCGCTCCCCGGTGGGGGTGCTGGAGTCAGCGGTAGTGGTTGGGCACGAAGAACTGTTCGTTGATCGGGGGGCGCTGATAGTCGCCACCGCTCCTGCGGGGCGGCAGCTTGATCGGTTCGGGGGTCATGTCCTCATAGGGGATCTTGCTGAGGAGATGGCGGATGCAGTTGAGGCGGGCGCGGCGCTTGTCATCGGCATCCACCGTGAACCAGGGGGCTTCGGGGATGTTGGTGCGCGCAAACATGTCGTCCTTGGCGCGCGAGAAATCCACCCAGCGATCCCGCGATTCCAGATCCATCGCACTCAGCTTCCAGCGCCTTGCCGGATCCTGGATGCGCGAGCGGAAGCGGGCCTCCTGTTCCTCATCGCTCACCGAGAACCAGTATTTGATCAAGGTGATGCCGCTGCGCACCAGCATCCGTTCAAACTCCGGGCAGGAGAGCATGAATTCCTCCACCTGGGCGGGGCTGCAGAAGCCCATCACCTTCTCCACGCCGGCGCGGTTGTACCAGCTGCGATCGAACAGCACAATCTCACCGGCGGAAGGGAAATGCTCCACATAGCGCTGGAAATACCATTGGCTTTTCTGCTGATCCGAGGGTGTTCCCAGCGCCACCACCTTGCAGCCGCGTGGATTGAGCGGTTCGGTGATGCGTTTGATCGTGCCGCCCTTGCCGGCGGCATCGCGTCCCTCGAACAGCAGGATCAGGCGATAGCCCACATGCTTGATCCAGTACTGCATCTTCACCAGTTCCACCTGCAGCCGCGCCAGCTCGGTTTCGTAGAGCTTCCACTCCAGTTTCGGCGGGCGTCCTTCAGAGGCAAGCGCGAAATCATCGAGGATCGGTGAAGGGCTGTAGTGATCGTTGTCTGGGCCACTGCCACTGCCACTGCCACTCCTGCTGCTACCGCTGTGGTCTGTGCTGTTGCCGCCGCGTTCTGGGCCCCCGTCCACGCCAGCGCCGAGCGCCGACCCACCGCGCGACTGGAGTGTGCTCTGCTGATTGTGCTTCTTTCCCATGGTGCGGCGTGCGGGATCCAGGCCCTGTCCGCAGGCCTGGGGGTGGTTGCATCCTGGCTGCCGCCTGCGGCTTTGGGGTGTTTGTGAACTCCAGCCTCAGCGGCCCGGCCGCCTGCGCCTCAGGTCGGGCGGCTTCCGGTGGCATGATCGCGGCATCGGCGTGGCGCCTCCGCTTTCACGGCATGCCGATGCGTTGAGGGCGACACCCCGAACTCCTATCGGAAGTCAGCGCAGAAGTGGCTCGCGTGGCGATAGCCGAAGCGGCGGGCCAGCTCGGTGATCGTGGTATCGGCTGCCCGCTGCTCCAGCTCCTGCCGGGCTCGGATCAGCCGTTGGCGACGGACGTATTGCATCGGGGTGCAATCGAAATGCTGGCGGAACAGTTGCTGCAGCCGCCACGCCGAGTAGCCACTGCAGGCTTCGAGATCGGTGAGCGTCAGCGGTGTGTGCGCCCGGGCGGCGATGGTGTCGATCAGCCGATCCAGCACCTTTCTCGGGGGGATGATGCCAGTGTTGTGGGCGCGCAGCTGTTCACTCAGATCCATCCTGCGCAGCAGTTGCACCGCCAGCAGCCGATAGAGCTGCTCATCGATGCCCAGGGCCTGCGGCAGGCAGGATGCTTCCAGCAGCAGTTGGTCCACCAGCTGGAAGATTGTGCGGAAGGGGACGCATTGCTGGGGCGTGAGCTGGCTGAGCAGCGCATCGTCAGGCAGATCCAGATCTTCCAGGCCGCTCATGCTGCGCAGCGTCGATCTCAGCCGCTCCGGCTGCAGTTGAAACCCGATCCCCGATCCGAAGCTGATACGTTGCAACCCGCTTTGGTTGCGGTAGATCAGAGCCTCGCCCGGATTCAGAATGTGAATGCGGCCCCCGAATGCAAAGGAGGAGCGCCCCGTGTAGACCAGACTGATGGAGATCTGCGCATCCGGCTCCAGGAGCAATCGCGCCGGTGTGGTGCGACCGATCAGACAGGTGAGCGCGCCGATGCTGAGCAGCGGCATCTGGCTGCAGCCCCCCGAATCCCGAATCGTGCTGATCACCTGCTGGCTGTTGACGGCCTGGCGTGCCTCGGGCGGCAGATCCTGGATTGCTGATGCCGCAGCGGTGCGGATGTTGGCCAGCGGCAGGGTCAGGCTGTCAAACCGCTGCTGGATTTCCCGGGCTGTGAGGGTCTGCATGCCTGGCTCCCGCCGATCAGGTGGTTGTTGCGCTGGTGATCGCTCCGCCTGCCTGCGGACCATGGCGCTGCTGTCGCCGTAGGCGCTGCTGTCGCCGTAGGCGCTGCTGCTGCGGCGCAGGGGACTTCCGCTGCCAGCGGGTGGGTGCTGCAGCCGTCAGATGCTGCAGGGCAGGCGAAAGATCCAGGCCCGGTGGTGGTATCAAGGAGGGGGAAGGGTTGCTGGGTGGCGTTGTAGAGCCGTCGGCGGGGAGCGACAAGGAGGTTGCGCGGGCGGCTGTTCTTTCCGCTTCTGATCCCTGTGCCCCCCCCGCTGGCCTGGTGCTGGTCTCCGGCGACAATCCTGTTGGCCGGTGGTTTCGGAGCACGTCGCGCCCGGGGAGCGGCGTCGGGGGCACCGGGGTGGGAATCCGTGCCGCGACTTCACACTCCGTTACGAGATGATGGGTGGGCCGCGTCCGCGCGGCGGATGTCTGTTCTGAGCCGCCCATGCCCGCCGCCCCCGCCTCTGCCCCGTCCCCCGCCGCGGCCAGCGCGTCGGTCGGTGGTCGCAATGGCGACCGGGGCTATGCCCGCGCCGACTGGGCCAGTGCCTTCCGCAATGTCGGTGTCGAGCTCGATGCTGTGCCCCTCACGGCCAGCCGCGGTGCCATCCCGGCGGAGCTGCAGGGCACCCTTTACCGCAACGGTCCGGGCCGGCTGGAGCGCGGTGGCACCTGGGTGCATCACCCCTTCGATGGCGACGGCATGATCACCGCCATCCGCTTCGATGCCGGCGGCGTCAGCCTGCGCAACCGTTTCGTGCGCACCGAGGGCTGGCTGGCGGAGGAGCAGGCGGAGCGGGTGCTGTATCGGGGGGTGTTCGGCAGCCAGAAGCCCGGTGGTCCGCTGGCCAATGCCTTTGATCTGCGGCTCAAGAACATCGCCAACACCCATGTGGTGCGCCTCGGCGACCAGCTGCTGGCCCTGTGGGAAGCGGCCGAACCCCATGCCCTCGATCCGGACACGCTGGAGACCCGCGGCCTCAGCCGTCTTGATGGGCTGCTGAAGCCGGGCGAGGCCTTCAGCGCTCACCCCCACTTTGATCCCGGCCATCACGGAGCGCCGCGGATGGTCACCTTCGGCGTCAAGGCCGGCCCGCGCAGCACGATCCGGCTGATGGAGTTCGCCAGCGCAGACGATCCGGCGGCCGGCGTGCGCGCCGGTGACCTGCTCTGTGAGCGGCGCGACACGTTCAAGGGTTTCGCATTCCTGCACGATTTCGCGATCACCCCCAACTGGGCGGTGTTCCTGCAGAACGCGATCGACTTCAACCCGCTGCCCTATGTGCTCGGCCAGAAGGGAGCGGCCCAGTGCCTCAGCTCCAGGCCCGGCGGTCAGGGCCAGTTCTGGCTGATTCCACGCGAATCGGGGGCCTTCGCCGGCCAGCCGCCCCGCATCTTGCCGGCGCCGGAGGGCTTTGTGTTCCATCACCTCAATGCCTGCGAGCAGAGCGATGGTTCGCTGTGGCTGGAGAGCATCGTTTACAGCGATTTCCCTTCGATTGGCCCCGATACCGATTTCCGCGAGGTCGACTTTGATCGCATCCCCGAGGGCCTGCTGGAGCGCTTCCAGCTCGATCCAGAGGCCGGCACCGTGCGCCGCGAACAGCTGAACCCGCGCACCTGCGAGTTCGCGATGGTGAATCCGCAGCGGCTGGGCCTTCAGGCCCGTTATGCCTGGATGGCGGTGGCCGAGTGCGAGATCGGCAATGATCCGCTGCAGGCGTTGATCAAGCGCGATCTGCAATCGGGTGCGCAATGCGAGTGGAGCGCCGCCCCGAGGGGCTTCGTCAGCGAACCGGTAATGGTGCCGAGGCCCGGCGCCACCGCTGAAGACGACGGTTGGCTGCTCTGTGTCGTCTGGAACGGGGCGCGCTGCGCCAGTGATCTGGTGATCCTCGATGCCGCCTCGATGGCGGAGGTGGCCGTGGTGGAGCTGCCCTTGGCCATTCCCCACGGCCTGCACGGCAGTTTCGTGCCCGCCTGAGGGCTGGAACAAGGGTGCCATCCCCGCCAGGGGCAGCAGGCTGCGGCCCTCAGGCGGTAGAGGCGCGGCATCGTCCCGGCAGCGTTGCAGACACGCCCTAAGCCTGAAGCAGCTGCTGCAGTGCCATGTCCCGTTTCACGCCAGACCATGACCGGCTTGATGGGCCCGAGACCGAGGGTGCCTCCGTGGATCCGGAACCCCGTCGTGAGCAGCAGCGGGCGCAGGCCGAGCGGCGCGCCGCCGAGCACGCGCAACGCGACAGCGGCCGCCATGACGACGACCGTTCACGGCCCAGCGCCTTCAAGCGCAAGATGCACTGAGCCGCGGGCGCCCCGAGCGTTGGTCCCATGCCCTGGTTCATCAAGCGCGAGACCTTTCTGCGTCCCTACAGCGAGCTGCGCCCCTATCTGCAGGCGCATCGGGCCTGGGTGGAGCAGCTGCGCGAGAGGGGCGTGCGGATCAGCAGCGGTTATCTGGTCGATGGCCAGGAGCGCCCCGGTGGTGGTGGCCTGCTGCTGCTGGAGGCGCCGGATCATGCCGGCGCCGAGGCCCTGATCCGCCAGGACCCGATGGTGGCCAGCGGCCTGGTGGACTGGAGCCTGCACCGCTGGATCGGTGCCGTGGGAGATCTGCAGGTGGGCTGAGGGCTGCTCAGGTCCGTAGCCAGCGCCCGTGCACCGTCTTGATGACCCACATCACTCCGTGACGGACCGCCCGATCTGACAGGGGCAGGGCTTCAAGACCTGTCGTGCAGGCGTGATCGCTCTCCCGGCTTGCTTCGCGGAGCTTGATGGGTCATCCAGTGCACCGTTGGCGGCAGGCACCATGTAGCAATGTTGCTATTCTTGCTGCGGTGCCGGGTGACCCCCATGGCTGTCACGATCTCCAGCAGGGCCTTCAATCAGGACGCCGCCGGTGCCAAGCGGGCCGCCAATCAGGGTCCGGTGTTCATCACCGACCGCGGCAGGCCTGCCCATGTGCTGCTTTCCATTGAGGAGTACCGCAGGCTGCTCGGAGAGCGCCGCCGCATTGCGGAGCTCCTGGCCCTCCCAGGTGCCGAAGACGTGGAGCTGCCGCTGATCCGCCACGACGAGCCGGCGAGGGCGGTGGATTTTCTCTGAATGCCGCCAGGCCCCTGATGTATCTCCTCGATACCAACCTCGTTTCGGAGCTGCGCAAGGTGAAGGCGGGCAAGGCGAATCCTGGAGTGGCGGCCTGGGCCGATGCGGTGGAGGCCGGCCTGCTGTTCATTTCCGCGGTCACGCTGCACGAGCTGGAGCTGGGGGTGCTGCTGATGGAACGCCGCGACCCAGGCCAGGGTGCCCTGCTGCGGCAGTGGCTGGATCTGGCGGTGCTCCCTGCCTTCACCGGTCGAATCCTGCCGATCGATGATGCTGTGGCCCGCCGCAGTGCCGCCCTGCATGTGCCGGATCCTCGGCCGTTCCGAGATGGCCTCATCGCCGCCACAGCCCTGGTGCACAGTCTGGTGGTGGTGACGCGCAATCTGTCCGATTTCGAAGCCACCGGAGTGCGTCTGCTGAATCCCTGGCGCGAGGACTGAATCCGCCGCGCATCGGGCTCGCGAGGCCTCCGGTGAGGGGCCTGGGGGTTCAGGCCCCCGGGGTTCAGGCCCGCAGATGGCGGCCGAGGCTGGCGGGTGAGAAGAGGAAGCCCTCGGCCTGGGCGATGGCGGCCACGGCACTGGCATCGGCGGCCGCCTCCACCTTCAGCTTGAGAGCGGGATCGCTTTCCACCTGGGCCAGGAAGGCGATCAGCTGGGCTTTTGACATGGGGCGAACCAATAAGATCCCTTTAACCCTAGGTGCTGGCGATTGGCTGGACCGCGATCCTGAGCGCCTTGGCTGCCCGGATCAGCGTCTGATCGGCGGTGATCAGGGCCAGTCGATGGCGATGGGCGATGGCCAGATGCAGGGCATCAGCACCCTTCAGTCCGGAGGCAGGCGCCTCCTCCAGCCAGCGTTGGGCGCGCAGGAAGTCTTCCCCCCGAGGCTCCAGCATCCCCAGGCGCTCCTGGCAGAACAGCTGCAGGGTGGCTCGCACAGGCTCCGCTCGCTCGCGAGCCAGCTCCCCGCGCCGCAGCCGCACAGCCGTCGCGGAGGTGAACTCCAGCAGCACCCAGTGGCTGATCCAGAGCGTCTCGTGATCGAGATCTGACAGCCAGGCCTCCGCAGCCGGGTAGCCAGCGTCGCCATGCAACAGCGATACCAGGACGCAGGTGTCGAGATACAGCCCTTGCTCCTGCGCGATCAAGGCTGCTGGTCCCTCAGCTCACGCAGCAGGTCAACGGCCGATCCGGCCGGACCCTTGTGCCGGCCATGCAGGGCGCGCAGGTGGCTCACCCAGTCATGGTTCACGCCGGAGCCGGGGTGTTCGCGCACTACCCGTGCCACGGGCCGGCCGCGGCGGGTGATCACCACCTCCTCACCAGCCTCCACCGCATCCAGAAGGGCCGAGAGCTGGGCCTTGGCTTCGGCCAGTCCGACGCTTCGCATGTGACCAACGGACCAGATGGGTAGTTCACGCTAGGCGGTCCGGCCCGTTCCAGGAGGGTCCGGCGGTCGACGCGACCAGTCCGTCAGCCCGCCCCCGCTCCGCGCGCCAGCCACAGCCCCAGGGCGCTCCACAGCAGCACCAAGCCCAGGCAGAAGCCGGTCCAGGCGGGCAGCCCCCAGCCATCCACCGCCAGCGGTGCCACCACCGTCACCACGCCGCCGGCCAGGAAGGGCTGCAGCAGCAGTTGCTTGATCGAGAAGGGCGTCAGGGTGCCGTTGCGATCTTCTGGATCGACCATCGTCAGCAGCAGCAGACCGCTGGCGGCCACCCCGGTGGCCTGACCGAATTCGATCAGGCCCCGTTCGAACCAGCTGGCGGGCAGGATCCGCGGTGCCAGCAGCAGGATCACCGCCAGGTTCCACACCAGCCCCACCCCGGCCAGCACCGAGAGCGGCAGCCAGTCGCGCACCAGTAGCGACAGATCGAGGCAGGCGGTGGCGGCGGTGATCAGCAGATCGGCGCTGAGGGTGCCGATCCGCCCCTGCAGCCGCGGCAGCACCAGGTCGGTGCGCTGCGTGCGTTCCAGAGCCAGACGCACCAGCAGTGATCCCAGCAGGGCCAGCGGGAACACCGGCAGCACCTCCACCACCATCGCCAGCAGTCCCCCCTGCCGTGCCGCCAGCAACCGCAGGCCCTCCAGCATCACCACCCCGATCAGCACCGCCGTACCGGTGAGCGCCAGGTTCACTGCGATCAGGGTCGGGGTCGGACGTGCCACAGAACCGGAGAAGGCTGACCCGACGGCGTCGGCTGCATGGGCTGCCTCGGCAACAGCGGCTGCCTCGGTTGCACTGGCTGCCTCGGTTGCACCGGTCGCATCGGCTGACTCGGTTGGATCGGCAGGATCACCGGCATCGACTGAGGGGCCATCGGGCAGGCCGGGATTCGCGAGCCCTGGAGCCGGCGTCGGGGCCGTAGGGGTGGAGCCGCTGGTCGCGATTGCCGTCGGCGCCGAACCGTTGCCGCTCTCTTCTGGAGTCGTGGGTGGCACCACCAGCGTCCAGCCGCGGCGGCGCCCCAGCAGCACCAGCAGTCCCCCCACCACCGTGGAGGCCAGCAGCCCCACGGTGGCCAGCGCCAGCCCCAGGGCCTCGCCGCTTTCCAGACCCAGCCGCGCATAGGTGGGGCCCATCGCCGCGGCGGAACCATGGCCGCCCTCGTAGGCCACCTCGATCAGGCAGGCCATCACGGAGGGGGCCCCCAGCAGCGGCTGCAGCAGCAGCAGCACCGCCAGTCCCGCCACCAGGTACTGCCCGAAGGCGAGGATCAGCGCCAGCAGCATCTGGGCCGAGAGGGGGCGCCACAGTCCCCCCACCGCCGGCAGCGGCTTGCCGAGCAGCAGGCTGGCGAACACCAGGGTGAGCAGCACCAGCGGCAGCTGATCCCACAGGTCGATCACCGCCGGCGGAATCCAGGGCAGGGCACCCCCGGGGGCCAGCAGCAGACCGAGGCCGCCGGCCAGCAGCGCCTCCGGAATGCCCCACTGATGGGTGCCCAGCAGCCGGCCCAGGGCCGTGCCCACCGCCAGCAGGGCCGCCAGCAGCGCCAGGGCCAGGCCCAGGGTGGGCAGCTGCCCGGCCAGCTCCTGCAGCGCAGCGGGTAGAGCCATCGCCGGCAGGCACGGCAGCAGCGATGCGGCGGCTGTCATCGCGTTGCCTGTCATCGCGTTGCCTCAGACCGCTGGAACCGCTGCTGAAAGAAGGCTTCGGTGCGCTCCAGCACCTGCAGTTGCACCGCCGCATCGCGGAAGCCGTGTCCTTCGCCGGGGAACAGATGCAGCTCCACCGGCACCCCGCGCTGGCGCAGGCGTTCGGCCAGGACCTCGCTCTGCTGTGGCGGCACCACCGCATCATCGAGACCGTGAAACAGGAGCAGCGGCGCCTGCAGGCGTTCCAGCTGCTGCAGCGGCGAACGCTCCTCATAAAGAGCACGCGCTGCGGGCCAGGGCCCCACCAGAGCATCGAAATAGCGGGCCTCGAAGCGGTGATCCCCCTCCGCCAGGGCGGTGAGGTCGGTCACCGGGTAGCGGCAGGCGCCGGCGCGGATCGTGTCGCCGCGGGCCAGGGCCGCCAGCACCGTGAAACCGGAGGCGCTGCTGCCTTCCATGGCGATGCGGGCCGGGTCGGCGCGGCCGGCGCTCACCAGGGCTTCGGCGGCGGCCAGGCAGTCGTCCACATCCACCACGCCCCACTGCCCATCGAGCCGCTCGCGATAGGCCCGCCCGAAACCAGTGGAGCCGCCGTAGTTCACATCCACCACCCCACAGACGCGGCTGGTCCAGAACTGGATCGCCAGGCTGAGGCCCGGGCGCGCCATGGCGGTGGGACCGCTGTGGCCCTTGATCAGCAGCGGCGCCGGTTGCCGGCTCCCGCTGCTGGGCGGGTAATACCAGGCGTGGGTCCGGCGGCCGCCGTGGCCGCTGAACCAGAGCGGTTCGGCGCGGCTGATTGCGGCGGCCGCCAGGCGGGCAGGGGCGGCGGGGTGATGGCTCCAGCGGCCGGAGGGGAGCTGGAGTTCCAGCAGGCCGGGACCATGCACCGGCCCGGAGGCGATCGCCACCACCCGGCCGTTCTGTGCCGTCAGGGCGGCCAGATCGTTGAAGGGAAGCGAGATCGGCTGCCACAGCAGCGGTGCAGCCCCCAGGGCCGCGGATGTTCCGGCCGGAGGATCGTGCACCGCTGCGGCAGCGCTGCCTGCAGGCGTGTCGCTTCCTGCCGGGCGGGGAGCAGCGGCCGGCGGCAGGGTGAGCGTTCCCAGTTCCCAGATCCCCTGGCGGCAGGCGGCCGCCACCAGGCAGCGGCCGTCCCAGGCGGTGGTGCGCATGCCGTACACCCATTGCGGCATGGCGAATTCAGCCTGCAGCGGCGGCAGCAAGGCTCGCCAGTGGGGTGTGGCCTCTGGTTCCAGGGAGGTGGCCGCCTCCAGCACCTCCAGGTTCCACCAGCCGCTGCGGTCGTTGGCGACCACCAGGGAGGTGCCGGCCCACAGGGGCTGGAACACCGAGAGGGCCGGCCCTGCGTCGGGGGCGCTGCCGGCCACGGGGCGCACGTCCAGCAGGGATCCCTCGTCGGTGAGGCGCCCCAGCCACAGCTGACTGCGGTCCCACGGCATGCACGGCTGCTGCCAGCTCACCCAGGCCAGATGGCTGCCGTCGGGGCTGAGGGCGGCATAGCCGCAGAAATCGGGGCTGTCGTGCAGGGTCACCGCGGTGCCGCCCGCCAGGGGCACCGCCACCAGATGGTCGCTGCCGTTGCGTTCGCACACGCCGATCCAGCGCTGCCGCCAGGGATCGATCAGGCCATCGGCGTAGACGGCCCCGTCGGGCTCAGGGGTTCCGTCTGGCTCAGCGGCCCCGTCTGCTTCGCCTGGCTCGGTGGTCCCGGCCGCCGGGTCGTGCTCGTGCAGCAGCCGCACCGGTGCAGGCGACTGCAGGCTGGTCCCGGCCATCCCGGTGTCAGGCAGATCGAGACGCCAGAGCGAGCGTCCCCCATCGGCCACCACCACCACCGTGTCGCCGCACACCGTCCAGGTGCCGCCGCCATAGCCGTGGATGCGGCTGCGCAGATCCAGCGACGGGGTGAGATCGCGCGTTAGCCCATCGGCGTCGCGCAGCCGCAGCGTCGTGCGGCCCCGCTCCGCCGGCAGCTGCTCGAGCCAAAACAGCCGTTCTCCCTGCAGGCCGGGTTCCTTGAGCACCGGCGTGGCATCCACCACCCAGGCCGCCGGCAGAGCTGCCGACACCGGTGCTGCAGGTGGTGTCGCCTCGCCTGCCGCCGGCCCCTGCCCTGCTGCTTCCACCGGATCTCCCGCTTGCGCCTCCTAGGATGACGTCGTGCGTTTCCGGTCATCGCTCTTGACGCGCAGCTTCGCCCAACTGGCCCGCGCTGCCGAGCAGGGCAACCGCACCGTTCAGGTCTCCAAGGAGCCGCTGGAGAGCCCTCCCCTGGCTATCCACACGCTCGGATCGAATGAGCTGCGCACCCCTGCCCGGCGGATCAGCAAGGTGGATGAGTCGGTGCGGGAGCTGGCCCGCGACATGCTGCGCAGCATGTACAGCGCCCGCGGCATCGGTCTGGCGGCGCCGCAGGTGGGGATCCACAAGCAGCTGCTGGTGATCGATCTCGACATCGAGGAGGCGGCGACGCCACCGATGGTGCTAATCAACCCCGAGATCAGCAGTTACGGCTCCTCGCTCAACACCTATGAGGAGGGCTGCCTGAGCATCCCGAAGGTCTATCTCGATGTCGTGCGTCCTTCCACCGTCGAGGTGAGCTACCGCGATGAGCTGGGTCGGCCGCGGCGCCTCAAGGCCGATGGCCTGCTCGCCCGTTGCATCCAGCACGAACTCGACCATCTCAACGGTGTGCTGTTCGTCGATCGCGTCACCGATGAGCTCAGCCTCAACGAGGGTCTGCGGCAGCAGGGCTTCGATCGCCGCCACGTCCAGTCGATCCGCTGAACGCCATGCCGATGAAACCCCTCGCCGGGCTGTTCCTGGCCCTGGCCTGCGTGCTGGGCATCGCCGCCACCGGCTCGGTGTTTGAACTCGCCTATGGCGATCCCGACCTGGGGGTGCAGACCACCCGCTGGATCCTGGCGGGCAGCCTGCCCGGCACAGTGATCGCCCTGCTGGTGGCGATCCGGATCAACAAGCCGGCCTGACGCGGCGGCTCCAGTCCCAGACCTGGGTGGAGGAGGCCGCGGCCAGCGGCGTTCCGGGCGATACCGGGGGCGCTCAGCCGACGCTGGCCGCGCTGGCGTGTGAGTGGAGGCTTGTGTGCAGGCCGGGAGCACGGCCGCCAGGGGCGCAGAGCCAGCCCGGCGCGTGACGCCCGCAGGACCGGTCTCCAAACGGCCCGGAGCAGCCGAGAAAGCCGGCGGCCCCTGCATACGATTCCCCTGCCCCGTTGCTTCTGCAGCGCCGTGTTCCCCTTTCTGCGTCCTGCGCCGTCGGCCCTGCGGGCTGCATCGCTGCATTGGCAGTCGCGCCCCCTCCTGCCCCTGCTGACGGTGACTGCAGCTCTGGGCACGGCGCTCGCTTCCGGTCCGGCCATGGCCCAGAGCCTGTTTGAAGCCGCAGACGTGGTGCAGGAGCGCTTCGTGCTGGTAGCGGCGCCGATCGGCAGCACCAACCGCTATCAGCTCAATATCTATGAGCAGGTCAGCGACAAACGTCCCTGCTTCGCGGTCGAGGCCGGCCAGCCTGCGGCGGTCAATCCCCTGCTGGCCAGCTTCGATTTCACCGGCATCTGCGGTCGCTACATCGATGCCAATGGCTATTCATTGCGGGTGGGCGACGCCGATCTGGCCACCAGTTACCGCCTGTCGGTGCTGCGCACCAATGAGGACACCGTGCTGATGGCCCTGCCCACCAAGGCAGGTGCTGGTCCGGAGCTGGTGGTGGCCCGCACCCAGGGC
>JBJTQH010000115.1:0-5836 GCA_046075505.1 Cyanobium sp. | reverse complement strand
TCCACCAATGGGCAGGTGTCCATCTTTGAGCGTGGCATCAGCGATCCCACCACCGGCCTCTCGACACCCAATGAGCTGATCGCCCAGGTCAGCCTCGGCACCAGCAGCGGCTTGACCTCGACCACCTTCCTGGCGAATGTTCAGGCCAATCTTGTCTTCGTCTGAGGTCGGGCCGCCAGCCCAGGCAGCGTCCAACGGCGGGCGCTGCCATTGCTCCGATGCTCACAGCCGCCCGGGTGCTTGTCGGCCGCCCGGGCGGCGCTTCCCTGTCTGTGGTCTCGCTCGCTGCGCTGAGGCAGCGCGGATCGTTGGGGGCGCCGGCACCACAGCAGTCGCTGCTGGGCGGCGCTCAGGGGTTGCTGGGAGTCGCTGTTGCTTCAGCGGTGCCCGCTTCGCGTCCGCCCGCCGCGCTCTTCTGTCTCGTGGCCCGCTCCCGCGCCGCATCGGTGGCCGCGGGATACAGCTCCCCGAAGAAGCGGCCCAGCCCCACCGACACGTTGCGGATGCCATCGATGAAGCTGGGGTCATTGGTGAGTTTGCGCACATCGCCACCGACCGCACTCCAGCGATCGGTGAGTTGCTTGGCATTGCTCAGCGTGGCCTGCAGATCGGCCACGGTGCGCGGATTGTCGAGTGAGGCCGCCAGGCTGCGGATGTGGCGACTGGCCCGGGCCACCTCCAGGGAGGCGGTGTTGGCATTGACCAGAATCGGATCGAGCTTGCCGACCGATCGGTTCAGGCTGCCCACCAACCGGTCGGCCTGGGTGATGAACAGCTGGCCATCGCGGCTCAGCTGTTCGGCCTCTCGGGCGGTGCGTTCGAAACTGGCGGTGGCTGCCACCATCTTCTCCACCATTTTCTCGCGCTCGGCCTTGTCCAGCAGCGACTGCACCGTCTCGGTGACCGACTGCAGCGAGGCGGAGCTGACACCGGCCACCAGACCGTTCTGGCAGACCATGCGGCGATCGTCACAGTTGCGATCGCGCGGGCTGAGCGCTGCGGGTAGTGGGGCGCCACTGCTGTAGAGCGACACCATCGCATCGCCCCCGAGCATCGAGGCCGCCCCCACCCGGGCCACCACCGGCCGCGGCAACCGCAGCCCCGGATCGCTGATCTCCAGCTCCGCCAGAACGGCCCTGTCGCTGACCTGAACGCGGCGCACGCTGCCCACCAGCACACCGCGGTAGGAGACCGGCGAGCGTTCCGCCAGGCCGGAAGCATCGGCGAAGCTGACCCGCATGGTCCAGTTGCCGCGGCTCAGGGAGACCCCCCGCAGCCATAACCACAGTCCCAGCCCGCCGGTGAGGGCTGCCAGCAGTGAAAAACCGACCAGGGCTTCGCGGACGCTGCGACGCATGGGACTTCAGAGCTCCGCCGGTTGCATCGGTCCGCGCAGACTACCGCTCCGGAACTGCACCACATAGGCATTGTCCGTACGGCGGAAGTCCTCCAGGGATCCCTGCCAGCGAAAGGAGCCGTCGTAGAGCAGGATCACCTGCTCGGCACAGCGTTCGATCGTGCTGATCACATGGCTGACCACCACCGAGGAGGCCTGGGTGAGTTCGGTGGTGCGCACGATCAGATCCTCCACCCGCGTACAGGCCACCGGATCGAGACCGGCGGTGGGTTCGTCGAACAGCAGCAGCGGCACCTGGCCATCGCTGGCCCCCGGGTCGTCGATCAGGGCGCGGGCGAAGCTGACCCGCTTCTGCATGCCGCCGCTGAGCTCGCCGGGCATCAGGTCCTCGATTCCCCCCAGTCCGACCGCCTCGAGGGCGCGTCGCACCCGCTCGCGGATCTCCCGCTCACTGAGCCGGCTGTAGCGATAGAGCAGAAAGCCGACGTTCTCACGCACGGTGAGTGAGGCCAGCAGCGCTGGGTTCTGAAACACCAGCCGCACATCGGGGGGATGGCGCTGATCGAGGCGCAGATAGCGCTGCTCCTGGCCGTGGATGCGCAGGCTGCCGGAGCTGGGCAGCAGCAGCCCGGAGAGCAGGCGCAGGATCGTCGATTTGCCGGCTCCGGAAGGGCCCACCACCACCAGCCGCTCCCCCGGTTCCAGGCGCAACCGGACCTGATCGAGGACCGGCCGCTTGCCCCCCCAGCGCACGCTCACATCCAGCATCTCGGCCACCGGTGCCGGCGCGATGGCCGCCAGGGTGGGATCGCCCGAAGCGGTTGCGGGGGCCTGCGGTGCTTGTGGCGCAGAGGGTGGCTGGGAGGGAGGAACAGCCACGAAGGATCGCTGCAGCGATGGCACGGCGCCCCATCCTGGCGTTTCGCGGGACGGATTTCATTCGTACAGTTGCCCCATTGATCGCCGCCTCGCCGCGCTGTTCCTCTTGCCCGTCCGCGGCCCCGGCCCGAAAGCCTCCCGTTCCCGGCGGGTCCAGCCCCAGCCGGGAACGGGGCAGCGGAGCCTGCAGCGCCGCCGCGATCTGGTCAGCCGCTCCCGCCGCGCCGCCCGCTGGCTGCAGCCGGGCCTGGTGGTGAAGCGCTGGATGCTCACCTCCGGTCTCGGTCTGCTGATCCTGCTGGTGGGGGCCGCGGTCTGGGCTGATCTGCAACCGATCTACTGGAGTCTGGAGGCGATCAAGTGGGCGCTCTCTCAGGTGACGCGGGTGCTGCCGCGCAGCATCACCGGTCCGCTTGTGCTCGTGATCGGTGCCCTGCTGATCTGGCTGGGCCAGAGCCGCAGCTTCGGGTCGATCCAGCAGGCCCTGGCTCCGGAGAAGGACACGGTGCTGGTGGATGCCCTGCTGGCCCAGCGACGCCTCAGCCGCGGGCCGGCGATCGTGGCCATCGGCGGCGGCACCGGCCTGTCGACCCTGCTCAGCGGCCTGAAGCGTTACAGCAGCAACCTCACGGCGATCGTCACCGTGGCCGATGACGGCGGCAGCAGTGGTGTATTGCGGCGTGAATTCGGCGTGCAGCCCCCCGGTGATATCCGCAACTGTCTGGCGGCCCTGTCCACCGAGGAGCCGCTGCTGACGCGCCTGTTTCAGTACCGCTTCCGCGCCGGCAGCGGTCTGGAGGGCCATAGCTTCGGCAATCTGTTTCTCACGGCGCTCACGGCGATCACCGGTAGCCTCGAATCGGCGATCACCGCCAGCAGCCGGGTGTTGGCGGTGAAGGGCCAGGTGGTGCCGGCCACCAATGCCGATGTGCGCCTCTGGGCCGAGCTGGAGAACGGCGAGCGGATCGAGGGGGAATCGCGCATCGGCAAGGCCGGCAGTCCGATTGTGAGGATGGGATGCACACCCGAACGCCCGCCGGCGCTGCCCCGGGCGCTGGAGGCGATCGCCAATGCTGATCTGATCGTGCTGGGGCCTGGCAGTCTTTACACCTCGCTGCTGCCAAATCTGCTGGTGCCGGAACTGGTCTCAGCGATCAGCCGCAGTCGTGCGCCACGCCTTTATATCTGCAATCTGCTCACCCAACCCGGTGAGACCGATGGTCTTGATGTGGAGGGCCATCTGCGGGCAATCGAAGCGCAGCTGGCAACGATCGGGGTGGAGGGTCGGCTGTTTGACAGTGTGCTGGCCCAGGAGCAGCCCAGCGATCCGCAGTTGCTCGCCCACTACCAGCTGCGCGGTGCCGAACCGGTGCACTGCGATGTCGCCGCCTTAGAGCAGCGGGGCTATGAGGTGATGCTGGCGACACTGCAGGGCAGCCGCCCGACGCCAACCCTGCGCCATGATCCACGCAGTCTGGCGCAGGCGGTGATTCGTTTCTATAAACAGCATCGGCGCGACTGAGGTTGTTGCCCCTGTGCTGTTGGTGCGATCAGAGGTTGCTGCGTGCCAAGCAACCTTCTGGAGTGCAGTCGGATTGAAGCAAGCAGCTGCCTTTGATCCTGCTCACGCTGTAATTCTAAGCCAACTCTGATCGGATCGTGCGCTCCCGTGACCCTTCACGCGGGCGGTGGCGGTGATGCAGAGCGCTGCAAACCGTGGTATGCTTGCTCAAGCATTAATGTCTCATTGGTCCAATTTTCATCTTGCCGCACTTCTTTGCACCGCGACATCGTCTTGCGTCATGACGTCGCTTTGCGCCATCTCAGCCCTTCGTGCCGTTGGCTGGCGTCCCCTGCAGTGGTGTAATTCCCCCTGCACCCGCACCCCGTCATAGCCGGTTTGGGCCGCGCACCTCAGGCGGCTGGCCCAGCGGCTGGCATTGCAAGAGGTGGGCAGGCCCGTTTCCCTGGTTCGAGTCCTACCTCAACCAGACAGACCATGCCCAAGACCTACTCTGCCGCAGCTGAGCTGGCCTCGCTACTCGATGGAAGCAGCGCCGGTGAGCTGATCCCTGAGCTGGCCCGCCACGGCCTGCAGCAGCTGATCGAGCTGGAGGTCGCTGCTGTTCTGGGTGCTGACCGCCATGAGCGCACCGAGGAGCGGCTCGGCTACCGCAACGGCTACCGGAGCCGCACCCTGACCACTCAGGCGGGCGATCTCACACTGCAGATCCCCAAGTTGCGGGCCGGCAGCTTCCTGCCCTCGATCCTCGAGCCTCGCCGCCGGGTCGACCAGGCCCTGTACGCCGTGATCATGGAGGCCTACATCGGCGGGGTGTCGACCCGCAAGGTCGATGCCCTTGTCTCGGCTCTGGGCTCCCAGAGCGGCATCTCCAAGTCGCAGGTGAGTCGCATCTGTCAGGACATCGATGCCCAGGTGCAGGCGTTCCTGAGCCGGCCGCTGGAGAGCAGCGGCTACGCCTACGTCTACCTCGATGCCACCTACCTCAAGGGCCGCCTCGGCAATGCTCAGCAGGTCTGCTCCCGCGCGGTCGTCGTCGCCATGGGTGTGAACGAGGACGGGCGCCGTGAGCTGCTCGGGCTCAAGGTGGGCAACAGCGAGACCGAGACCTTCTGGGCGGAGTTCATCTCTCACCTCAAGGAGCGCGGCCTTGCTGGTGTCAGGCTGGTGGTCAGTGACGCTCACTCTGGCCTGACCAAGGCGATCCGCAGGCAGCTGCAGGGAAGCGCCTGGCAGCGCTGCAGGGTCCATCACCGCTTCGCGGAAGGCTTCGCCTACGCCCGCAACCTGCTGCAGTGCGTCCCCAAAGCACACCAGGGCATGGTCACCGCCGCCCTGCGCAGCGTGTTCGCCCAGGAAACGGCTGCGGAGATCCAATCCCGCTGGGATGATCTGGCCGCCTCGCTGGCGGAGCGGTTCCCCAAGGCCGCTGCCTTGATGCACGAGGCCAGGGAGGACGTGCTGGCGTTCCGCCACTTCCCCCAGCCCCACTGGAAAAAGGTCTGGAGCACCAACCTGCTCGAGCGGGTCAACGAGGAGATCAAGCGCCGTACCAGGGTCGTTGGCATCTTCCCCAATGACGCCGCGATCATCCGCCTGGTGGGGGCGGTGCTGCTGGAGCAGCACGAGCACTGGCAGCTGGAGGGCCGCCGCATGTTCTCCGCTGAGAGCATGGCCGCCATCCCGGAGCTGGGCGACATCCCTGCCCTGCAGGCCCTCAGCGCCTGAGAAGGGCAGCCACGCAGGCCCCAGGTGATCCGTGTCGCAGTGCCCCCACAGGGCGCAGCGGCTCGGATCGCCGCCCGGGGGCCGGCCGCTGCAACCCCCAGGCTGCACAGATCACTCCAGCACACAACACATCCGCGTTCAGACGAAAGAATTGACAAGTCATTCGTCTCGATTCATCGTGGAACAACGAGGCGCATCTGCACCTCCGGAATGACAGCCCGTCATTCCACTCTGTTCACTCTCTGATCAGGGCACTCGGGCCTCGGGATTTACACCACGCAAATGGACGCGGCCAGGGAAACTTCTAAGACCTGAACGTCGCTGCAGAGCTGTCGTGGTCCTGCAGGATC
>JBJTQH010000114.1:0-11625 GCA_046075505.1 Cyanobium sp. | reverse complement strand
TTCCGGCAAGGCGATGTACGGCATGGATGTGCTGCTCTCCAACTCGGCCAGCGCCGCCAGCACCACCGGTGCGGCCTACCTGCCCGGCTGGATTGACGCCATCAACGGCGGCAACGACCTGTTCCTGCCGATCGGCCCTGGTGACTTCCTGGTGCACCACGCCATCGCCCTGGGTCTGCACACCACCACCTTGATCCTGGTCAAGGGTGCTCTCGATGCCCGTGGTTCGAAGCTGATGCCCGATAAAAAGGACTTCGGCTATTCGTTCCCCTGCGACGGCCCCGGCCGTGGCGGCACCTGCGACATCTCGGCCTGGGATGCCTTCTACCTGGCACTCTTCTGGGCTCTGAACACCGTCGCCTGGGTCACCTTCTACTGGCACTGGAAGCACCTCGCCATCTGGCAGGGCAACGTGGCTCAGTTCAATGAGTCGAGCACCTACCTGATGGGTTGGTTCCGTGATTACCTGTGGCTCAACAGCTCGCAGCTGATCAACGGCTACAACCCCTTCGGGACCAACAACCTGGCTGTCTGGGCCTGGATGTTCCTGTTCGGCCACCTGGTGTGGGCCACCGGTTTCATGTTCCTGATCTCCTGGCGGGGTTACTGGCAGGAGCTGATCGAAACCATCGTCTGGGCTCACCAGCGCACGCCTCTGGCCAACCTGGTCGGCTGGCGCGACAAGCCGGTTGCTCTCTCGATCGTTCAGGCTCGTGTCGTGGGTCTCGCCCACTTCACGATCGGCTTCATCCTCACGTATGCCGCCTTCCTGATTGCTTCCACCTCGGGTAAGTTCGGCTGATCCCGATCGCCTCATCCGCGATCCAACCGAACCGTTCATCCCCTCGAGGGACGACACTGCCCCCGGCCATCAAGCCGGGGGCTTTTTCATGCTCATGCCTGACCCCGACTTGGATGGGCACCCCCATGGGCGCATCGCTTCTGACTCGACCGTGGAGCGCCGCGCTTGACAGCACCCAAGCAAAGCCCATAGCTTAAGAAATGCTTTATAATTGCAGGCAGTCATGGGACGGCGTCTCTTGCCTCTGTCTGAGCTGACCCTGCGGCTGTTGCTCGGCGCCCCCGCTGTGGCACTGGCCCAGGATCTATCGATGGCCTCCCGATGAACACACGCTGGCTGGTCGCAGCGGCAGCTGTCGGTTGTGGTTTCTACTGGCCGATCGCCCTGGCCAGCCAGGTGACCGTGATCTCGATCGGGGACGGCGACACGATCACGGTGAACGAGGGGGGCCGGCAGGTGCGGATCCGACTCGCCTGCATTGATGCCGCCGAAACGGCACAGGCCCCCTATGGCCAGCAAGCGCGAACAACGCTGCATACGCTGTTGCAAACGGGCGCCCCGGTACGCCTTCGCAAGATGGCGGTTGATCGCTATCGCCAGACCATTGCAGAGATGTACCGCGGCAGTCTGAATATCAATCTTGCTCTGGTGCGCGGGGGCCAGGCCTTCGTTTACCGCGATTATCTCCAGAACTGCGATCGCAACAGCTATCTGGCAAGCGAACAGCACGCCGCGCACAACCGCCAGGGGATCTGGCAGATCCCGGGGGGCATCACCCGCCCCTGGGACTGGCGCCGGGGCCAGACCAGCGCCAGTCGCGGCAGCACCCCCATCGCCCCTGGGGCAGCGCAGGCATCGTCCGGGCGGCTCAGCTGCAGCCGTATCGGCTCCTGGAGCCGCGCCCAGGAGCTGTTGAGGCAAGGCCATCGCTATCTCGATGGTGATCGTGATGGAGAAGCCTGTGAAGCCTTGCGCTGACTTGGAACTCTGAATGGCGGAACGGGTGCGGCGCATCTCCCGTTCTCGGCGCCATTCCCGGCGGACAGGGCCGGTGTCACGGCGTGCCCGACAGCGGGCCTTGCTCGCCCTGAGCGGAAGCCCATGTCCCTCGCTTCCGCTGTCCTCTCCGTCTTGCAGCCCGTTGCAGCTCCGGCAGCCGCGGCCGAAGCGGTGGCAGCATCGGGCCGCCCCCTGCCGGATCGCCCACCGATGAGCGAGGGCCCGATCGATGAAACCGAAGCACTGGCGCGGTTGCGCAGCGATGACCCTTCGGCGCAGTACTACGCCGCCTGGTGGCTCGGCCGCCATCGCAGCCGACACCCGGAGGCGCTGCCGCTGTTGCTGACCGCCCTGCGTCAGCGTCGCCCCCGCGATCCCGGTGCCGGCGTGGAGGAGAACGCCGTGGCCCGCAACGCCGCCCGTGCCCTGGGCAAACTCGGCGATGGCGCTGCCGTGCCTGATCTGTTGCTGTGCCTCGAGGATGAGGATGACGGCCTGCGTGAGGCCGTGGCTCGCGCTCTGGGTGAGCTGCGCGCCGAGGCGGCGGTGCCGTCCCTGGTGCGCCGTCTGGCCAGTGGGCCCTCGGTGGCTGGTGCTCCCCGCCATGACAGCCCCCGCCTGCTGGAACCATGCGAAGCCCTGCTGGAGGCACTCGGGGAGATCGGCGTCGCCACCGCTGAGGTGCTGGCCGTGATCACCCCGTTCACCGGCCACGATCGCCCTCTGATCCGCAGCGCCGCCTGTCGTGCCCTGCTGCAGCTCAGTGCTGATCCCCGCTGGGCCTCCGAACTGGTGCAGCTGCTGCAACACCCCCAGCTGCAGGTCCGTCGCGCTGCCCTGATGGATCTGGGGGCCAGCGGCTGGCGTCCGGCCCTGGAGGCGATCCGCCTCACCCTGGCGGAGAACAGTCTCAAACTGATCGCTCTGCGCGGCCTGGTGGAACAGGGATCCCGCCATGAAGCGGCCATCAGCAGTGAGACGGTGCTGCTGGCGATGGATGGCCTGCTGTGAGTGCTGCCGCCCCTGATCGTCAGCCCGTGATGCTGCCCTCCCCTCCCGCTCCCTCCGCCCTGCCATGACCATCGCCTCCTCCTCCCCGCTGCGGGATCGCATCCGCGCCGTTGAGCAGGCCGCGAGCGCCCTGAGCCTGCTGGAGGCCACCCGCTCCCTGGCCTCTGATCTGGCTGACACCAGCGGCGCCGGCAATCCCCAGGCGCCATCAGCCCCTCTGCAGGAGGGCATCGAGTCCGACGAGCAGACGGCCGCGATCGCCTGTCTGGTGCAGGTGCTCGGCTTCAACAATCCCGGTGCGGCCGTCGCTGCCGTCGATGGGTTGATCAGCCTGGGATCAGCCGCGGTTCCCCCCCTGCTGGAACGCCTCGATCCGCGCAACTATGGGGCCCGCGCCTGGGCTGTGCGCGCCCTGGCCGGCATCGGTGATGTGCGCGGTCTGTCGTTGCTGGAGGAAGCTCTGGCCACCGATGTAGGCCCCAGCGTGCGCCGTGCCGCCGCCTGTGGTCTCGGTCAGCTGCAGCTGCAACCTCTCGCGGCGGCGGAGCAGGCGGTCGTGCGCGCCCGGGCGATGCAGGCCCTGCTCGATGGCTGCCGCGATGGGGAATGGGTGGTGCGCTACGCGGTGGCCGTGGGTCTGGAGTCGCTGCTGCAGGGCATGGAGCCGCTGGAGGTGGAACGGCAGCAGGCGCTGGCGGCCCTTGAGCAGCTCAGCTCCCCCGACCTGGAGGACACTCCGGTTGTGCGTCTGCGGGCCAGCCTGGCCGTGCAGCGCCTGCAGGCCTCTCGCCACCCGTCTGTCACGCCATGAGCTCAACCTCATCCCGTCCCACCCGCGTTCTGTTCGTCTGCCTCGGCAACATCTGCCGCTCCCCCGCCGCCGAAGGGGTGTTTCTGCATCTGCTGCAGCGCCAGGGCCTTTCGGAGGCCTTCGAAGTGGATTCGGCCGGCACCGGCGGCTGGCACGTGGGCAAACCGGCCGATGCCCGCATGCTGGCCGCCGCCTCCCGCCGCGGCATCGCGCTGCCCAGCCGTGCCCGCCAGCTGGAACCGGAAGATCTGCAGCGCTTCGATCACATCCTCACCATGGATGATGACAATCTCAGCGCCGTGCGTTCCCTGGCCGCGCGCCATGGCGGCAGCGCCCGCATCGCCCCGATCACCGGCCATTGCCGCCAGCTGCGCAGCCGTGAGGTGCCGGATCCCTATTACGGCGGTGCCGCGGGCTTCGAGCAGGTGCTCGATCTGCTGGAGGACGCCTGTGCGGGCCTGTTGCAGGACCTGCAGGAGCAGATCTGAAGCTCTGAGCGCAAGATCCAAGCGCAGAGGCAGATCGGGCGGCGGGATCGAGGATCCACTGCCCGTGGCCCTCTCGGTCCGCGGCGCTATGGATCCGCGGCGCCACCTGGGCCACCGCTCCCCTGGGCCACCGGTGTGCTGCGCCAGCGGTGCCTTCGCCCGGGCCTACGCCGCCGCGCCGGGAGCCGGCCAGGCCTCCTCCGGCACCCGTTCGCGGAACAGATCCACCAGGGCCAGGATCACCTCGTCGATCGTCATCCCATCGGTGACCAGCTCCACCGCATCAGCGGCCTGGCACAGGGGGGCCACCGCACGGGTGGAATCGAGATGATCCCGTTCGGCGATGCTGGCCTCCAGCTCCTGCAGGGGCGGCACCGCAAAACCGCGCTGTCGCAGATCCTCGGCCCGGCGTCGCGCCCGTTCGGCGGTGGTGGCGGTGAGGAACACCTTGCACTCGGCCTCAGGGAACACCGCGGTACCGATGTCGCGGCCTTCGGCCACCAGGCCACCCCGTTCGCCGGCGCGTCGCTGCTGGCGGGTGAGGGCCTCCCGCACGCAGGCATGGGCCGCCACCTGGGAGACGCGGGCGGTGACCTGGGGACTGCGGATCGCCTCGCTGACGTCGTGGCCGTTGATGGTGACCCGCTGCTCGCCCTCGCCATCCACCAGCAGCTGCAGATCCAGCTCCGGCAGCAGCGGTGCAATGGCGGCAGCATCATCCGGATCGATGCCGCGCTCCAGCACCCACCAGGTGAGGGCGCGGTACATGGCACCGGTGTCGAGATACACCAGCCCGAGCCGCCGGGCCAGGGCGCGGGTGACCGTGCTCTTGCCGGCCCCGGCGGGGCCATCGATGGCGACGATCGGGGGGCGGCTCATCAGGAAGACATGGTCGATCAGGCGGCTGGGACCGCAGTGAACGGCGGCCGCCAGCAGCGACAGGCCTTCGATCCGCGCCAGCGGCTCCAATGTATGTGCCTGCACGAGCTGCACATAATCGATCGCCAGGGCGGCCGCCTCCAGCCGGCGGCGCACCAGCTCCAGCAGTGGCCCTGCCGCCGCACCGGGGGTCGCGAGCTCCCCCAGCTGACGCAGAGCAGCGGGCAGGGCCAGGGCGCGCTGCTGGTCCGAGGTGTTGAGATAAGCGTTGCGGGAGCTGCGGGCCAGGCCGTGGCCATCGCGCACCGTGGCACAGCCCTGCACCGCTACCGCCAGGCCGAGATCGGCGATCACCCGCCGCAGGATCACCAGCTGCTGCCAGTCCTTCTCGCCGAGCAACAGGCGATCGGGCTGCACCAGGGCCAGCAGCCGGCAGACCACGGTGGCCACACCATCGAAATGACCGGGGCGGGACCGGCCGCAGAGCTGTCGCTGCAGGCCCGGCGGTGCCAGCACACGGCTGCCCTCCTCGGGTCCGTGCGGATAGATCACGGCCGCTGAGGGAGCGAACAGGGCCTCGGCTCCGGCGGCGCTCGCCAGGGCGGCATCACCTTCGAGATTGCGGGGGTAGCGCTCGAAATCCTCGCCGACGCCGAACTGCAACGGATTGACGAACACGCTCAGCAGCACCCGCGGTCGCAGCCCTCCCCTCGCCTCGGCGGCCCGTTGCAGCAGCCGCTGATGGCCCTGGTGCAATCCCCCCATAGTGGGGACGAAATGCAGGGGCCGGTTCGGCTCGAGACGTCGCCAGGCTTGCAGATCGGCGAGGGTGCGAAGCAGCTGCACAACAGAAAAGCGATCCACCGCCAGGTTGGCGGATGGATCGCTGGCCGGGAAACCCGGTCGATGGCAGCCCCTGGCAGACATTCCCGGTGCTCCACTCACCGGCACGGGCCGGTTCAGGAAAGCAACAGGACTGCCGCTCTGAAGGGGAAGCGAGCAGAAGCGCTCAGTTCAGAACCTCAAGCTGCACCTGGGCCACACCGCTGGCGGTGACGCCGAGTTGCTGGGCAGCGCCATGGGCGAGATCTATGATGCGACCGCCATGGAAGGGGCCACGATCGTTGATCCGCACCACGGTGGAGCGGCCGTTATTGAGGTTGGTGACGCGCACCATCGTGCCGAAGGGCAGCGAACGGTGGGCGGCGGTCAGGGTGCCGGGACGGAACACTTCACCATTGGCGGTGCGGTTTCCGTAGAAACCGGGTCCGTACCAGCTGGCCTGGCCGACGCGGCTGGCGGATGCCATCAGACCATTGGCCGGGGTAGCCGGAGCGACCTTCCTGAGGAACTTGTCCTCCCAGCGAGGGGCTTGCTCGGATTCGCGGATGACGGCCGAGGGAGAGCTGGGGGAGGAGGCGGCAGCCAGGGCAGGAGCCTGGCCGACAGCAGCGATCAGGAGGGCGGCGGCGCCCAGGAGTTGAGGTCCACGCATGACGAGCGGAACAGACCCACGGGAAAGACCGGGACGGCGATGCGGGGGTTCCGCCTCACTGGCCAGGCCGAGATTGCCGCTGGAAGACGTTCGGAATGAACGGATTCGCTACAGCAACAGGTGGACCGGTTCCTGACAGGAAATAACAACGGCGTAAAGTTAACGGCCTTTGCCGGCGGCAAAAAGACAACGACCTGCTGCAATCCACTGATCAGATTTCTTCATCATTGCTGCCATCCCGCTGCTGCTCCGGACTTTTCCGCCTGTCAACCCCCGATGGGCATCAGAAAATCTGATTTCACCGATAAGCGCAGCCGATCCAATCCTGTGCCAATCGCGTCGCCGCACACCGGAAATCGGCCTGGAGGCGGGGCGTGGATGCCCGATGGCGGTGTCGGGTGGGGGGTGGCATCGGAGGATCGCGTTGCCCTGATGCCATGGGAGGCCATGGACTACCGCACCGCCGGCGTCGACGCGGCCGCCGGCCGCGCCTTCGTGGAACGGATCCGCAGCAGTGTCGACTCCACCCGTCGCCCTGAGGTGCTGGGCGATCTCGGGGGCTTCGGGGGGCTGTGCCGCCTGCCCGCCGGGCTGCGCCGCCCCCTGCTGGTGGCCGGCACCGATGGGGTCGGCACCAAGCTGGAACTGGCCCAGGCCCACGGCCATCACCACGGTGTCGGCATCGATCTGGTGGCGATGTGCGTCAACGACGTGATCACCAGCGGCGCCGAGCCCCTCTTCTTCCTCGACTACATCGCCACCGGCAAGCTCAGCCCCGCCGCGATGGCCGAGGTGGTGGAGGGCATCGCCGAGGGCTGCCGCCGCAGCGGCTGCGCCCTGCTCGGCGGCGAGACCGCTGAAATGCCCGGCTTCTACGGCGACGGCCGCTACGACCTGGCCGGCTTCTGCGTGGCGGTGGTGGAGGAGGAGGAGCGCATCGACGGCAGCCGGGTGGTGGCCGGCGACCGGATCGTGGCCGTGGCCAGCAGCGGTGTGCACAGCAACGGCTTCAGCCTGGTACGCCGCATCCTCGACACGGCCGGGGTCGACCCCGGCCTGCGACCCGATCCCGAAGGTCCGCCCCTGATCGAGGCGCTGCTCACCCCCACTCTTCTTTATGGCGCCCTGGTGAAGGCGCTGCGGCAGGCGGAGCTGCCGCTGCACGGCATGGCCCACATCACCGGCGGCGGACTGCCGGAGAACCTGCCCCGCTGCCTGCCGCCGCACCTCCATGCCCGCATCGATCCAGGCTCCTGGACCCGCCCGGCCCTGTTCCGCTGGCTGCAGAAGCAGGGGGAGGTGCCGGAGGCGGCGATGTGGGACACCTTCAATCTGGGGGTCGGTTACTGCCTGGTGCTGCCGGAAGCTGCCGTGCCGCAGGCCCTGGCCATCTGTGCGGCGCAGGGTCACAGCGCCTGGCTGCTGGGCTCTGTCGCCGCGGGGCCGGCCGGCTCCAGCCCCCTGGACGGCTTGCCGTACTGAGGCGGAACCTGCTGTTCCGGTCCCATCCGTAAGGTGACCCTGCCTCTCCTGTCTGCAGGAGACCCTCGTTCCGGAGGTCCCCCTCCCCGGGGGCCGCCGTGTCACACCCCGGATATCCCGTCCTCTTACACGTCCTTCTACCCCTGATGTTCGAGAGAGCCAGCCGCATCACCCGTCGTCGCTCCTCCGCCGGCCCCGTCCCCCCTCAGCGCCCGGTGCAGCAGCCGCGCCCCCGTCTGCGGGAGGCCGGCATCGCCCCCCGCGAAGGGGGAGGCATGGGGCGGCAGCGTCCCACCTTCCTGACCCTGCGCGACCACGGCAAGGTCTATGTGGCCGATCTGCCACGGCTCTCCGATGGCCAGCTCACCCATATCGCCAAGGAGGCGCAGGAGGTTCTCGACAGCCTCAATCGACGCCTGGGGGAACTGGAGGCCCAGAGCTTTCTCACCGAGGCGGAGCAGGACACCCGCATCCGCGCCGGCACCAAACGGGATGTGACCGAGCGCTTTCTGGCGGCCATCGCCCAGGAGCAGGAGCTGCGCCGCAGCAATCCCGCCCTGCGGGCCGCCGCCGGTGAATCCCTCGCCCGCGCCTTCCTCGAACTGGCCCGCCATCGGCTGCCCGGCTCCACCTTTGATTCCCTGCTGCAGGAGGCCCTGGCCGCCTGCGGTCCCGGCGAGGCCAAGGGCGAGTCTGGCCAGGAGGAGCAGCAGATCCTGCGCCTGATGCAGCGCAACGAAGCACCCCAGCCCCGCCCGGCGGCCCTGCCGGTGGTGCTCACCCCCGCCCCGGAAGCCCAGCTGGCCCAGGGCTGAACCGCCGCGAGCCACTTCGGTGCGGCCTGGCCGCCTGGCCCAACGGTGCCTGGCTCAACGGTCCCTGGCCCACAAGGATTGGATTCAATCGCTGAGGAAGGGGTTGGCGGGCATGGCCACGCCAGCGGCGCGGCAGCCCAGGGCGAGACGGTCAAGCTCCTCCCGTTCGGCGGGATCCAGGGTCCAGTGCAGAGCTGCTGCCGCTGCTTCCGCCTGGTCCACGCGGCGCAGGCCCGGGATCGGCATCGCCCCGTGGGCGCGGCACCAGTTGAGGGCGACGGCGGCCGGCGTGCTGTCGTGGCTTTCGGCGATCGCGGCCTGCGCCTCCAGCAACGGCTGCAGCCGGGGCCAGAGATGTCGCAGCAGCAGCGCCCTGGGGCCGCTCCACCGCGGTGGTTCCTGCCCCGGAGCCTGGGCCAGCAGCCCCAGGGCCAGCGGGCTGTAGCCGATCAGATCGATGCCCAGCTCCCGGCATACCGAGGCCACTCCCCCCGCTGCGATCGGATCGGTGGCCAGCAGCGACAGCTGCACCTGCACGCTGCACAGCTTCACACCGCGATCGGCCAGGTGGGCATGCAAGCGCCGCAGCCGCTGGGGGCCCATGTTCGACACCCCCAGCTCGGCCACCTGTCCCTGCTGCACCAGATCGGCCAGGCCCTCCAGCAGCGGCTGCTCCTGCCAGGGCAGGTAGCGGGCCGTGCTCCAGTGCAGCTGCACCCGATCAAGCTTCCCCTGCAGACGCTGCCGGGACGCCTCGAAGGCGCGGAGAAAACCGGAGCGCCCGAGGCGCCAGGGGAAGGGGGCCAGCTTGGTGGCCACGGTGAGCCGCTGCCGCTGCTCCGCTGGCAGGGCCGCGCAGAACTGGCCCAGCAGCGATTCACTGCGACCGGCATAGCGGCCGGTGCCATAAGAATCCGCCGTGTCAAAGAGCGTCAGCCCCAGGGCGATGGCGCGCTGGAAGCAGGCCTGCAGCTGCGGATCCTGCTGCGGCCCGTAACCCCAGAGGAACTGGTTGCCCCAGGCCCAGGTGCCCGCACCGATGGCGGGGCCGGCGGGGGTGCCGCTGATGGAGGGAGCCATGGCCATCCCGGATCGACGATGTTGGTGGCCATGATCGGTCCCATTCCCGCCGATCCCGCCGCGTCATGGTCAGCTCCGAGGCCCAGCCCCCCAGCCGTGCTGTCGAGCCCCATCCCGGGGGATCGCAGGCCGGAACGGACAGGGCGGCGCCCGCCCGCGAGCCGATCCTGTGCGGCCACTGCGGTCGCACCGCCAGCAATGGCATCAGCTGCCAGGGGATGTGTGTGGCCGACTCGGGTTACTGAGCGTCAGAGCGGGCTGCTGCTGCTGCTGGCCCTGCTGAGCCTGGCCGGGGCGGCACAGGCGCAGTCCCTCCCCCAGCAGGATTTCGGCCGCTGGGAGCGGAGCGTCAGCACCTGCCGGCTCCAGATTCAGGAGGAGCCCCCGGCGCTCGCAACCGCCACAGGTCCCGTGCAGCGACTGCCGCGAGCCCCGGCAGCCACGGGTGGGACGCCAGCCCCCACCGCGGCGCGGGCACGAATCCCAGCATTGCCGCCACCACCGCCGCTGCCGCCTGCGCCCTCCGGGCACCAGGCCCCGCCGACCCCCGTGGCCGCCACCGTGACTTCAGCAGCGGGTCGATCGCCTGCAGAGCCAGGGATCACAGCGACCGTTCCGGCGGCGAACGCCGTCGCCGCGGCCGCCAGGCCCCGCCTGAGCGGCTGCCGCAGCCTGCGGCTGGATCAGCACCTGGCGGGATGGCTGAGCATCCGCCTGTTGCCGGACCTGAATCCCGCCGATCCCGTCGCGGCGCCGCTGCTGTTCGCCGGCATGCTGGTGGAAGGAAGCCGGCCGCTGCGTTGCGACGGCGGCCGCTGCGAGCTGGATGGGCCGATCCTGCTGCAGATCAGCAGTGTGGCCAGCGGTCGCGCCGGTGGACTTCAACCCTTTGCCTTCCTGTCCCACAGCCGGCTGGCCCAGGGCCGTTGCCGTCTGGAGGAAGGCCAGGTCAGCTGCCAGGCGCGCGACAGCGAGGGGCGCCACTGGTCGGCAGACGTGCGCTGGTGAGCGCGGGCGCTATGGTGGCCTGCATGCCTCGGCACCGGGTCGGGGTGCAATGGCTTGCGTCCATCGCTGGGCGACAGCAGCTGGCGACGGCCGTGAGGGGCAGCACGGCACATGCAGCGCGACACCGCCGCGATGGTGACCATCGCCACCGCATTTCTTCCCTTTTCCTTTAGGGTGCAACTCTCCGGGTACCGCCATGCCAGCCTCCGCTTCGCTTCTGGCCCTGGTCGGCATCGTCGGGTTTGCCCTGGTGTCGATGCTGTTGGGTGTGTTCAGCTGATCGACGCCTGGAGGACTGATCCCGGCAGGGCATCGAACTCCTCGGGGTGCTGAGCCCCCCTGGCTGATGGGACCGGCCGGGGGAACACTGGAGCATGCAGCGCGGACGGCCGCGATCGTCGCCTGCGGCCCATCCAGGCCCATCCGGGCCCCAGGCCACCTCAGCCTCCCCGAGAACGGTGTCCCCCATGAAGGTTCGCCCCCGACCACTGGCGCCGGCGTTGCTGCTGGTGCTGCTGACCGGTTGCCTGTCCGGTGAGCGGCTGCGGCCGGATGTGCCACCGATGGCTCTGCAGCCACCGCTGCGCAAACAGGTGCTGCAGGGGTGGATGCCCCCTGACTGACGGACACAAGTCCCAGAAGCGCTGCGGCAGAACGAGTCTCAGGTCATTGGGTGGGCAGGGAGCCGTGAGAGGCTGGGGTTATCACACCAAGCCAATCTCTCGTGGCATCCCATACCCAGCTCCATGGTGAGC
>JBJTQH010000113.1:0-8720 GCA_046075505.1 Cyanobium sp. | reverse complement strand
TTCAAGATGATTTCACTTCAACCACGCAGGTGCTTTGGGGGCCCCGATGGGGGCGATTACCGCCTTCCAGGAGCCGTGTGGACGCTACGAGTAGTGTCCCCTGCCTGGTCAAACGCTATATCCAGCCCCTGAACGGATACGTTGCTGATCAGGTCGAGGGATGCAGGATGCGCCCCTCGAGGCTCCAGGGACGGCCGAGTTCCTCCAGCAGGCGCACCGCCAGGTTGATCGCCTCCAGGGCGGTGGCCGGGCCGGCGCTCACCACCACGAATTCATCTCCCCCCAGCCGCGCGACGAAGTCATCGGCCCGCAGGGCCGCCTGCAGGCGCTGGCCCACTGTCACCAGCAGGGCATCACCGGCGGCATGGCCATAGAGATCATTGACCTGCTTGAAGCCGTTGAGATCGCAGAACAGCAGGCTCAGCTGGCCGCGCTGGTCGCGCAGGCGGCGGAACACCAGATCGAGTCGCTGCTCCAGGGCGAGGCGGTTGGGCAGGCCGGTGACGGCGCAGGTGAGCACGCGCGTCTCCAGGTGGTGCCGCTCCTGGGCGATGCGATCCACCTCCAGTCGCATCGCCTCATTGCTCAGGTCGGCGCTGATGTCGCGGATGCAGAACACCAGCGGCGGCTGCGGTTCGGAGAGCACCGGCCGCCATTCGATCACCACGGCCTGCAGCGGATCGCGGCAGAGCACCGCCCGCAGGGAGCCGGTGGCGGCACCGGCCAGCTGCGGATCGCTGAGCAGCGGTTGATCCTCGGCATCCTTCGGCAGCAGCGAGGTGATCGTGCGTCCCACCAGAAACAGGCGGGCCTGGCGCACCAGTCGCTCGAAGGTGAGGTTGCACCAGAGCAGCTGACCGGTGCGGTCGGTGATCACCAGGGCATCGCTGATCGTGGCCAGGGCGGCCTCCAGCCGTCCGAGCGTGCGTCGCAGCTCCTCGATCAACTCATTGGTTTCGGGGCTGACCGGAGGGCTGGCTGGAAGGCTGGCCCTCTGATGGGCGGCGGATGGAGCACTCCCGACCTGGTGGACCGCAGCCGGATCGCAAAGAGATTGATCTTTTTCGGACCGATCTTTGATCAATTTCTGTGCAGATCCTGGTGCGATGACGGCGCGATCGCCTGTTGTCTCATCGCTGCAGGCCTGCCTCCCCGGCCGCGGTGCGGCAGAGGAAGGGGCTGCACCGCCAGCGGCGGCACCGTTGGCACTGGCAGAAGGATTTGTGGCGGCCGATTCAGGCATCCACAGGTGTACCGTCCGGTAGGGGAGTGAGCGTAGCGCCGAACAGCCAGGTCTCGGCGCTGCGTTCTGCGACAATAAAGTGTTCCGAGACCACTTCGCGTCCGTCGCGGCAGACCGTGCGCAGGCGCAGTGGATGCCCCAGGATCTGGGAGCGGCCGGAGGACTGGAAGCGGGAGAAACCCAGCTGATGGGCCATCTGGAACGCACCCGGCAGGATCAGGCTCAGGGGGCGTCCCACCAGTTCCGCCGTGCTCCAGCCATACACCTGCTCAAAGGAGGCGTTCATCTCCAGCACTTCCCCCAGGGAGTTGGCGAGCACGAAGGGGGCCTGCCCGCGGCGCAGGCTCTCGATCGAAGGCACCCCGTCACCGGGATCCTGATCGGCAGGCTCCCGGTCGGGACCAGGCTGTTCGCTGGAAGGCTGTTGGCTGGCAGGCATCCTCGGGGCTCGGCAGGCCGGACCCATGATGGTCGCGATTGAGAGTTGCACCCACCTGTGTCCGCATCCTGTCTCGATCTGCGGTTGCGCGTCTGGCGCCAGGTGGATGCAGATCAGCCGGGCAGCTTTGAAACCCATCACCTCGCGGCACTCAGCCCCGATCTGTCGCTGCTGGAGGCCCTCGATCGGCTCAACGAACAGCTGGTGGCACGTGGCCTGCGGCCCGTTGGCTTCGATCACGATTGCCGCGAGGGCATTTGCGGCGCCTGCGGCTTCCTGGTGAACGGTCAGCCCCAGGGATCCCAGCGCGGCACCACCGTCTGTCAGCTGTATCTGCGCCATTTCCTGCCGCCCGGGGTGCAACGGGCCGAGGTGGCGCTCACGCTCGAACCGTTCCGCGCCCGCGCCTTTGCGGTGCAGCAGGATCTCAGCGTCGATCGCTCCGGCCTTGACCGCATCCTGATGGCCGGCGGCTACTGCTCGGTGAACACCGGCAGTGCCCCGGAGGCGAATGCGATCCTGATCGGCCGCGACCAGGCGGCGAGTGCCTTCCTGGCGGCCACCTGCATCGGTTGCGGCGCCTGTGTGGCCGCCTGCCCCAATGCCTCCGCCAGCCTGTTCACCGCCGCCAGGCTGGCCCATCTCGCCCTGCTGCCCCAGGGCCAGCCGGAGCGGCCGCGGCGGGTGGCGGCGATGCTGGAGCGGATGCAGGCGGAGGGATTTGGCGGCTGCAGCAGCCACCTCGAATGCGAGGCGGCCTGCCCGCAGGAGATCTCCGCCGACTGGATCAGCTGGCTGCAGCGGGAGCGCCGCCGCCCCAGCACCTCCTGAGCCGCTGGAAGGCGCTCAGCCCGCGGCCTGGAAGATCACCAGCCGGCCCTTCGCGGTCCACCGCCGCCTGCGGTGCTTGTTCTGTCGCCTGCGGTGCCTGTCCTGTTGCATGCGGGCATGTGGCCTGCGGCGACTGCCATCCTGAAGGCCCCGCCCCGGTGCGGCGATTCCGGCAGCTCACCCTGCAGCCATGAAGATCCTGGTGGTCGAGGACGATCCGCTCATCCTGCGCTCCCTGTGCCAGATGGTGCAGGCCTGGGGCCACGCCTGCGATGAGGCCGCCGATGGCGAGACCGCCTGGGAGATGGTGCGCAGCTGGCCCTACGAGCTGATCCTGCTCGATCTGCATCTGCCCCGCCTCGATGGTCTGGAGCTGTGCCGTCGCATCCGCGGCCGCGGCGGCCATCAGCCCCTGATTCTGATGCTCACCGCCCGTGACACCAACCGCGACAAGGTGGTAGGCCTCGATCAGGGGGCGGATGATTACATGGTCAAACCCTTTGATCCCGATGTGCTGCGGGCGCGGGTGCAGGCGTTGCTGCGGCGGGCCAGCCGCCCCCTGGCCGGCAGCCGGCGCTGGGGGGCGCTCTGCATCGACCGCGATGGCCATGGTGCCCGCTATGGCGCGGTGGAACTGCAGCTCACCGCCACCGAACATCGCCTGCTTGATGCCTTGCTGCAGGCCGCCGGCGCCACCTGCTCGAAGGAGCATCTGCTCCAGGCCGCCTGGAACTGGATCGATGCCCCCGGCAGCGACAGCGTGCGCACCCACATGAAGAACCTGCGCGCCAAGCTCAGCGCCGCCGGCGCCCCCCCCGATCTGGTGGAAACGGTGTATAGCGTGGGTTTTCGCCTCCATCCCGACCATGCTGTCTGAACGGTGCTGTGTCAGCGGCGCCGCGGCCCGCTCCAGATCCCCGCTCCCTGATCCCGCTGAGTGAAATGCAGCCCGATCTGCAGCGCACCCGCCGCCTTCTCACCCTGCGCTATGGCCTGTTCGCCTCGGCGCTGCTGCTGGTGTTCGCCCTCGGGGTCCATGGTCAGGTGAGCCGGGCCCGGGCCGATCTGCAGCGCCAGGAGGTGCAGCAGCTGGCGGCCACGGCGGCCGCCCACCTGTCACTGCTGCATCACGAATACGACGAGCTGCGGGCACCGGGCCGGCGCCTCCATGCTCCGGTGCCGCTTGTCGCCAGCTTTGCCACGCTGGAGATGCATCAGGATCAGCAGCGCCTCCGCTGGTTTGACGATCAGCTGCACGAGATCGCGGCCATCGGCACCTTTCGGCCCCGCGGCGAGAGCCTGCCGCCGCCGGCTCGTCGCGGCCGCGCCCAGTGGCTGCCGCTGACCAACGGGCTGTCCTACCGGCGGCCGGTGTTCGCTCGCCCGACCGGATCCCGCACGCCACGGCTGGAGGGCTACGTCTCGGTGGCGCTGGCGGCGGTGGCGGCCGAGGCCGAGCTGCAGCGGCTGCGGCAGGGGTTGGTGATCGGCGGCGTGCTGGCGGGGCTGGTGGCCTTTGCCGGCAGTCAGTGGATGGTGGCGGCTTCGCTGGAGCCGATCCGGCGCCAGATCGAGCGGCTGATCCGGTTCACGGCCGATGCCTCCCACGAGCTGCGCCATCCGCTCACGGCGATCCGTGCCCTGATCGGCAGCCTGCGCCATGGTGGTGCGTTGACGGGCTGTGCGGCGGTGGTGCCATCCCAGCTGGAGCTGATCGATCAGGCCAGCGGGCGCATGGGCCGGTTGCTCGATGATCTGCTGCTGCTCAGCCGCAGTGATCGCGCCATTGACGATGGGCGGGGTCTGGTGACCCTGCCGCTGGAGGAGCTGCTGGAGGACCTGGTGGCTCTGCACCAGAGTGAATCTGAGGCCGCGGGGCTGCGGCTGCAGCTCGCGATCGAGGCCGGGGTCTGCGTCCGGGCCCATCCGGAGCGTCTGCGGCAGCTGCTGGAGAACCTGCTGGCCAATGCCCGGCGTTTCTCACCTCGGGGCGGCACGATCCGACTCGGGCTGGCGCGGCAGCGGCAGCTGGCCCAGCTGTGGGTGGAGGACCAGGGCCCCGGCATCCCGCCGGAGCAGCGCCCCTTGGTGTTCGAGCGCTTCTGGCAGGCGGATCCCTCCCGCAGTGGTCCTGATCATCACGGCCTGGGGCTGGCGATCGCCCAGGCCATCGCCCAGGCCCATGGGGGGCGGCTGCAGGCGCAGGAGGCCCGCGGTAGCGGCTGTCGCATGCTGCTGGAGCTGCCGCTGGCGGCCTGAGAACGCGGCGGCAGCGCCTTCACGAGTTCTCCCCAACCGCTGTGCCAGAACACAGTCAAAGGCGCAGCTGTGGCTGCAGGGAGACGAAGGATGGCGATCAGCACAGTTGTCGATCTCACAGGGGGGCAGCCCGCTGCCGTTGTGGCGGCCCTGCTCGCGACCAGTTCCGGCATCGTGGTCGACAGCGGCAGCATCACGCTGCAGGCTTCAGGCCCCGGCGCCGTCAACCGTTTCGATGCCACCACGGGGGCCGCACTGGGGCTGGGGGCCGGTGTGTTGCTCACCTCCGGTGCCACCCTGGCACCAGCAACAGCCTCACCTGGTACGGAACGGACAACAGCGGCAGCAGCGGCTTCAGCAACGGCGATGCCGACATCGATGCCGTGGTGAACACGGTGTTTCAGACCCAGTCCTTTGACGCCACCACACTGGGCTTCCGGTTCAGCGTCAGCGACCCGGCGGCCACCTCGATCAGCGTTGATCTGGTGTTTGGTTCGGAGGAATATCCCGAGTGGGTCGATGCCTTCGTTGATTGCGGGGTGCTGATCGTTGATGGGGTGAATTACGCCCTGTTCAACAAGGATCCAAACGCACCGCTGAGTGTGATCAGCCCCAACCTGGCGGCCGGCTATTTTCAGGATAATGCCAACGGCTTTCTGCCGATCGAATACGACGGCGTCAGCGCCCATCTGCGCATCGTGGCACCGCTCACCGCCACCTCCAGCACCCATACGATCAAGATCGGTATCGCCGACACGGGTGATCACATCCTCGACAGCGGCCTGTTCCTGGCCAACCTGAGTGCCGGCAACGACCCGGGCTCGGGGGTGGTCGCGGATCCCGGCGGTGGCACCCCCGGCGATGACCACTGCAGTGGCAGCAGCCAGGATGAATACTTCAATCTGCAGGCTGGCGATGACACTCTCTATTCCGCCGGTGGTGCCGACATCATCGTGGCCGGCAGTGGCAACGATCTGGTGTATGGCGGCAGCGGCAACGATCAGATGCAGGGCCAGAGCGGTGACGACTGGCTGGATGGCGGCGCCGATCTCGACACAGCGGTCTACAGCGGTGCCAGCAGCGGTTATGCGCTCAGTCTGCAGGGCGGCAGTGTTCAGATCAGCCTGAATGGCACGAGTCAGGGCGAAGGCCTCGACACCCTGGTGGGGATTGAACAGCTGCAGTTCAGCGATGGTCTGTTCAGCCTTGCCATCGCCAGCGGTGCGGCCACCCTGCTGCCGGTGCTTGTGCCGCCACCGCCCGCCAGCAACACCGCTGGGGTGCTGGTGATCAGCGGACTGGCCGCTGTGGGTCATACCCTCTCGGGCTATCTCAGCGATGTCGATGGTCTGCCGCCGTCCGCCGCGATCAGCTGGCAATGGAGCCGCGATGGCGTGGCGATGGATGGTGCCACAGGGGCCACCTATCAGGTGCAGGCCGATGATCTTGGCGCGCAGCTGATGCTGGAGGCTAGCTATAGCGATGCCAAGGGTAATCTGGAGATGCCGATCAGCAACAGCCTGCTGATTCAGCCCCCCAGTGATGGTGATCTCACCGTCACCCTGATGGCGATCGAGGGGCCCGCCATCGCCGCAGTTCATACGCCGATCACCACGCTGCTGCAGCGGGCCGTGGAGCTGGGGGAATCGCCCAACAATGCCCTGCAGAAGATCCGTTCCGCCCTGAAGGTGCCGGTGGCGATCGGCAGTCTGCTCTCCACCAATGCCTTCCAGATCCTGCAGAGCGGCAGTGGCGACACTGCTGCGGCGCTGGCCCTGGCAAAACTGGAGGTGCAGGTGGCGATTCTCTGTTCTCTCAGTGATGATCAGCAGGGCCTCAAGATCTCCCTTTCCCTGCTCGAGAAGGCCGCCGCTGGTGGCAGTGTGGATCTCAGCAAAGCGGCTGATGTGGCCCTGATCCTGGGTCTCGATACCAGCACGTTCAACCTGGCTGATAAAAACACCTATCCCCAGCCGCTCAGGGAGATCATCGATCGCAACAACAACATCCGGGATGCCGGCCGCTTGCTCGACAGCAGCCCCGGCAGTGGCGGCAGCATCGAGAATGAATGGCTGGATTTTCTCTCCAACTGGGATTCCCTTGCCGATTCGGTGCCGCTCAGCACCCTCAGCCTGGCGATCAATCAGGCCCCCAGCGGTATCGCCACGGCTTCCCTGCCCGATCTGGTGGCCGGTGAGGCCTATGCCCTCAGCCAGGAGCAGCTCAGCAGCGGTTTCCACGATCCCGACAACGACGGGCTGATGGCGCTGGATCTGAGCACCGATCACGGCGCCTGGTTCAGCCTTGCCGCCGATGGCAGCTGGTTCCTCGATTCCAGCGCCGCTGACTACGACGCCAGCTATCGCGGTCCGTTGGAGCTGAGCTACACCATCGACGATGGTCAGGGCCACAGCGTCGCCGCCAGCCAGCTGCTGCTCGTGGTGGATCACGCCAACCAGGCACCCACCGGAGCGGTGACGCTGGCGGTGGTGGGCGGTGGCCCATTAGCCCAGAACGCCACCCTGCAGGCCAGCCAGACCCTCAGCGATGCCGATCAGATCGCTACGGCGATCACCTATCGCTGGTATGCCGGCAGCACCCTGGTGGGGCAGGGCAGCAGCGTCCTGCTCAGCCAGGCGCAGGTGGGGCAGAGCCTGCATGTGGAGGCCAGCTACACCGACGGCGCCGGCAAGCTCGAGTCCGTCAGCAGCGCGGCTACGGCGGCGGTGGCCAATGTCGATGATGCGCCCAGTGGTGGGGTCACGCTGATGGGCGGTGATCCGCCGCTGGTGGAGGCCACCCTCACCGCCACCCAGACGGTCAGCGATCTCGATGGCATTCCCAGCAGCGGTGCCGGTGCGATCCGTTTTCAGTGGCAGAGCTCAGCCGATGGCTACAGCTGGAGCGATATCCCAGCGGCAACGGCGGCCAGCCTCTTGGTGGGCAGCAGCCTCGCCGGCCGGATCCTGCGGGCGGAGGCCCGCTATACCGATCTGTTCGGCACCGCCACAACCGTCCGCTCGCCGGTCAGCAGCCCCGCCGTGCTGGTCTGGAGCGGCACCGCCGCCAACGACACCCGCAGCGGCAGCAGCTGGCACGACACGCTCAATGGCGCCGCTGGCAATGACAAACTCAGCGGCCTGGCCGGCCACGACCGGCTCGAGGGCGGCAGCGGGATCGATACCCTGATCGGCGGTCAGGGTGATGACCTCTATCTGGTGGATCACGCCAGCGATCTGATTACCGAGCTGGCCGGCGAGGGGCTCGATACGGTGCAGGCCAGCGTCACCTATTCGCTGCTCAGCAAGGGGGCAAATGTGGAGGCCCTGGTGCTCAGCGGCTCGGCGGCGATCAACGCCACCGGCAACGGCCTGGCGAACACGCTCACCGGCAACAGCGCCGCCAATCTGCTCGATGGCGGTGCCGGCAACGACACGATGAGCGGCGGCCTCGGTGATGACACCTACACCGTGGACAGCAGCGGTGATCGGGTGCAGGAGGCACCCGGCGGCGGCAACGATCGGGTGCAGACGGCCCTCAGTTATTCCCTGGCGGGCCTGGCCGAGGTGGAGGGGCTCATCCTCACCGGCAGCGCTGCGATCAACGGCAGCGGCAACAGCCTGGCCAACACGCTGGTGGGTAACAGCGGCGCCAATCTGCTGCAGGGAGCCGCCGGTGCCGACAGTCTCAGCGGCGGTTCCGGCGCCGACACCCTCTGTGGCAGCCAGGGTCAGGACACGCTCACGGGCGGCCTGGGTGCGGATCGCTTCCGCTTCGATACGGCACTCGAAACCGGCAGCAGCGCCGTGGCTGACTGACGGACACAAGTCCCAGAAGCGCTGCGGCAGAACGAGTCTCAGGTCATTGGGTGGGCAGGGAGCCGTGAGAGGCTGGGGTTATCACACCAAGCCAATCTCTCGTGGCATCCCATACCCAGCTCCATGGTGA
>JBJTQH010000112.1:0-5449 GCA_046075505.1 Cyanobium sp. | reverse complement strand
CGTGGAACCTCGGGATGCAACCAGCTGCTGGAGATCAGGGGCGACCTGGATGGAGCCAGCTTTCGCGGCGCGACTCTGCGCTGTGTCCGCCGGATCTACACATCAACTCCTGGAACAGCCAACCTGCGCAGGAACCCCGGGGCCATTCCCCCGCACTATGCGGGCATCAACTTTGTGGAAAGCACGGTGGATGGCCTGGAACTGCGGGAGGGCAATTTCGCCTTCAGCGACTTCTACCAGGCCAATCTGCGCCACCTGCTGGTGAATCTGGGAGCGGTGGATCTGCGGTTCACCACCCTGGCCAGACTGCGCTGCCTGGAGGGAGGCTGCCGGTTCATGGTGGAACATCCGGAGGAAGCCCGCACCGGCAGGCTTTCCCTAAATGTGCAGAGCAGCGCCATCGTCTCCAACCTGCTGCCGTCCCCGGCCCTACAGGAATGGCCCGCGTTGCTCTGCAATGGGGAAACCCAATGGAGCAGCGAGCCTCCCCTCCTCTCCTCCACCCCTCGACCGGTCTGCCCCCCCGCCGGAAGCGGGGAGCCCTATCTCCTCACGAATCGCGCAGACCCTGCCCCCTGAAATGGCAGCAGGCCGCGAGGTCCCACCCCCCAGCCCTGCAGGGGCCCGGTGGAGACCCTGGCTCCTCAGCCCGCCAGCTCCTGACAGCAGCGGAGGAAGGCTGCCGCAGGATCGGCGGCGGCGGTGACGGGCCGGCCGATCACCAGCTGGCTGGCGCCGGCGGCGATCGCCGCGGCCGGGGTCATCACCCGCCGCTGGTCCCCCTGGGCGGCACCGGCCGGGCGGATGCCGGGGGTGACCAGGGCGAAGGGATCGGGATGGGCCTGGCGCAGGCCGCTCACCTCCAGCGGCGAGCAGACGCAACCGCCGATCCCAGCGTCCGCTGCCAGCTGGGCCAGACGCGGCACGTAGTGCTCCACCGGCTCGCTGATCGCCAGGTCCGCGGCGAAGCGAAGCGGATCCCAGCTGGTCAGCACCGTCACCGCCAGCAGGGTGGGCGCGGGCAGAGCCGCCTCGGCCGCCCCCTGCACCGCCGCGGCCTGGGCCGCTGCCAGGGCCTCGCCGCCGGCGCAGGCATGCACGGTGATCAGCTCAGCTCCCAGCCGTGCGGCACTGCGGCAGGCACCGGCCATGGTGGCGGGGATGTCGTGAAACTTGAGATCGAGAAAGACGTGCAGCCCCCGTTCGCGCAGCTGCTGCACGACAGCGGGACCGGCGGCGCTGAACAGCTCCAGACCCACCTTCACCCAGCGCAGCGCGGGGATGGTGGCGGCGAAGGTGAGCGCCTGCTGCGCAGCCATGCCATCGAGAGCCACGATGATCCGATCGGCGGCGTCGCCGACCGGGGTTGGCTCGGGTGGGCTCTGCGCCTCGCCGGTGCGGGGATCAGAGGGCGCAGCGCTGAAGGAGGACATGCCGGCGGGGAGGGGCGGAACGGGAGGCGGGAGACCAGGGAACGGGCCGATGCGGCGCCCAGGGACTGCGACTCTGCGGATGGGGGCTGAGGCCGCCAGGCGGGGAGCGCAATGGCGGGGATCAACAAACAGTCATTCTGGATACAGAACGCTGGCCGCGAACGGCCTGAACGTGGGCTGAGAGATTGTTCCTGAAGGATCGCACCGATGGCCCTTGCCTTTGAAGACGTCTTCAGCGGCCGGTTTCTTGCAGAAGGGAGTGATGGTGTTGGAACTCTGGTGTCCCTGGTGGTGCTACGCAGTGGGGATCTCTCAGCGGCGGCCTATGAATGGACCATCATTCCCGATAGCATCTTCATCTCCGGCCCCTTGGTGGACGGTGACGATTTTGAGGATCCGCTGTCGGAACTGCCTTCCGGTGTGCTGATCTTTGAGGAGGGTGCAGACTCGGCCAGCTTCAGTTTCCAGCTGCGCGATGACATCCTGCCGGAACAGGATGCTGAGGGATTCCTGGTGGTGGTCTCGGATCCTGGTGGTGATCCGGAGGAAATCACCAAGCAGTTTTACATCAACGATAATGACAGGCCCTTCATCACTCTGGCGGCGGAGCCCCAGGTGCAACAGGGCAATACTGTGTTCAATGGTCTGGTGCAGGAAGATGCCCAGCAGGCGCTCACTTTTCGCTTTGAGCTTTCCACGCCCAGCAACCAGCCTCTGACCATTTTCTTTGCTCTCAGTGATGTCAGTGTCACGCCGGTGGCTGCTGGAGGGTTCAGTGTTCGCGCGCTGTCGCCCGCACTACTCTCGGCAGGGAAGGATGCGATCACGCTGCAGCCGGGGCAGCTGTCGGCCGCCCTTGAGGTGGTGCCACAGCCGGATGGGATCGATGAACCCGATCAGATCCTTCAGTTACGGATCAGCGCTGATACCGCCTATCTCAATGCACCAACGATCAGCGGCACGATTCGTGATGATGATGAACCGGCACTGCCCAGTGTCAGTCTTGCCATCGCCCCTGCCGCAGTGGCGGAGGATGGGGCCTCCAGCCTGGTTTATACCTTCCGGCGCAGCGGCAGCCTGGCATCAGCGCTGACGGTGAAGTACAGCGTGGCCGGTACGGCCCTGGCGGTTGCCAATGGCGCTGATCCGGCCGATTACAGCGGTCTGCCTGCTTCCGGCAGCGATGGCCTGCGGCAGATCACGATTCCCGCGGGAGCGGCAACAGCAACGCTGCAGCTCACGCCGATCGTCGATGCGCGGGTGGAAGACGAGGAGACGGTGCAGCTGACCCTGGCGGCGGCGGCGGGCTACACGCTCGGGAGCCCCTCGAGTGCCACGGGCAGGATCAGCAATGACGATGCCCTGGTCTCGTTGGCAGTGGCGCCGGCGGCGGTTCTGGAGGATGGCGATCAGGCGCTCACCTTCACCTTCCGCCGCAGCGGTGCGATCGGCCGTCAGCTGACCGTTCTGTATACCGTCAGTGGGCGGGCGCGGCTGTTGCCAGGCAGCGGTGATCCCGCCGATTACAGCGGCATTCCGCCCGTGGCGGGCCCGCAGCAGCTGGTTCTCCCCGCCGGGGTCGCCAGCGCCAGTGTCGTGCTCGATCCGATCGCTGATTCCCGGCCGGAGCCGGATGAATCGCTGACGCTGACTCTGCTGCCTGGCAGCGGCTACGGACTCGGGGCCACGCGTGCCATCACCGGCGCCATCCTCAACGACGACGCCACCATTCGCCTCTCGGTGGCTCCGGCTGCCGTGGCCGAAGACGGCAGCAGACCCCTGGTGTACACCTTCCGCCGCAGCGGAGCCCTGGCAACTCCCCTGCTGGTGAATGTCACGCTTTCCGGCACGGCTGCAGCGGTGGCTGGCATCAATGACCCCGCCGACTATCGGCTCCTCGGAGCTACAGGCAATGGCCGACAGGTGCTGTTCGCCGCCGGCGCCACCGTTGCCACCCTGTTCGTTGATCCGACAGCGGACAATCGTGTCGAGCCCGATGAAACAGTGACGCTCTCCCTGGCGCCAGGTGCCGGCTATGGATTTGCCGCAGGGACATCAGCGACAGGCACGATCACGGGCGATGACGCCAATGTATCGGTGCGGGTGACGCCCGACGCCATCCTGGAGGACGGCAGCGACGCTCTGATTTACACCTTCCGTCGCACGGGGCCCCTCGGCCGCCCCCTTGCGGTCGACTACCGCATCAGCGGCAGCGCCACGGTGATCGCTAGCAGCAATGACCCCAGCGATGTGCGGGGGCTTCCGGTCAGCAGCCTCGAGCGTCGTGTTCGCTTTGCGATCGGGGAGGCCAGTGTGCGTCTGCCGGTGCGCGCCACGCCGGATCGTCGCCCCGAAGCCGATGAAACGCTGGTGCTCAGTGTGCTGCCTGGAGCGGGCTATAAGCCCGCGGCGACGGCAGCCACCGCAACCGGGGTGATTCGCAACGATGATCCCAGCTCTGTGGTCGTCGCCAGTCCAGCCCCGATCGTGATTCCGGACCGCGGTACAGCCAGTCCTTATCCCTCCTCCTTGCGCATCGATGGCCTCACCGGTTCGCTGGTTGATGTCAGCGTCAACCTCTTCGGGATTCGTCATCCTTCGCCGGAAGATCTTGACATCCTGTTGCTGAATCCAGCTGGCCAGGCTGTGATGCTGCTTTCTGATACTGGTCGCAGCTTTGATCTCCGGGGAGTGGATCTCCGCTTCACTCAGCAGGCGAGTTCCACCTTGCCCCAGGGCCTGGCGATCGGCAGCGGCACCTTCCAGCCCACCGATCATGGTCTGGCCAGAGATGTGCTGCCGGCTCCGGCTCCCGCCGGGCCCTTTGGTCATGATCTGTCGTTGTTCCGCGGCGGTGCGGTTAACGGTGAGTGGCGGCTGCTGGTGTTCGACGACGCCAGAACCAATGCCGGCAACGGTGCGATCTCCGGCGGCTGGTCTCTGACGCTCAGCACGCTCTGAAGGCAGCGCGGCAGCTGCCGCTCAGGCCACCAGCCGCCGGAAGATTGTCTGGCCCAGCTGCAGCAGCTTGCTCTGCAGCCGCTCATCGGCCTTGTGCGATGGATCGCAACTCAGCTCAGCACTCCAGTGGCAGGTGCACCATTCGTCCTTCCCGGGCCGAGCGGTAGGCGGCACTGAGTAATTCCAGACTGCGCAGGCCTTCGCGGCCATCGCAACAGGCCGGTGCCTTCCCCTGCAGTGTATCGAGCACATTGGCGTAATACAGCGGATGGCCGAAGCCGTAGGTGCTGGTGGTCTCATAGCTGGCCTGCTCCACTGCGGCATCATCAGGACTGGAATCGGCAAAGGTCCATGTCTCGATACGGTTCACCGTAGGCCCTCCGATCCGCACCGTGCCGCATTCCCCCAGCAGGGTGATCGTGCCCTCCAGATTGCGGGGATAGGTGAGCATTGTGACCGCCATTGTGCCGAGAGCACCACTGCGCCAGCGCAGCTGCAGGGCGGCCGTATCCTCCACCTCAATGTGGCGTCCCAGCGTGGCGATCGAAGCGCCGACGCTCTCCACCGGTCCCACCAACCAGTCGAGCAGATCGACGTAATGGCTGGCCTGGTTCATCAGCGCACCACCATCGAATTCCCATGTGCCGCGCCAGCTCGCCTGGTCGTAATAGCTCTGGGGGCGCTGCCAGAATACGGTGACCGCCACCATCGCCAGCCGACCGAAGCGACCGGCCTGGAGCTGCCGTTTCACCAACTGAAGAGTGCTGTTGAACCGGTTCTGCTTGACGACGAACAGGTGCGCGCCGGCCTCATCGCAGGCCTTCACCATGGTTGTTCCATCCGACCAGCGGGTGGCCATTGGCTTTTCAGTGCAGACGTGCAATCCGGCTCCTGATCAGCAACAAAGCACCGCAGTATCCGTTCAGGGGCTGGATATAGCGTTTGACCAGGCAGGGGACACTACTCGTAGCGTCCACACGGCTCCTGGAAGGCGGTAATCGCCCCCATCGGGGCCCCCAAAGCACCTGCGTGGTTGAAGTGAAATCATCTTGAAA
>JBJTQH010000111.1:0-15353 GCA_046075505.1 Cyanobium sp. | reverse complement strand
CAACTGTGTGCCATGGAGATCGCGTCACCGGTCGAATCCTCCCGCGGGCTGGTGTTCCGTCTGGGCGCCTGGCTGGCGGAAGCCCTCAACCACGCCTTCGGCAACCCCCGCGAGGAGGCCCGGCATCAGCCGCCGCTCGTGGGCGTTCAGCCCTACCGCGACCGTCCTCGCCGCCGCCATCGCCCCTGAGCGGAGCCGCAGGCAGGACTCGGCCAGGGAGGCGCCCCGGAAGGGGCACGCTGCGATCGGGGGGCCTGCATTATTCAGGCCCCTCCTGGGGCAGTGGTCAGATCAAAGCTGCGGAAGGTGAGAGCCTCGGCGATCGCTTCGCTGGGGGTGTGCGGCTGCTCCGCCAGATCGGCGATCGTGCGCGCCACCCGCAGCACCCGCAGCGCCGCCCGGGCTGAGAGCTGCCGCTGCTCCACAGCCCGCTGCCAGAGCTGACGCGCCGATCCCTCGAGCTGCATCACGGCCGCCAGCTCCGAGCCGCTCAGCTCGCCATTGCCGCGCCGGCCCGGATTGCGCTCGGCCATGGCGGCGCGGGCCCGCTGCACCCGCATCGCCACCACTGCGCTGCTTTCGTTCGCCGCCTCGTTGGTGACTGTGCGGGCGGCAGCCGGATCAGCAGCCGTGTCGTGGTCTGCGCTCCTGCTCCTGGCTGTGGTGCCGGTCAGGGGGGTGGGGATCGCTGCTCGGCGCCAGGTGTGGGGATCCGCCGCCGCGGCACCGTCCCGGTAGCAGGTCGCATCGCTTTGAAAGGCCGCCGCCAGGGCGGCGGGGTCGGGACGATGCATCACCACCTGCAGATCAAGCCGATCCAGCAAGGGTCCCGACAGACGCCCCCAGTAGCGCCGCCGCAGACCCTCACCGCAGCTGCAGGTGCCCTCGCCGGTGCCATAGCGGCCGCAGGGGCAGGGATTGGTGGCCGCCACCAGGGTGACCCGGCAGGGGAAACGGCAGCGCATGCGGGCCCGGCTGATCCGCACCTCCCCCTCTTCCAGGGGCTGGCGCAGCAGATCGAGGGTGTCGCGGCGGAATTCCGCCAGTTCATCGAGGAACAGCACGCCGTGGTGCGCCAGGCTCAGTTCCCCCGGCATCGGCAGGGAGCCACCGCCGATCAGGGCCGCACCGGAGCAGCTGTGGTGCGGGCTGCGAAACGGTCGGCGGCTGATCAGGCCGGCATCCTCCTCCAGCAGTCCCGCCACCGAGTGCAGACGCATCACCTCCAGCGCTTCGGAGCGCTCCAGGGGCGGCAGCAACCCCGGCAGCCGCTGGGCGAGCATCGTCTTGCCGCTGCCGGCCGAGCCCACCAGCAGCAGATGGTGCCCTCCGGCGGCGGCGATCTCCAGGGCGCGCCGGCCATGACCGGCACCACGCACATCGGCCAGATCCGGCCCCCGATCACCGGCGGTGGCCGGTGCGGGCGGCAGCGCCGGCGGCAGGCGTTCGGGATCGTGCAGCAGCTGCAGCACCGCCGCCAGATCGGTGGGGCCCCACACCCGCAGTCCCTCCACCAGCGCCGCTTCGGAGGCATTGGCAGCGGGCACCACCAGGCCGCGCGCTCCCGCCTGTCGGGCGGCCATCGCCATCGCCAGCACCCCGCGGATCGGCCGCAGCCGGCCATCGAGTCCCAGTTCGGCGGCGCTCCAGATGCCCTCCAGCCGCTGCGGCAGCAGCTGCCCGCTGGCCACCAGCAGGCCCAGGGCGATCGGTAGATCGAAGCCGGGGCCCGCCTTGCGCAGATCGGCGGGGGCCAGGCTTACCACCACCCGGGTGAGGGGCACCTTCAGGCCGCTGTTGCGCAGGGCGGCACGCACCCGCTCACGGGCCTCCTGCACGGCGGTATCCGGCAGACCCACCAGCTGCAGCCCCGGCAACCCCGGTGCGATGTCCACCTCAACGTTCACTTCCACGGCTTCCAGCCCCCGCAGGGCCGAACCACTGCAACGCGCCAGCATCGGCATGCATCACTCACTGAAGAACAAGTGCCACCGCTGTCCCATCCCTGACCCCTTCCTCCCTGTCCCACCGCTGTTCCAGCACTGTTCCGGCGCCGCGCCCTATCGGCTGGTGCAGCGCCGCAGCCCAACGCCCCCTGCAACGATCAGCCGGTGCCGGCGGCCAGCTGCGCTGCCGCTCACCCAGACTTCAGGGCACCCCTGCTCCCCAGCCGCATCGCCTGCGGCGGTTTTCCCGATGACCAGCGATCTCTCCGGCGGCGACACGATCTTCGGGCGCATCCTGCGCGGCGAGATTCCCTGCGATGCGGTGTACAGCGATGAGCACTGCCTGGCCTTCCGCGATGTGGCACCGCAGGCGCCGGTGCATGTGCTGGTGATCCCGCGCCGGCCGATCCCGCGCCTGGCTGATGCCGGTGATGATGATCAGGTCCTGCTGGGGCACCTGCTGCTGGTGGCGGCCCGGGTGGCGCGGCAGGAGGGGCTGGAGGATTTCCGCCTGGTGGTCAACAGCGGTGCCGGCGCCGGCCAGACGGTGTTCCATCTGCACATCCACGTGATCGGCGGGCGCCCCCTGGCCTGGCCGCCGGGTTGAGCCGCGGATCGAGCGGCGCAGTGCGGGTCAGGCAACGGCGACAATGCCACCATCCGCCAGCCCCCCTTGACTCCCCTGAAGGCCCTCCGTGAGCAGCTGGGCAAGCTGCAGCGCCTGGCCCAGCCCTATTTCCTGCCCCTCGATGGCGGCGGTGCCGGCAGCGGTCTCGAGTTTCTGCTGCTGATGCTGGCACTGCTGGCCGTGGTGGTGGGCACCACGCTGCTGCTGCTCACCGGCGCGGTCGCCCTCAGCGGTGCCCTGATCCCGGTTCTGCAGGAGCGGTTCCTGCCGGGGGTGCCCGAATGGGTGGCGGGGATCTGGAGCGGCTGGATCGGCGGCACGGTGATGGTCTGCTTTGCGGCCGGGCTGCTCGCCTTCGGGGTGCTGCGGCAACGGCTGCGTCAGGGGCGCTGGGTGCCCTGGCTGCTGCTGGGGCTGATCGTGCTGCTGATCCTGGTGATCAACGGCATCAATGTTGGGATCAGTTATGTGGCCCGCAATATCGAGAATGCCCTGGTGGGTTATAGGCAGGAGGAGTTCTGGAAGACCGTGGCGATCTATGCTGGTTGCCTCGTCGTCGCGTTGCCGATCCGCGCTCTGCAGAGTTATCTGGTGCCTAAGCTGGGGCTGCTCTGGCGCCAGTGGCTCACCAGTCGCCTGATCGGCCGTTACCTGCAGAATCGCGCCTATTACGTTCTTAATCCCAACGACGAAACAGAAGAGGAGATCGATAATCCTGATCAGCGCATCTCTCAGGATGCCAGCAGTTTCACCAACCAGAGCCTGTTGTTCACCATTGGGGTGTTTGAGGCGCTGCTCACCTTTGTCAGCTTCATCATCGTGCTCTGGACGATCAGCTCCGAGCTGGCTCTGGTGCTGCTGGCCTACTCGGTGATCGGCACCGCTGTGATCGTGGTGGCGGGCCGTCGCCTGGTGCAGCTCAATAACCAACAGCTGAAGCTCGAAGCCGATTTCCGCTACGGCCTGGTGCACATCCGCGACAACGCCGAATCAATCGCGTTTTACAAAGGTGAGGAGGTGGAGCGACGCGAGGCCGACAGGCGCCTGGGCGGGGCGATCGTCAATTACGACCGCCTGATCATCTGGAGTGCCATCATCGCAGTCATCCAGAAGTCTTACGACTATTTCTCGCGCTTCCTGCCCTGGCTGGTGATCGCGCCCCTCTACTTCGCCAAACAGAAGGATTTCGGCGTTTTCGGGCAGGCCGGCATCGCCTTCTCACAGGTCTTCTTGTCGGTCAGCTTCATCGTCAACAACATCTCCGAGCTGGCTGCCTTCTCCGCCTCGATCAGCCGTCTGGAGGGCTTCCAGAACAAGGTGGAAGCGATCAGCTCCGGAGCTGAGCACGAGGTGTCGCCGCTCTCCGCACAGGTGCCAGTGGATCTGGCCCTCACGGTGCAACACGTTGATCTGGTGCCGCCCCGCAGCAACCGTTGCCTGATCCGCGATCTCAGTCTCAGCGTCGGTGCCGATCAGCGCCTGCTGGTGGTCGGCCCCTCCGGTTGCGGAAAGACCTCCTTCCTGCGGCTGATCAGCGGCCTGTGGACGACGGCCACCGGCGTGGTGCAGCGCCCGGCGGAGGGAGAGCTGCTGTTCATCCCCCAGAAGCCCTACATGCTGCTGGGCAGCCTGCGGGAGCAGCTCTGCTACCCCCAGTCGCCGGAGCGGTTCAGCGATGCGCAGCTGCGCCATGTGCTCGAAGAGGTGCGGCTGCCGGAACTGATCCAGCGCTACCCCGATCTGACGATCAAGCAGGATTGGCCCCGCCTGCTCTCCCTCGGTGAGCAGCAGCGCCTCGCCTTCGCCCGCCTGCTGCTCAACGCGCCCCGCTTCGTGGTGCTCGATGAGGCCACCAGCGCCCTTGATGTCACCACCGAGAAGCAGCTGTACCAGCTGCTGGTGGAACGGGAGATGGCCTTCGTCAGCGTCGGGCATCGCCCCACCCTCACCGAATACCACGACACGGTGCTGGAACTGGACGGCAACGGTGGCTGGCGATTGCTGCCGGCCGCCGGCTATACCTTTGGGCTTCCGTCCTGAGCCGGCTGGACCCGCCTGGGGCGGCCCGGCCCGCCCTGATCCGCCCCTCCCCGATCCGCATGAGCGAGAGCCCTGCTTCCAGCACGCCGGCCCCGTCCGGCAGCGACAGCGCGGTCCCCGGCCCTGAAGCCGCAGCCGCCGACATGCCAGCCGCCACCAGTGCCACCACCGCTGATCTGCCCGCTTTCGGCTGGAGCGCCTATGCCGAGCGGATTAATGGCCGTTTCGCGATGGTGGGGTTTGTGGCGGTTCTCCTGATCGAGGCGATCAGCGGCGACACCTTCCTGCACTGGGCCGGTCTGGTGCCCTGAGCCGGCGCCGTTCCCGCCTCGCGGCCGCCGTGACCGGCTTGCTGCCGCTGTGACAGCCCTGCTGCCGCCTTGATCATCTCGCCGAAGATCAGCTCCGAGCGTGAGCCCTGAGGGAGATCTCTGCGCTCGCCCGGCCAAGGGGGTTGACGCGGGACAGGCGCTGAGGAGCCGGGCCCCGGAGCCCCTGCCCCTAGGGCGGCCGCTGGGCTTCCGCGCCGATTCCTGTCGGCTACGGCAGGTTGATCAGATCCACCTGCCAGAGCCCATCGCGGCTCACCTCCACCGCCAGGGTGCGCCCGTCGGCGTCGAGGGCCACCCGGCGAGGCACCCCGGTGGGCTGCAGCGGCACCGGTTCCAGGCTGCGCAGGCTGCGGCGATACAGCACCACTTCACTGCGGCCCTCCCGGTGGCGTACCACGACCAGCCGTTCGCCGCGGCTATCCATCGCCAGGCTGACGGGTTGAGCATCGGGGCGGTTCAGGCCAGGCAAAGGCACCGGCAGGCGGCGTTGCAAATCGATCAGCAGCACCTGCTCCCGCCCCCCCCGACCGCTGATCAGAGCCAGCATGCCCTCGCCGAGTGAAGGCTCGCGGCCGCTGCCCGCCTGGGCCACGACCCGATCGAGATCCGGCAACGGCCGCGCCGCCGGCCCCTGACAGGCGGTCAGCAGCAGCGTGCAGGCGGCCGGCAGCAGCGACGCCAGGATCCAGGCCCGCCAGCTGCAGGCCGGCCGGCCGGCGTCAGCTGGGGGGAGCGTGCATGGGAGAGCGCCCATGGGGAAGGGGAGCGGCAAAGAAAAGAACAGACGCGCCAGCAGCGCTCAGGGGCGGTTCGGGGGCAGCGGACCGCCTCCCTGCACCGCCAGGCCGGCGGGGAGATCGGCTTCCAGCAGAGCGCTGAGATCGAGCAGCCGCAGGCTGGCGCGACCGTCCTGCCAGAGGGAGAGGGCCAGGCGACGACCATCCGGGGCGAGCTGCAGGCGCTGCACCTCAAGATCGCCGGGTAGGGGGAGCCGATGCAGCTGGTTGCCGGCTCTGTCCCACACCACCGGCACGCTTCTGGCGCCCTGCTGCACCAGCAGCGCCACATAACGGCCATTGCGGCTCAGCGATGGCGAGCGATGGGGCGTCCAGCGCCCCAGGGGACCGATCGGCAGCCTGCGGCCGGAGGGGAGCTCCTGCAGCAGCAGTGTCGGACGTCCGGCGGGGGAGATGAGGCTGGCCAGCAGGCGACCGCCACCGCTGAGGGCAGGATCCTCGCGCTGCAGTGCGTCGCCGAGGCCAACCGGACCAGCGCTGCGCTGGTTCCAGCCTGGGGCCATGCAGGCGGGGAGCAGCAGAACGGCTGGCAGCAGGGCGAACATCAGGGGCCGCCGGCCACGGCAGGTTCGTGGTGCCGCCTCAGTCGTCGAAGCGGGAGCTGTTGTCACGGGCGGGGCCGGAGGCCGCACGGCCGCTGGAGGGAGATGGGCCGCTGGAGGGCTCGCGGTCCCGGGGCCGCGGGCCGGCGTTGCCCTCCAGGGGAGCAAAGTCAGCATCGCTCACCGCACCGCCGGTGCGGCTGCTGCTGCGCAGCGGACTGCCCTGGGGGATGCCCGGGGTGGACTCGCGGCGCGGATCCGAGCCGGCAGCAGCAGCGCGGGAGGGAGCGGCGGGGTCCGCGGGACGACGGCTGGGGCTGGTGGAGGCGTCCCGGCTGGCGACCGGGCGGCTGCCACGCCGGATCTCCGGTTCGCTGTCGCGCTCGCGTCGCCGTGCCCCGAAGGCAGCGGTGCCAGGCCGGGAGCCACCGGCGCTGTAGCGGGAGGGAGCATCGCTGCCGCCGCTGGGGGCGTCCCAGTCGCTGGGGCCGGCCATCGAACTGCGGGGACCAGGCTCAGGAGGGGCCGGCCGTCGCGGGGCATCCCAGTCATCCGATTCGTCGCGGCGGCTGGCAGCCCGCTCGGGGATGGCGGCCCGGCTGGTGCGCCGCGGCCGGTAGAAGTCGTCCTCCTCCTCGCGCGGGCGGATGCGGCGCCGGATCGGTTCGGGTTGCTCAAAGCGCTCGCGATCCCACTCCTGACCGCCACCGAGACCGCCGCGGGGCCGGAACGGCGGCGGCTCCTCATCCTCGAAATAGGAGGAGCGGCGCGCCTGCTCGGTGGTCACGCCCCGCAGCCGCACGCTCTCATAGGCAAAGAAGACGGTGGTGCCGGCCAGCAGGAACTGGCCGAACTGCAGGATCGGATCGAGGCGCCAGCCCTGGAAGAAGAGGATGCCGCCGCACAGCAGGCCCACCGCCGCGAAGAACACGTCGTAATCCCGGGCCAGGGCCGGCTTGAAGTTCCTCATGAAGTAGAGGAAGGCCCCACCCACCGCCAGCACGATGCCGACGATGCTGGCCCAGTTCAGGGAGGCGTTGACCAAGGCGGACCCTCAGGGGCGGAAGCGGAGTTCACTCTAGGCATCGCGGCGGGTTGTCACCGCAGGGGCTCCCTTGCATGCCGCGGGCCCCTTTCCGCCGCAGCCAGAGCCTTGCCTGCACGACGCCACGCCACGACGCGCCTCCCTGCCGCTCCGCCGCGTCGCCTGCGGCTGGGGCCACAGGCAAAACCTCCATCGCCGCGGCACTCTGCCTGCAGGCGATACAGACAGGCCAGACGACAAAGCGCCGCAGCTGCAAGCCGACGGCGCTAGCCCTTGAGGGAGGGCCCTGATGGGCTGGAGGCTGGAGGAGACGCTGATGGCGGCCGCCATGAGAGGGACCCAGGGCTGCGGCAACCACGGACGCTCCGAAGGTAGGGAAGGGAGCCGGCCGGATCCCACGCAAACCCTGATCCGACTTGCCCTGTCAGGCCGCCACAGTTGCGGTGCAGCAGTTCGAAGGGCGCAGTTCGAAGGACAAGGTTTGAGCGTCTCAGTGTGAGTGTCGCTGCAAGCGAGCCTTCACCACAAGGCGGCGATCACCGAAATGCGGTCTTCACCGCAACGCTGCTCTGAATGCAAGTTGCTATCCCTGCAAGCTGACCGTCGTCGCAAGCTGATGGCAGCGGTAGCACGACGGTCACCGCAGGCTGAAGGGGTGGCGATCCGGCGGTCGCCGCAGGTCGGCGGCTTGCAGCCTGTCGCTGGCTGGCTGCTTCCGGGGGTTCCCGGTGCGCCAGGAATCCGGCCTGTGGCGGTGGCGGCCCTGAGCGGCGATCAGAGGCGGCGATCGAGGCGGTCGTTCTGGCTGATCAGAACCAGGGCGATGCTGATCGGGATGACCACAATCACGGCGCCCCAGACGAGACTGCTCAGGAAGTTGGCCAGAGAGGGGGTCATGACGCTCGGTCGGGCGAGTGGCTCGGGCGATCCTAGGCAGGTGGCCCCGGCTTCCTACGATCCACTCCCGCCTGCTTAGAGCTTTGTGACGGCACCGCTGTTCTCCCTGCCGACCCTTCTGCCGGCGGTGCATCGGATCATGGCCTGGCTACTGGGGGGCTGGACCCTGCTGTTCCTGTTCCGGATCGTGCTCACCTGGTACCCGCAGCTGGATCTGAGCCGGGGCGTCCTGCGCCTGATCTCCCTGCCCACCGAGGGCCTGCTGACGCTGACGCGGCGGCTGATCCCACCGATCGGCGGCGTCGATGTCACGCCGGTGGTGTGGGTGGGCCTGATCAGCCTGCTGCGGGAGCTGGTGGTGGGGCAGCAGGGGCTGCTTACCCTGGCGCTGCTGCGCAGTCAGTCCCTGGTCTGAGCCGAGCGGCTGGCGCGGCGGATGCCTGTCCTGTCGTCCCGGGGTGCTGGTCTGCGGCGACCGCCGGCATGGCTCACGCCTGCCTCCACCGCCGGTACTGCACCGCGGCATCACGCCATCAAGTCGTCACCGCATCACGGCCTCCCCGCATCACGGCCGGCGGGCCGCCGGCGATGGCCGCCAGCTGCTGCGGCTTGTTCCTCAACCCGCGGTCGAGATTCCGCCCCAGGCTGTCCAGGCTCAGGGCCGTCGCGGCTCACGGCTGTTGCTTCTTGCGGCTGTTCCTGCTGACGGCTCACGCTTTTTCACGGCCCACGGCCGTTCCGACTGAGCACCGCCGCGCTCACTGGCCTTCCAGGTTGATCGCTGCCGCATGGCTCAGACGCCTGCAGGAGCCCTGCCGGTTGTGCCACCTGCCACGGTTCGGGCCGGCGCAACAGGCTCTCAGAGCATGTCCTGCTCCACGAACTTGGTGTGGACATCGCCGCTGCGGAACTCGGGCCGATCGAGCAGCGCCAGGTGGAACTCGATCGTGGTGGGAATGCCGGTGACGGCGCATTCGGACAGGGCGCGACGCAGGCGGCGCAGGGCGTGATCGCGGTCGACCCCCCAGACGATCAGCTTGCCGATCAGCGAGTCGTAGAAGGGGGGGATCTCGTAGCCCGTGTACACGTGGCTGTCGAAGCGCACACCCGGGCCGCCGGGGGGCAGCCAACCGGTGATCTTGCCCGGGGCTGGGCGGAAGTTCTGACTCGGATCCTCGGCGTTGATCCGCACCTCGATGGCGTGGCCGGTGAGCTTGATCTCGTCCTGGCGCACCGAGATCGGTTCGCCGCCGGCGATGCGCAGCTGCTCGGCGATCAGGTCGACGCCGGTCACCATCTCGGTGACGGGATGCTCCACCTGGATGCGGGTGTTCATCTCCATGAAGTAGAAGCTGCCGCTGCGGTCGACCAGGAACTCCACGGTGCCGGCGCCCTCGTAGCCGATCGTGCGGGCAGCGGCCACGGCGGCGTCTCCCATCTGACGGCGCAGATCGGCGTTGATCGCCACGCTGGGGGCTTCCTCCAGCAGCTTCTGGTGGCGGCGCTGGATCGAGCAGTCACGTTCACCCACGTGCACCACGTTGCCGTGGCGGTCGGCCAGCACCTGCACCTCCACGTGCCGGGGCCGGTCGATGAATTTCTCCATGTAGAGGCCCGGGTTGCCGAAGGCGGCTTCCGCTTCGCCCTGAGCGGCCTTGAATAGATTGTCGAGCTGATCGGCCGAGGGCACCAGGCGCATGCCGCGACCGCCGCCGCCGGCGGTGGCCTTGATCATCACCGGGTAGCCCATGCCTGCCGCCAGAGCATGGGCTTCCTCGACACTCTCCAGCAGGCCTTCGCTGCCGGGGATGGTGGGCACCCCGACGCCCTGCATCGTCGCCTTGGCGGTCGACTTGTCGCCCATCGAGCGGATCGCGGCGGGCGAGGGACCGACGAAGGTGAGGCCGTGATCGAGGCACTTCTCGGCGAAGTCGGCGTTCTCCGCCAGGAAGCCGTAGCCGGGATGGATGGCGTCGGCCCCGCGGGAGGTGGCGGCCGCCAGGATGTTGGGAACGTTCAGGTAGCTGCGACTGCTCGGCGCCTCGCCGACGCAGACCGCTTCATCCGCCAGCTGCACGTGCAGGGCATTGCGATCCACCGTGCTGTACACCGCCACCGTGGGGATTCCCAGTTCGCGGCAGCTGCGCAGGATCCGCAGGGCGATCTCGCCGCGATTGGCGATCAGCAGTTTGCCGATGGGCATTCGCGCAGGTCAGCTGGGGCTGTGAAGGCCGCCTGGGACTGTATCAGCGCTTGCTTACCGAACCGGCCGCGGCAGCGAGCCGGGCCCCGGTGGGTATAGTGCGGCCGTGGCACGGACTTCAGCCGGCGCCACGGTTCGCCTCTGGTTCCAGGTTTCCATCTGTTCCCAGGTCTGAGCCTTCTGCAGATCGCTTCCGATCCCGAGCCCTGTGTTTCGGATCGTTCTGAGCCCCTCCTCAGATCGCAAGCCTTCCTCTGCAGCATCGGAGGTTCGCCTCCCCATGCGGCACTCGCCGCACCACCCAGGCCCCGGCCTGCCTTTGCGGATGTGGTGGAATTGGTAGACACGCACGTTTGAGGGGCGTGTGACTTCGGTCTTGCGAGTTCAAGTCTCGCCATCCGCATTTCTTTACATCAGCCCGGTGTGGGTTCTGAACCAGCCGAGCCTTCAGCGGTCTCCACTGATTCTGCGCTGAATCCTCTGGAGTCTTCGGCCCGAGCTCAGGATCTTGCTGCCGTCTCCGGCACTCCGGCCCTGATCGTGTTGGTCAGCAATGGCCCAGGCGAATTGAGCACCTGGGTGCGGCCCCTGGCCCAGCGTCTGCATCAGGAGCTGGCGCTGCGGCCCCTGGTGCCGCAGGCCCCGCTGGGGTTGCGGCTGGTGCTGGTGCCCTGCCCCAATGCCACCGGCAGCGAGCATCGGGCGGCCACGGCCTGGGGGCTGTTCGAGCGGGTGCTGCCGGCCCGCCAGTTCTGGGGGCTGCTGCTGCGCCCGGGTCGCCATGGTCCCTGGCCATCCCAGGGGGTGGTGGTCTTCCTCGGGGGTGATCAGTTCTGGACAGTGCTGCTGTCCGCCCGCCTGGGTTACCGCCACATCACCTATGCCGAGTGGGTGGCCCGCTGGCCCCGCTGGAATGACCGCCTCGCCCTGATGGGCCCCACGGCGGCCGCCCGGCTGGCGCGTCGCTGGCGCTCCCGGGCCGTGGAGGTGGGCGATCTGATGGCCGATCTCTCCGAAAGCTCCCGCCATGAGGAGCCGCTGCCCGACGGGCCCTGGGTGGCGCTTCTGCCCGGCTCGAAGCGGGCCAAGCTGCAGGTGGGTGTTCCCTTTCTGCTCGAGACCGCCGATCGGCTGGCGGCGTTGCAGCCGGGTTGCCGCTTCCTGTTGCCGGTGGCTCCCACCACCTCGGTGCAGGAGCTGCAGCGCTATGCCGGCCCCGCCAATCCGGTGGCGCGCCACTACGGTGCCGCCGTGCCCAGGCGTGAGGGCGACACCCTGGTCACCCAGGCCGGCACGGTGATCCGCCTGGAGGAGCGCCATCCCGTCCACGGACTCCTCTCCCAGTGCGCCCTGGCCCTGACCACGGTGGGGGCGAACACAGCGGAACTGGGGGCCCTGGGGGTGCCGATGCTCGTGCTGGTGCCCACCCAGCACCTGATGGTGATGCAGGCCTGGGATGGCTGGCTGGGGCTGCTGGCGCGGCTGCCCTTGCTGCGCCGCCTGCTCGGCGTGGCGCTCACCGCCTGGCGCCTGCGCCACGGCGGTCTGCTGGCCTGGCCGAACATCGCCGCCGGCCGCCTGGTGGTGCCCGAACGGGTGGGTGCCCTGGAACCGGAGGCGATCGCCCGGGAGACGGCCGACTGGTTGCAGCATCCCGATCGGTTGGCGGCGATGGCCGAGGAGCTGCGGCAGCTGCGCGGTCGTCCCGGCGCGGTGGCGGCCCTGGCTTCGCTGGTGCGCGAGCTGCTGCCTGGCGGCAGCGCGGCGGCACGGTCCGGTTCCTAGGGTCCGCCGCAGCCGCTGCCGCTTCCGCGATGCCCGATCCCATTCCCACCGACGCTGTGCCGGGCGATGCCGCTTCCGCCTGCGGGCTGGAGAGTGGTCTGGCCCGCGGTGCCTCCGAGGAGCAGTGGCGCCAGCGGCTCAGCCCGGAGCAGTTCCGGATCACCCGTCAGGGGGGAACGGAGCGCCCCTTCTCCGGTGCCTACTGGGATCACAAGGCCCCGGGGGTGTACCACTGCGTCTGCTGCGGCGCCGAACTGTTCAGCTCCGCCGCCAAGTTCGACTCGGGCACCGGCTGGCCCAGCTTCTGGGATGGCCTGGCGGCCGGTGCGATCAGCACCCTCACCGACACCAGCCACGGCATGGTGCGCACCGAGATCCGCTGCAGTGCCTGTGAGGCCCACCTGGGTCATGTCTTCCCCGACGGTCCACCGCCCACGGGTCTGCGCTACTGCGTCAACTCGGCCTCACTGCGTTTCGAAGCCCGCTGAGGGCGGCGAGCGGCTCGGCCGGTGCTGGCCCGCCTGAGCCGCATCATCGGCCTCTCCTCAGCTGCGGCCCGGGATCACCAGGGATCGTCGAGCACCTCAGGCTCGACATCAATCGGTTCTGAAGCCAGTGATTCCGGATCCAGACGGCGGTTCCGGGGCGGGCGTCCCTCGCCGGGGCGGGCCGTGACCTCCAGCTGTGGCCGCGTTGAAGGGGACATCGCTCCCGGATCCTGCCGCCGTTCCATGGCCTCGTCCCTGGGGGCGTTCCGCGGGGAATCCTGGGATGGCCCGGTCTCCGGCCAGGGGCGCTCATCGCTGCGGCGCTCGAAGCGCAGGACAGTGGGCTGCGGCTCCTGCCAGTCGGGCTCGCGGCGTGAGTCGCCAGGCTGCCGAACAGGCTGCTCGTTGTCGCTGTCGCGATCGATCGGGCGCAGCTCCGATTCGCGTGGGCGCAGCTCCGGCTCGCGGCGCTCGGGGCCGGTTTCGTCCCGGTCGTAGCGGGATGCAGCCTCGCGACGGGGGGTTGCACGCTCTCCGGCCGATCCGTCGCGGTCGCCTGGGTAACGGCTGTCGCGGTCGCGGTCGTCGTTGTTGCGGCCGTTGTCGTAGAAGTCGTTGCCGTAGCGGTCGTCGTTGCTGCGGGCCTGGCCGTAACGCGGTCCGGCCGGTGGTTCGGGACGGCGCTCCTCGCCCCAGCGGCGTTCGGGGGTGGTGCTGTCGCTGTAGGTGCTGTCGCCGTAGGGATCGCGCCAGCGGTCCTGACGCTCCTCCTCATCGAGGTAGCGGCGCTGGCGCAGCGGTTCCCGCTCGCGCCTCTCCTCCAGCTCCACGTAGTCGAATTCGCTTTCGGGGCGCACGGCGCGGCTGGTGGCCGGCTGGATGCGGCGCTGCTCGCTGGCGCTCGGCTGTCCGGCCGGCAGCTGGTTCTCGGCCGGCACGACTGTGCCGCGGAAGCGCTCGCGCTCCTCCTGTTCCCAGCTGGCGCCGCCGATCCCCAGCTTCTCGAGCAGACCGGTGCCCAGCTGCCTGAGCTTCTCCTCGGCGCCCTCGTACACGATGATCCGGTCGGTGCCGCTGCTGACGATCTCCTCCACCGCCAGCTCCCAGGTGCTGAGCACGCCCTCCCCCAGCAGGGGGACGCCGACGGCACCGATCACCAGCGTGGTGAGATCGCCGGTCTCGATGTCGAAGCTGAAGCCCAGCACCCGGCCCAGCTGCACGCCGGATTCGCTGATCACCTGGCAGTTGATCACCTTGCTATAGCGCTCGGGATCAAACGATTCCGACAGGGAATCGGCCGAATCCACCAGGATCACATCGCCCACCTGGCGGATGCTGGCCAGCGGCATCCAGCGGGGCAGGCCCGGCAGAAAACGGGTGAGGGGGTTATCGCGCAGCCCCAGGGCCACCACCTCGCGCCGGTCGATGTCGACGACCACTTCGCCGACCACCCCCAGCCGTCGGCCGCTGTCGCGGGTGATCACCTGGGTGCCCATCAGCTCCGAGCGCAGCCACAGTCGATCGCTCGGGGCCGGGGTGCTGGAATCCGTCGCCGGCGGAATGGAGGAGCTCAAGTCACAGGCACCAGTCGGCCCATTGTGGACCACTCCGCCAGTCAGGCCGCCGGCGGCAAACCGACCACCTGGGTGTGGGCACCGCGGGCCTGGGTGATGCCGATCGTGCGGGTGGCTGCGGCGATCATCGGCCGCCGGTGGCTCACCACCACGAACTGGGCATCGTCGGCCTGGCTGGCGATCAGCCCCGCCAGCCGCTCCACGTTGACGCCATCGAGGAAGCTGTCGACCTCATCGAGGGCATAGAAGGGGGAGGGGCGGAAGCGCTGCAGGGCGAACAGGAAGCTGAGGGCGGTGAGCGACTTCTCGCCCCCCGACATCGAGGCCAGCCGCCGCACCGCCTTTCCCTTGGGATGGGCCACCAGGGTGAGCCCCCCCTCCAGCGGCTGCTCCGGGTTCTCGAGCTGCAGGTGGCCCTCCCCGTCGGAGAGACCGGCGAAAATCGTGCGGAAGTGGCCGTCCACGGCGCGGAAGGCCTCCAGGAAGGCCTCCTGGCGCAGGGTGGCCACGGTTTCGATGCGCAGCAGCAGCTCCTCGCGCTCCTTGCTGAGCACGTCGAGCCGCTCGGCCAGTTCGGCCAGGCGGGTTTCCAGCTGTTCGAGCTCCTCGAGGGCGAGCATGTTGACCGGTTCGAGCGCCTCCATCCGCTGCTGGATGCGGCGCAGCTCCTCCTGCAGGGCCTCCAGGCCTGCCTCGCGCACGTCTTCGGGGATCTCGGGCAGCGGATCGGGCAGCTCCCGCTCCATCTGCTCGAGGCGCAGGGCCTGGCTGCGGCCCTGCTCGGCCAGGGTCTGGCGCTCCTCGCCGAGCCGCTGCAGCTGCCACTGCCGCTGCTGCAGGGCCTGTCGCCTGCCGGCCAGGGCGGATTCGGCCTCGTCGCGGGCGCGGCGGCAGGCGCCGAAGCGGCCCTCGAGCTCCCGCTGGCGTTGCTCCAGCTCGCCGCGGCGCTGCTGGTCGGCCTGCTGCTGCTCCTTCCACTGCTGGCGCTCCGCTACCAGGGCGTTGACCGCCTGCACGAGCCGCTGCTCCTCCACCGCCAGGCCTTCGAGCCGGCTGCCGAGGCGCTCGGCGGCGAC
>JBJTQH010000110.1:0-18691 GCA_046075505.1 Cyanobium sp. | reverse complement strand
GAGCCACAGATCGCTGTAATCTCGGGAGTGGTGCTCAGAGCAGTACCCCGAGCGGACAACTTTGCTGATAGGTCCCGCAACAGCGCAGCGATTCACAGTTGCCGCGCTGCCCTGAAACAGAATCCCGACCTGGCCGAGGCCTGGCACAACCTGGGCTGCCTCTGGATGAACCAGGGGGACATCGCCAAGGCGCGGCACTGTTTCGAGCAGGTGTTGCAGCGGCTGCCCAACCTGCTAACCGCCCACCAGAACCTCGGCTATGTGCTGGAGATGATGGGCGAACACGAGGCTGCCCTGGCCAGCTACACCCGAGCCCTGGAGATTGATCCCGGAGATACCGTCACGTTCGTGCAACGCGCACACCTGCTGCTCGCCCTTGCCGAGTGGCCTCCCGACGGCCAACAGCACACCGCCGAACTGCGCCAGCGCATCGAGGGCCATCTCCAGGACCCTGAAGCCAATCCCCCTCTACCACTCACCACACTCAGGCTGCCGTTACCGCCGGCGCTTCATGCCGCCGTTGCGCGCCGCTGGGCAGAACGCAAAGCGGCCGGCATCAGCCCGCTGCAGCCTCCGAGTGGCTTCCCACCACCGCCGCCCCCAGCCCCCCGCCTGCGGCTGGGGTATCTCTGCGCCGACTTTCGCCAGCATCCGATGGGCATCCTGCTTCATCAGATGTTTCGGCATCACGACCGCGATCGCTTCCACGTCACGGCCTATGCCCTGCTCAATGCCGAGGATGCCTATACGGCCTCGATTCGCCAGGGCTGCGATGCCTTTGTGAATCTGTCAGGTCTTTCACCACTGGCGGCAGCTGAACGCATCCAGGCCGATGGCATCCACATTCTGATCGATCTGACCGGATACACCACCTTCAGCCAGACCGAAATCCTGGCGCTCCAACCGGCACCGATCCAGCTGCACTACCTGGGATTTCCCGGCTCCCTTGGAGCCGATTTTGTGCCCTACCTGCTGGCCGATCGTTGGTTGATTCCTCCCCAACTCCAACAGCACTACAGCGAGCAGGTCATCGAGCTGCCCCTTGCCGTCGTGGGGTCTGAGCTGGAGATCTCAGCCGAGCCGATCCACCGCCACGACTTCGGTCTCCCCTCCGAGGCCTTCGTGTTCTGCTGCTTCAACCGGAGCCACAAGATCGAGCCCGGGATTTTCAACGCCTGGATGCACATCCTTGAGGCCGTTCCGAATGCGGTGCTGTGGCTGATCGAGGCCTCACCACTGGTGACGGAACGACTTCGCCAGAAAGCTGCCGAGCAGGGCATCGCTACCGAGAGGCTCGTCTTCTCGACTCCGTTGCCGATGGAGCGCTACCTGGTTGCCTATCGGCTGGCCAATCTCTTTCTGGATACCTTTGTCTACAATGCCGGGGCCACGGCGGTGAATGCGCTCTGGGCCGGGCTACCCGTGCTCACCTGCCCTGGAGAGACCTATGTCGCCCGGATGGTGGCCAGCATCTGCGCTGCCGCCAAGCTGGAGGCACTGATCTGTTCTGGTCCGGCCGCCTATCAAGCCAGAGCGATCGCCCTGGCCACCACCGCTCGAGCCGAGCTCATCGCCCTGCGTCGCCAGCTGATCGAGCAGCGCGACCAGCTGCCGTTGTTTGATCGGCAGGGCTGGGTTTGAAACCTTGAGGACGCCCTCTGGCAACTCTGGAACACGCACAGCAAGACGGCGAGCACGCTCAGCAGCGCAGTGCCTGCCGCGATGGGCTGATCGGGTTCATGTTGATCCCGTATTGATAGTCGTTCTGCCATGAAAAAGGGAGCCTGCCGGCTCCCTTTCAACTGATCGGCAGAGCCTGAATCAGGCGGCCACAGCGGTCTTGGGGTCGAGTTCGCCCTTGGCGTAGAGGGTGGCGTAATAGTTGATGTCGCGCTGCTTGATCTTGCTGGCGTTGCCGGCGCACCAGAACTGCTGGTAACGATCCAGGCACACCTGCTTCATGTAGGCCCGGGCGGGCTTGTTGAAGTGGCGGGGATCGAAGTTGGCGGGATCTTTGGCGGCGGCTTCCCGGATGGCGGCGGTGAAGGCCAGGCGGTTGTCGGTGTCGATGTTCACCTTGCGCACGCCGTTGCGGATGCCTTCCTGGATCTCCTCCACGGGCACGCCGTAGGTCTCGGGGATGGCACCGCCGTACTGGTTGATCATGTCCAGCCACTCCTGGGGTACAGAGGAGGAGCCGTGCATCACCAGGTGGGTGTTGGGGATGGCCTTGTGGATCTCGGCGATGCGGCTGATGGCCAGCACTTCACCGGTGGGCTTGCGGGTGAACTTGTAGGCGCCGTGGCTGGTGCCGATGGCGATCGCCAGGGCGTCCACCTTGGTCTTGGCCACGAAGTCGGCGGCCTCGGCGGGGTCGGTGAGCAGCTGGCTGTGGTCGAGCTTGCCCTCGAAGCCGTGGCCGTCCTCGGCCTCACCCATGCCGGTCTCCAGGGAACCCAGGCAGCCGAGCTCGCCCTCGACGCTGACGCCGATGGCGTGGGCCACATCCACCACTTCCTTGGTGACCGTCACGTTGTACTCGTAGGAGGCGGGAGTCTTGGCGTCGGCCATCAGCGAGCCATCCATCATCACCGAAGTGAAGCCGTTGGCGGCGGCACCGAAGCAGGTGGCAGGACTGTTGCCGTGGTCCTGGTGCATCACCACCGGGATGTCGGGGTAGGTTTCCACAGCGGCCAGGATCAGGTGACGCAGGAAACTCTCACCGGCGTACTGGCGCGCACCGCGGGAGGCCTGCAGAATCACCGGGGAGTCGGTTTCATAGGCCGCCTCCATGATCGACTGAACCTGCTCGAGGTTGTTGACGTTGAAGGCGGGAATGCCATAGCCGTTCTCAGCGGCGTGATCGAGCAGCAGCCGAAGCGGGACGAGCGCCATGGGAAAACCTCGCGAGGGGTGATTCGGGAACGGAAGGGTGGACGGCCGACGGGAGCCTCCCGTCTCTGTCTCGGGCGGAGTCTAGGGGATGCACCGTCAGCCCCCAGTGGTGCACCGCATCGGTGCCTCCGGGCCGGCCCGGGCCCTGATCGGCAACGGCTGTGACTGCCATCGCCATGGCGAAGCATCGCCGCCGGAACCGCGATGGACCACGGCCTGGGCGATGGCTCAGGGCCTGCGTCTTCAGTTGCGGCCGGCACAGCGGCTCCGCGATGGAAAGGCCGGGGCACAAGAAAGCCCCGGCGATGCGGGGCGAAGCAACGGGTCCGATCGGACGCCGCCGAGGTGGGTGATCAGGGTCAGTCGATCAGGCGCTGGCGACGCAGGGACTGGACGCTGTAGTCGTGCTGGCGGGCGGCGCGGCGGGCTTCTTCAGCCTGACGGGCCAGCTGGCGGGCTGTGGTGATGGACATGGAAGTGCCTCCGATGAAGTCCTGCAGCCAGGTGGCGCAGGGTGTGGATGGCGCGTTGCTTCGGGGAAGGCCCCCGCAGGAGACCTCGCCTACTTCCGCCGGCACGACGGGCACCGGTCAACGATGGAGAAACCGTAGCGGTTGCTACGGAACCTTGGTGTTTGTCGTGATACCGAATGGCAGGTTTCAGGGGTTGGGAAGGCCGTCCCCTCCCCTTGGGTTCAGGGTTCCGGCAAGGCCGTGGCAGGCGTGCCGTTGCGCCTCCAGTCGAGGTGGCGCCGTGGCCTGGCCATCGGCGCGGCGACTGACGCATCGACGGCTGTGATCGGACCGGGCTTCTTGGCCGTGAGATCAAGCGACGCCATGGGATCGGCCAACGCCAGGCGTCCGCTGCACGAACGCTGGCAGGAGGCTGCACTACCGCAACGGCTGGATTGTCAGCGATGCCCTCACAGGTCGCGGATCGGGTCTGCTGTCACGGTTCCAGCCGGGCTGGAGTGGTGCTTGTTCCAACCGCTGCTGTTCAGACTGTGGACAGACCCGCGCGGGCCTGATCACAGCAGCGCTGGCTGGCCACCGCTTCCGCCAGACCCGGCAGCATCGGTCTCCCCTGCTGGATCGCCTCGGCCCACCAGCCGATCAGGCGTCGCACCGGTGCGATCCGCCCGTCTTCCCAGGTGCGGGGAAAGGCGAGGGCAGGATCAGGGGGCAGCAGCCGCAGCGCTTCACCGGGCCGGGCCATCCACAGCTGGAAGCCATGCACGTAATCGCTCTGGTTGGGGGAACCCAGCACCAGCGTCGCCTCGCTGCCATACAGCTCGAGCCAGTGGCCGCGGCCGCAGCGGCTGACGGCCGCCAGGTTCATCTGGGCCGGTACGGTCCGTCCGCTGCGATCCTGCAGATCCAGCTGAATCAGGGCGATGTCCTCGGCATCCACCAGGGCGCTGCCGCTGGCCGGTGGCGGCAGGGGGCGTTCGGCGATGGCGGTGCTCAGCCGGGACTGCTGCGCCACGGTGGGACCGATCAGCCAGTGCAGCGTGTCGAAGGCATGGGTGCCCAGGGCTCCGAGCACGCCGCCGCCGGCAGCGGCCTGGGAGTACCAGCTCCAGGGGCGGGAGGCATCGGCGCGGCTGCTCATCAGCCAGTCGAGCTTCACCAGCCAGGGTTCCCCGAGCACACCCTGCTGCAGCAGTTCCGCCAGCTGCTGAAACAGCGGCACGGCCCGGTACTCGAAGTCGACCGCCACACACAGCCCGCGTCGCAGGGCGAGGCGCTGCAGATCCTCGATCGCGGCGGCTTCCAGCGCCACCGGTTTCTCGAGCAGCAGGTGCTTGCCCGCCTCCAGGGCGGCGCGGGCGAGGCGGTGGCGCGGTTCCGGCGGGGTGGCCAGCACGATCGCATCGATGGCGGGGTCATCCAGCAGCGCCTCGAAGGCGGTATGGCCCGGCAGACCGCTGGCCCGGCAGGCGGTCTCCAGCCGCTCGGCGCGGGGGTGCCACAGGGCCACCGGCTCGGTGAGCGGGCAGTCGCGCAGGGCCGGCAGATGCACCTTCTCGCCGAAGCCAAGGCCGGCGATCGCCACCCGCAGCGGTGCGCCGCCGGATGGCGTGGTTGTGGACTGAGGGGATGCCGTGACCTCGCGGCTCATGAGAGGTGCTGCAGAACGGAGGAAGGGGAAGGCTCAGGCCTGGAAGGCGGCACAGGCCTGATGCAGCACTTCAGCCGTGAGATCATCACGGCCGGTGGGCTGCCAGGGTGCATTGAAGCGAGGCAGGCCGTTCACCGAGATGTCGCGGTAGAGCTCCTGCTCGCAGTCGAGTTCCATCACATAGAGGCGCCCGATGCCGGCTTCTGGGCCCGGGCGCTCCCCGGTGGCGGAAGGCGCCATGGCTGCCCTGGCGCGATCGCCATCTGTCCGACTGTCTGCAACAGACCCGTCGGAAACAGTGCTGTCTGGGGTCGGGCTGAAGCGGCTGAGCACCGTGAGGCGTCCGGCACGGTTCAGGCGCAGGCTGCCGGCATCCCACCACTGGCGCCCTTCCGCTGTGGGCGGGACCTCCACCCACGAGACCGGCCCCGCCCAGCTGCGGGCCGGGGTGAGCAGCAGCAGGGCCAGCAGCAGCAGCGGCAGCCAGCGCTTCAGAGGCCAGGCCCGCCGCGGTGGACCGCTGCGATGGCCGCTGGCAGGTGGAACGGGGTTCATGCGATCGCCGCCTGGCGGGAGGAATGGGTGTGCAGCTCCAGCAGGCTGGCGAGGGTGGCGCGCAGCTGCGTGCGGGGCACAATCGCATCGACGAAGCCGTGGTCGCGCAGGTATTCCGCCGTCTGGAACCCATCGGGCAGCTTCTCGCGCAGGGTCTGCTCGATCACGCGCCGGCCGGCGAAGCCGATCAGCGCCTTCGGTTCCGCCAGGATCAGATCCCCTAGCATCGCGAAACTGGCGGTCACCCCGCCGGTGGTGGGGTGGGTGAGCAGGGGGATGTAAAGCAGCTCCGCCTCGCGGTGCCGCTCCAGGGCGCCGGAGATCTTCGCCATCTGCATCAGGCTGAGCATGCCCTCCTGCATGCGGGCCCCACCGGAGGCGCAGACGATCAGCAGAGGCCGGCGGCGCTGGGTGGCGGTCTCGATCAGCCGGGTGAGCTTCTCTCCCACCACCGAGCCCATCGAGCCGCCCATGAAGCGGAAATCCATCACCCCCAGCGCCAGGGGATGGCCCTCCAGGCGGCACAGGCCGGTGATCACCGCATCGCGCAGGCCAGTACTGCGCTGGCTGTCCCGCAGCCGGTCGGCGTAGCTGCGGCGATCCTTGAAGGCAAGTGGATCGGTGGGTGCCAGATCGGTGTCCAGCGCTTCGAAGCTGCCGGGATCGGCCAGCAGCCGGATCCGCTCCTCACTATCGATGCGGCTGTGATGGCCGCAGCCGGCGCAGACGCTGGCATTGGCGATCAGATCCTTTCGGTACACCACCTGGGCGCACTCGGGGCATTTGCTCCAGAGACCATCGCCCTCATCGGCATCCGGGCCCTGCATCGAGCGCACCGTCGGCGCGATCTTGCGTCGATCGGCAAACCAGTCGAACAGCGACATGGCGAGAGGAACTCCGGTGCAGGCCCATTAAAGACCTGAGCAGCACAGCAGCTGGCCCGGAGCAGCGCCGGCCGCGCCAGGCAGCCCCCCTGGGCGCCCACGCCAGAACGAGACCAGCAGCGACAGGGGCTCAGAGCGGTGGCAGGCCGATCAGCCGCTGCCAGAAGGGCAGGCCCACCATCCACACCGCCACCCCACCGAAAGCCAGGCAGGGTCCGAAGGCGAAGGGCTGATGGCGCCGCAGCAGGCCCAGCAGGCGGCCGAGGCTGCCGATCAGGGCCCCGGCGAAGACGGCGATCCCCAGGGCGGCGGCGAGACCGGCGGGGCCCAGCCACGCCCCCAGCAGGGCCGCCAGCTTGGCGTCCCCCAGACCGAGGGCCGGGCGTCCCAGCAGCTTCTCCCCCAGACCGCTGAGCCCCTCGAGGGCGAGCAGGCCGAGGCCCGCCGCCAGCAGGTGGGACAGCAGCAGCGCCTTACCGGTGGCGACGTTCTGGCTGAAGCCGATCGCGGCCGCCACCGCCAGACCGAGCAGCAGCCCCCAGCGACAGAGCGGTTCCGGCAGCCAGAGCTGGTCGAGGTCGATCAGCACCAGCGGCAGCAGCCAGCTCACCAGCAGCCAGCCCGCCGGCACCAGCAGGGGATGGGAGGGGATCGCCCCGATGGCCAGTCCGGCTGGGGACGCCTGCAGCATCGCCACCCACAGGCCGGCGCAGAGCAGCTCCACCAGGGGATAGCGGAGGGAGACGGGCTTGTGGCAATGGCGACAGCGACCACGGATCAGCAGCCAGCCGAACACCGGGATGTTGTCGAACCAGTGCAGACGGGTGCCGCAGCGCGGGCAGTGGCTGGGGGGAGTGATCAGGGATTCCTCCCGTGGCAGCCGCCAGGCGACCACGTTCAGGAAGCTGCCGACGCAGGCGCCGACCACGGCGGCCATCAGCGGAGCCAGGGAGGGATCCACTCCGGGCCAGGGGAAGGGAACAGGAGGGGTCATGCAGGCGGAACGGCGGAGCTGGGGCCTGCTTCAGCCGCCGCGACCAGGCCGGGGAATCTGCAGGTGGGAGCGCCGCGCTGGAGCGGACCGCGGTGTGCGGGCCAGCAGCAGATCGAGGGGGACAAACTGTTCATCGGGCAGCAGCACCGGCATCGCGAAGACGACGCGGGCCCGCTGCAGACAGCCCTGATCAGCGGTGTCCAGAGGAAGGACCACCCCGACGGGTTCCGGACCCTCCGGACAGCTCTCGAGATGGCGATAGAAGACGCTGCGGGCCAGGGAGAAGAGATCGCGGCTGTTCACCCGATCGAGTCGCAGCGACGCCGAGGCATCGCCACCGGCGCCGCGGATCTCGAACGAAGGACTGCCGGTGGCGTTGCTGAAGCCGATGGAACCGCTCGCTTCCTGCGCGGCAAGTGTAAGGCCGCCGCACAGGGGCAGGGCTGCAGCACGCCGGAAGGATCAGGCGTGCGTCTTCTCCTGGATCAGGCGATGGATGATCGGGGTGAGGATCAGTTCCATGGCGAAGCCCATCTTGCCGCCGTTGACCACGATCGAGGTGGGGCTGGACATGAAGGAGTCGTGGATCATGTCGAGCAGGTAGGTGAAGTCGATGCCCCACTTCTCGCGGGCCCCCTTGCGGAAGTGGATGATCACGAACGACTCATCCGGGGTGGGGATGTCACGAATCATGAACGGGTTCGAGGTGTCGACCGTCGGGATCCGCTGGAAGTTGATGTCGGTGCGGCTGAACTGCGGGCAGATGTGGTTGATGTAGTCCGGCATGCGGCGCAGGATCGTGTCCACGGTCGCCTCGGCCGAGTAGCCGCGCTCCTTGTTGTCGCGGGCGATCTTCTGGATCCACTCCAGATTGACGACCGGCACGACGCCGATCAGCAGATCGGCCAGGCTGGGCAGGTCATAGCCGTCACCGACCACGCCACCGTGCAGACCCTCGTAGAAGAGCAGGTCGGTGCCGGCGGGGATCGTCTCACAGGGGGTGAACTGGCCGGGCTCGAGGTTGGTGCCGAGGCGGGCGTTGTGCTCGGCGGCCTCCTCGACGGAGTGCAGGTAGTAGCGCTTCTGGCCGCTGCCGGTTTCGCCGTAGGCGCGGAACAGCTCGTCGAGCTTGTCGAACAGGTTGGCCTCGGGGCCGAAGTGGGAGAAGTTTTCGCCCTTGGCCAGGGCGGCCGCCATGGCCTCCTTCATCGGGCCGCGCTCGTAGCGGTGGTAGCTATCGCCCTCGACCACGGCCGGCGTGATGCCCTCGCGCTTGAAGATGTGCTCGAAGGCCCGTTTGACGGTGCTGGTACCGGCGCCGGAGGAACCGGTGACGGCGACGACCGGATGACGCTTCGACATGCGCGGGAGGTTTTGAACTGTGGGGGAGTTTGGCAGGTCGTCGGCCCGGCCCCACCCCGGGCCCGCATCGCCGGCTGGGCCTTGCCTCAGTCCTCCAGGGCCGCCAGGAGCTGGTCGCCCATCGCCCTGCAGCCCAGCGGGGTGCAGCCCGGCGCCATCAGATCACCGGTGCGGTAGCCGGCGGCGAGCACCCGGTCCACGGCGGCCTCGAGGGCGGCGGCGGCTTCGTTCTGCTGCAGCCCCAGCCGCAGCAGCATCGCGGCGCTGAGCACCATCGCCATCGGGTTGGCCTTGTCCTGGCCGGCGATGTCGGGGGCGGAGCCGTGGATCGGCTCGAACAGGCCCGGACCGCCGGCCCCGAGGGACGCCGAGGGCAGCATGCCGATCGAACCGCTGAGCATCGCCGCCTCATCGCTGAGGATGTCGCCGAACAGGTTGCTGGTGAGCAGCACATCGAACTGGCGGGGGTTGCGCACCAGCTGCATGGCCGCGTTGTCCACATACATGTGGCTCAGCTCCACATCGCTGTACTGGCTGGCATGCAGGGCCTCGACCCGGTCGCGCCAGAGCTGGCTGACATCGAGCACATTGGCCTTGTCGACGCTGCAGAGGCGCCCCCCCCGCTGACGGGCCAGCTCGAAGCCCACCCGCGCGATCCGGTCGATCTCATCATCGAAATAGGCCATGGTGTTGAAGCCGCGCACGCGCCCCTCCACCTCGATGCGGCCCTTGGGGGTGCCGAAGTACACGCCGCCGGTGAGCTCGCGCACCACGATCAGATCCACCCCCTCGATCACCTCGCGCTTGAGGGTGGAGGCCTCGATCAGGGCGGGGATGATCTTCACCGGCCGCAGGTTGGCGAACAGCCCCAGGCCGGCCCGCAGCCCGAGCAGACCGGTTTCGGGTCGCTTCTCGCGCGGAAGCGCGTCGTACTGAGGGGAACCGATCGCCGCCAGCAGCACCGCATCGGCGGCTCTGCAGGCCTCCAGCGTGCTGGCGGGCAGCGGTTCGCCGCAGGCATCGATGGCGGCGCCACCCATCGGCTGCTCGTCGTAGATCAGGCGGAAGCCATGGCGGCGGCTCACCGCATCGAGCATCTGGCGCGCCACAGCCATGATCTCCGGGCCGATGCCGTCGCCGGCAAGGAGGGTGATCCGATGACTGCTCATCACACAGGCCGCTGCGGGCGGCGGAGGGGGATGGGCGCGAGGCTACGCCGCGACCGCACCGCCGCCGGATCGGTCCGCTGCGCCGGTGCAGGCCTGGGCGCGCGGCCCCTCTGGAGCCAGGGCAGCGGCAGCCTGAGATCCCACCCCTGATCCCGCCTCAGATCTGGCTGCGCTTCTCGAGCTGGCGCAGGGCACGGGCCATCTCCGGCAGTTTGTTGAACACCGCCGAGCAGCGCAGCCACAGGCGGTTGGGGATGGCCGGGTAACCGCTCACCACCTCACCGGCGGCCACCTCGCCGTGGATGCCCGATTTGGAGGAGGCGATGGCGCGATCGCCGATCACCGCCCGGTTCGCCACTCCCACCTGGCCGGCCAGGATCACGCCGTCGCCCAGCACCGCTCCGCCGGCGATCCCCACCTGGGCGGCCAGGGCGCAGCCGCGGCCGATCCGCACACCGTGGCCCACATGCACCAGGTTGTCGATCTTGCTGCCGGCTCCGATGCGCGTTTCCCCCACCGAAGGCCGATCGATCGTGCTGCCGCAGCCCACCTCGACACCGTCCTCCAGCACCACCTGGCCGGTCTGGGGCATCTTGCGCCAGCCGGAGGCCGTGGGGACGAACCCGAATCCTTCGCTGCCGATCACAGCATTGGAATGCACCACGCAGCCCCGGCCCAGGCGACTGCCGGGATGGAGCACCGCCCGGGCGTGCAGTTCGCAGTCGGGGCCGATCACCACATCGTCGTAGACGACCACACCAGGGTGAAGGATGGAGCCCGATCCGATCGTGCTGCCCGCGGCCACCACCACATGGGCGCCGAGATGCACATCGGCGGCCAGCTCGGCGCCGGCAGCGACCACGGCGCTGGGATGCACCCCCGGCTGGGGGCGCGGCCGCGGATAGAGCAGCTCCAGGGCCTCGGCGAAACCGAGCCGCGGATCGTTGAGGGCCACCCAGGCCAGCCCCCGGGCCGTGGCCTGCTGCTGCAGGGCGATCGCCTCCTCCCCACGGGCGGGGAGCAGCAGGGCGGAGGCGCCGGTGCCGGCCAGGCTGGCGGCCAGAGCGTTGCCGGCCTCCAGAAAGCTGAGCTGCCCCGGGCCGGCCCGCTCGATCGACTCGGCCCCGCTCAGATCCGGATCGGAGCCACCGTGCTGCAGGGTGTCACCGCTCACCGCATGGAGCTGGGCGAGCAGTTGGCTGAAGCGCATGGCAGGGGCTCGGCAGGCCGGATCGTAAATCCGGTTTCAGCCTCCGGGCAGCAGCACCAGCTCATCGCGATGCACCACCGCATCGCCCACATCGCCGAGCCGTTGTTTCACCTGATCGCTGTCCAGGCCGAGGATGCCCTGTAGTTCCTCACTGGCGAGGGTGCACAGACCGCGGCCGATCTCACGGCCGTCGCCCGCCAGGATGCGCACCGGTTCACCCCGACCGAAGTCGCCCTCCACCGCCACGATGCCCACCGCCAGCAGCGAGGCGCCGCGCCGGCGCAGGGCCTGTTCGGCGCCGGCATCGATCTGCAGGCTGCCCTTGGGCAGCAGGGCATGGGCGAGCCAGCCCTTGCGATCCGGCAGTGGGCTGCTGCTCGGTTGAAACACGGTGCCCACCCGTTCACCGGCGAACAGGGCCTCGAGCACGGCCGGATCGCGGCCATCAGCCAGCCGCACCCGGATGCCGCTGGAGGTGGCGATGCGGGCGGCGGCCAGCTTGGTGGTCATGCCGCCGGTCCCCCACTGGCCGCCGCCGCTGGCCACGGCGCCGAGGCGTTCCAGTTCGGCCAGGTCGCGCACCTCGGGGATCGCCCGGGCGTCGGCATCGGTGCGGGGGTCGCCGGAATAGAGGCTGTCGACATCGGTGAGCAGGATCAGCTCATCGGCGCCCACCGCCACCGCCACCAGGGCCGAGAGGGTGTCGTTGTCCCCGAAGCGCAGCTCATCGGTGGCCAGGGTGTCGTTTTCGTTCACCACCGGCACCACGCCCCAGGTCAACAGCTGCTCCAGGGTCTGGCGGGCGGTGCGGTAGCGACGCCTGGAGGCCAGATCGCCGCGGGTGAGCAGCACCTGGGCCACCGGCAGCCCCCGCACGGCAAAGGCGTCCTGATACAGCGCCATCAGGCGGCCCTGCCCCACGGCGGCGGCGGCCTGCAGTGCCTCCAGCTCGGTGGGGCGGCGCGGCAGGCCGAGTACCTCACAGCCGAGACCGACGGCGCCGCTTGTGACGAGCACCATCCGCTCGCCGCGTCGTTGCTGCCGGTTGAGACTGGCGGCCAGATCGGCGATCACCGCAGCAGTCGGACGCTCGCTGGTGCCGCGCAGCAGGCTGGTGCCCACCTTGATCACCCGGCGGATCGTGCTTCTGGCCTGTTCCATCACGATCGGCTCCGCTGCGGCTTCGGGGTGGGTGCCGCCGCCGGGGTGCTCCGGCTGCCCATCAGCGCCGCCAGGCGCAGTTCCAGGGTCTGCATGTGGTCGTAGCGGCAGGGTTGGCCGTGGGGATCGATCGGGCGCACCAGCACCGTGAACAGACCGACCCGGTTGCCGACGAGCACATCGGTGAAGATGCGATCGCCCACCAGGGCCACCTGGGCCGGTTGCAGCTGCAGGTCCTCGAGCACCCGGCGCAGGGCGGTGCGGCGCGGTTTGCCGGCCGAGGTGGTGTAAGGCAATCCCAGGCTTTCAGCGACGCTGCCGATACGGCGCCGCGAGGGGTTGTTGCTGAGCAGGTGGATCGGCATCTGCTGAGCGGCATGGCGCAGCCACTGCTCCGCCACCGGCGGCACGGTGCCGAGGCGCCGGGGCAGGATCGTGCGGTCGACATCGAGCACCAGGGCGCGGATGCCGCGCTCCAGCAGGGGCTCCAGTGGCAGATGGGCCAGCGTGGTGGTCGCCAGCCAGTCGGGGGTGAGCAGGCGGTCGACCTGGGGCAGAGCACGCATCAGTCGCCCCATTCGCGCTGTTCCAGCTCCGCCTCGATCCGCGGCTGGAGGCTCCGGAACGCCTCACCTTCCACCAGGGTCGCCTCACGACCCTCCAGCTGCGCCACCACGAAGAACGGATCCAGGGGCACGAACAGATCGTATTGCTCTTCGCCCACATAAAAGGGACGATCGAGCAGCGATTCGAACAGATCGCCGCTGTCCTCCTCCTCCTCGACCGCTTCGCCTTCCTCGATTTCGTCTTCGCCTTCGTCCTCCTCGTCGAGATCGGGCTTCTCGAAGTCGCCGGTGACGGTGAGTGTGGCCGCGGAGCGCACCAGGGTCATGTCGTGCTCCTGCAGCATCGCCTCGGCCACGGCGAGCACTTCGGGATGCTGATCCCAGTCTTCGACCTCCTCGGGCTGTTCGCCGTCATCAACGGAGAGATGCACCAGGATCACCGGGGTGTCGAACGGGGTGAGCAGGGCGTAGTCCTGGCCGTCGAGGGGCACGAGCTGCTCGAGCACGCAGAGCAGCTGGCGGCCGCGGCTGTCCCGCACCACGACGGTGGGCATCTCCTCGGAGCCCGGGGGGGTGGGGGAAGCGGCGGTCATGCGCAGGAGGCGAATGCCTTCAGGATGAACCAACGCCCGCCGCGGGACCGTTCCCGATGGTCGCCGCCTCGACCGGAACGGAGGCAGACCCCGGCGCTGCCAGCCCGGTGCCAGCCGTATCGGCCAACCCCTGGGCCTCAGGCCCGTCAGGCAACAGCTGGTCCGTGGGCCCATCAGGCAAGAGCTGGGCCGGAGGCCCATCACGCAACCGCTGGGCCGGAGGCCCATCACGCAACCACTGCTCAAGCAGCAGGGCCGCAGCGGCACTGTCGAGCCGGCCGCTGCGATCGCCATGCAGGCCGTGGCGTTCGGCGGCGGCCCAGCTGCTGCTGTGTTCGTTCACCCAGGCCACGGCCGCGCTGATGCCGGCGTTCTGGAGGGCCCGCACCAGCTGCAGGCCGTAGCGGCGACAGTGGCGGGCCTGGGGGGTAGGGGCGCCGCCGGCATCGAGGGGAAGACCGAATACCAGAGTGGTGACGCGGCGTTCGCGCCAGTGGAGCAGCAGGATCGCGAAATCCTGCTCGAATCGGCCGCGCTGCAGGGCCGGCAGCGGAGTGACGGTCAGCCCCAGGCGGTCGCAGCCCGCCAGACCGATGCGCCGGCGCCCGATATCGAGGGCGAGGGCCGAACAGGGGGTGGGAGCGGGCACGGGGAGGGTCGGTTCAGCTGCCGTGCAGGCCCTGGTGGCCCCGCCAGGGGCTGGGCAGGGGCTGACGGCGGGGTTGAAACTGCTCCAGCACGGCACCGAGGCGGGCGACGGGCAGGTGGGCGGTGCGGCGGCCCTGGCGTCGCCAGACGCTGCGCGCCATCAGCACCTCGTCATGACGCGGTTCGGCCCCGAGTCGGGCCAGCCAGTGCAGCCGGGCCCGATCGCCCACCTCGCTGCTGATCCAGAGGGTCGGGCAGCCGCTGAGGCTGTGCAGCAACAGTTCGCAGGGACTGCCGAGCAGTTGTGGCCAACCGGGATGGACGCTCAGGGCCACCCGCCAGCCGCCCTCGGGGTGATCGCCCAGCCAGCGGATGCCGGCCACGGCCTCATGGCGGCTGTCATCGACCAGCATCCAGCCGCGGCTGTCGCTCTGATCGAGCAGATCTTCGATGCGGCGATCCAGCATCTGGCGCAGCTGGGCCGGGCAGAGAGCCTGCTCGAGGTGCCAGAGGAGCGGGGCGGTGTTGCGCTGCAGGCGCAGCAGCCGCAGTCCGGTCGGCAGGGGAGGTGGTTCCGGCATGGCCTCGGCGCGTTCGGCGCTGCCGGCGGTGGGGCGGCGCCAGCGCCAGAGCTGATCGGTGCGCTGCGGTTGGAATCCCTGTTCGCGCAGCAGGGCCAGGCGTGCGGTGTCGAGGCTGGAGCAGGTGGCGAACCAGCTGGTGGCGCCGCGGGCCCGTTGAATCGCCTCCCGCAGCAGGGCCAGGGAGATTTCGCGGCGGCTGGGGCCGCTGCCGCTGTCGGCAGGATGGTCGGCGGCGGCCAGAGGCAGGCGCAGATGCTCCACCTGCCAGCTGCTGCCGCTGCGGTTGAGCGGCCGGGTGACGATCAGGCCCAGAATCTGATGATGATCGCTGCGCAGGCGGCGCAGGGCCACCAGGGCCTGGCAGGCCGGCAGTGGGCGGCGGCGCAGGGCTGTCAGCAGCCTGTCGGGAAGCGCCAGCAGCAGGGAGCGCTGCAGCAGGGGCTGCAGGGGAAGAAAGGAGGGATCATCCAGCAGGGGAAGATGCCAGCCCTGCAGGGGTTCCACCCGCCAGCCAGGATCTCCCGGCTGGCGGGGCTCCGTCCTGGTGAACGGAAGGCCGGTCGCCCCGGCTGCGGCTCCAGGCTCCCCCTGGCGTGGTCCGGCCAGGGTGGCGCCATCAAGGCTGGCCCTCAGCACCAGGGATGGGGCATCGGCACCGTCGGATCGATTCGCCTGGCAGCCGCCGGCGCACTGCCGCGACTCAGGGGTGACAGGACTGCCCTGTGCGAGAAGGGTGAGGCTGGAGGCCACGGACGGAGCACAGGAGATCCGATTCAATTTTAGAAGCAGGCCTGCTCAGCAGGGCCGCACCAGCACCAGGGGGGTGCGCTCATTGGCGTTGCCGGCTGGGTTTGGACGCAGGGCCCGCTGCAGTAGGTCGGGGTCACAGTCGCGGCTGGCGGCCAGCACCTTCACCCGGCCCAGGTCATTGACATCGACCACCGCCACGCCGACCCCGAGTTCGGCGGCCATCCGCTGGCAGAAGGCCTGCGGTGCATCGGGACCGAGCACCAGGGTCTGGTCGTAGGGCGGGGTGGTGCCGGTGATGTCATCGATCAGCCGCGCCTGCTCACCCGCCAGGCGATAGAAGCCGCCGCGGATGCCGACCAGCTTCAGGGCGCTGCCGGCGATCCAGGCGCAGAGCACCCGAGCCGGCCCGACGATGTCGATCAGGGTCTGCAGGCCGCAGGCGGTGGCCAGGCTGCTGGTGGGATGGAAGACGCGGCAGAGCTGGCGGGCGAGCATCGAGGGCTCCACCGTGGCGGGGTGGTGATAGCGGCCCTGCATCACCGCCAGCGGGGTCTCGCCGATGGTGAGTACATCGCCCGGTTGCAGCAGGCCGGCGCTGTAGGTGCGCAGCACCTCGAGTGGATCATCGAGCACGCCGAGCAGATGGGTGCGCAGCGGCAGCACCCGGCAGGCGTCCCCGTCGCGCCAGGGGGTGGTGCGGGCCTGTTCCGGATCGGGCTTCTGAATCGGCACCAGGATGCCGTCGCGGCGGGTGAGCCGCCCGAAGGGCCCATAGTTCACCCATTGCAGATCCAGCCAGACCGTATCCAGCAGGCTCTCGAGATCGGTGCCGGACGGGCCCTGCAGTCGCACCTGGATCTGGGCGCCGGTGCTCTTGTGGCCCTTGACGATGTAGGCCGCCCAGTAGTGATCAGGGCGGGCCTCCTCATCGGGATGCAGCGAGCTGATGCGCACCTCGGAGCGGACCTCGGTGAGATCGGCGCGGCCGAGCAGCACCGGGTTCACCTGCACCTCGCTGACGAACACCTCCATGCGGGGATGGGGGTTGCGGATCGTGACCGTGCCGCTGATCTCCAGCGCCGTGGCCTTGCGTTTCACCTGGAACGGCCCGCTGCTCAACCGCAGGGGGGAAGCGGGCCGCAGCCGGTGACGCAGCTCCAGCCAGAGCAGGCTCAGGCCTGCCAGCAACAGCAGCAGCAAGAGCAGGGAGAGGGAAGATGGCAAGCCTTTCCGCCAACGGCGCGCGAACGGGCGGAGCGTAGATGCTGCAGTGGCCCTAGGTTCCAGGGGACGGCACCGGCACGGCGACTGGCATGCGCAAGACCTTTGTTCTGGACACGAACGTTCTGCTGCATGACCCCATCGCCCTGACCCGCTTTCAGGACAACCACGTGGTGGTGCCGATCGAGGTGGTGGAGGAGATCGACCGCTTCAAGCGGGATCCCTCCGAGAAAGGCCGCAATGCCCGTCAGATCTCCCGCCTGCTCGATGAGCTGCGCGGCCGCGGCAACCTGGCCGAGGGGGTGCCGATCGATCCGGCCAGCGGCGGCACCCTCAAGGTGGTGTTCTGCCGGGCTGAAACCCTGGCCCAGCTGCCGCCGGAGCTGCGCAGCGGCAATGGCGACAACAACATCCTGGCGGTGGCGCTCGAGCAGCGTCTGCAGCAGGAGCAGGGCGGCAGCAGCCCGATGCCGGTGGTGCTCGTCACCAAGGACACGAATCTGCGCATCAAAGCGGATGCCGTCGGCCTGATCGCGCAGGACTACACCAGCGACAAGGTCGACATCGCCGATCTCTATCCGGGGTTCTGCGAGCTGTGGCTTGAGGCGGCCCTGATGGACCGGGTGCGCCAGGAGAGCGGGCTGCCCGTGAGTGCCCTGCCCGCCGGTCCTGCTGGCCCACCGGCCCTGGTGGCCAATGAGGGGGTGACGCTGGTGGATCAGGCCCAGCCGACCCACACCCTGCTGGCGCGTTACGACAGCCGCAGCCAGAGCCTGCAGCCGCTGCAGCGGCTGACCAGGGCCCGGCTCGGTCGCATCCAGCCCCGCAACCGCGAGCAGACCTTCGCCCTGGATCTGCTGCTCGATCCGGCCGTGCAGCTGGTGACGCTGATCGGCAAGGCCGGCACCGGCAAGACCCTGGTGGCCCTGGCCGCCGGCCTCACCCAGGTGGCCGATGAACATCTCTACGACCGGCTGCTGGTCACCCGGCCGGTGATTCCGCTCGGTAAGGAAATCGGCTTTCTGCCCGGGGATCTGGAGGAAAAGATGGGCCCCTGGATGCAGCCGATCATCGACAACCTCGATTTCCTGCTCGGTGGCGGTGGCGCTGGCGAGGAGGGACGCCCGCAGCATCGCGGCGGCCAGCGCTCCAACCGCGGCAGCTGGGCTGATCTCAAGGCGATGGGACTGCTGGAGGTGGAGGCGATCAGCTACATCCGCGGTCGCTCGATCCCGCGCCAGTTCATGGTGGTGGATGAGGCCCAGAACCTCACACCCCATGAGGTGAAAACGATCGTCACCCGTGTCGGCCAGGACACCAAGATCGTGCTCACCGGCGACCCGTACCAGATCGACAACCCTTATGTCGATGCCGAAAGCAACGGCCTCACCTGGCTGGTGGAGCGTTTCAAGGGGCAACCTCTGGCCGGCCATGTCACCCTCAGCCGCGGCGAACGCTCACCTCTGGCTGAGCTGGCGGCCAATCTGCTTTGAGGCGGGCTGGGCGATTTTAGAGGCTCAAAAGCGTACGGCTGAATCGGCGTGGTGCTACGGCTGGCAGCGCCGGCAACATCCTGAGAAAAATCCAATGCACTTGCAAGGGCCTATTGGGGAGGACGAGACCATAAAAATCACCCTTATTATTTAAAAATAAAGTGCTACCCTGAGATGGCTTTGTCTGGCAATTGATGCGCTCATGGGCCGCGCGCTTGGCAGATCGGCCTCAATAAGAGCCGCGACACGTCGAACTGTAACTAGGGCCTGCTGAGCAACCCAGATCCGTTGCGGTGCAGTTGATTCCAGCGGCTGTCTCGGGTTAGGATGGAACGCAATCGGTCGTTTCGGGCTTAGAAGAATCCTCAGGCTCCTCAATGTACGTTCTTCAGCACTCAGGTCAGCTCTCCATCGAGGAGTTTCATTCACCCTTCGGTGGAAAGCTCGACCCCAACAATCGCTGGGTTCTGCTTCACGAGATAATT
>JBJTQH010000109.1:0-25872 GCA_046075505.1 Cyanobium sp. | reverse complement strand
GTGGCGGTGGCGCGCGAGGCCAATCCCCCCTCCCGTTCCGTCGGTCCGCGCACCAAGGTGGCTGTCGACAGCGTCGAGCGGGAGGTGGGATTGGCCTCGCGCGCCACCGCCACGATCCGCACCGAGCCCTCCTGGATCTCGGGCACTTCATTTTCGAACAGATACACCACCAGCCCGGCATTGGAGCGGGAGACGAACAGCTGGGGGCCGCGCCGCGCCACCTCGCTCACCTCCTTGAGGAAGACCTTGAAGGTGGCATTGGCACGGTAGTTGTCGTTCGGCAGCTGATCGCGGCGCGGCAGCTCGGCCTCCACTTCGGGCCGGCCGATCCCCGAACTCACCCCCATGATCACTGACTGCCGCTCGAAGCGGATCACCCGGGCTGTGAGCACGGGATCCTCGAGATCGGCGAACTCCTCCTGAATCATCCGCCGCTGCTGATCGCGCAGCTTCTGGGCCAGCACCTGCTTGGTGGTGGCGGCAGCCATGCGGCCGAAGTCGTCTTTTTCCGGGGTGACATCGAGCACCACAGTGTCGCCGGTCTGGGCGTCTTCGGCGACCTGCCTCACTTCATCGATCGCGATCTGGTGGTCTTCGCTCTCCACCTCGTCAACGATGATCTTGCTGGCGAGAACGCGGTAGCCCTCCTCCTCAAGATCAAGGGCGACATCGAAGTTGCTGAAGTAATCCTCCTCGAAGGGATCCTCGCTGATGCCCAGATAGAGGGTGCGGCGATAGCGCTCGTAGCCCTTCAGCAGGGCTTCACGCAGGGCGGCCTCCACCACCGCCGGCGGGAGTTTTTTTTCTTCGCTGATGTCTTCGATCAGGTTGTTGAGACCGGGGAGCAGAACAAGAGCCATGGAGGAGGAGGAATAAGGGAGTCAGAATGCAGGATGAATGTGTGGCCGCGCGGTGCGATGGCGGTCGCCTTCTGGGGTGGATTCAGCCGTCGTCGCTCGGTGTCACCAGTTGCACCGTCAGCACCTCGCTGCGGGGGATGCGCACGGTCCGCCCCCGGTCATTGAGCAGCACCACCTGCTCATCACGGCCCAGCAGCAGGCCTTCGCGGCGCTGGTCGCGACCCTCGGTGTCGCGGCGCACCACCACCACCGGAAAACCGCGGAAGCTGGTGAAGTCGCGATCGCTGTGCAGCACCTCGCCGATGCCGGGGCTGCTGATCTCCAGCACGTAGGCCTGGGCGAGCAGGCCGGAGGCCTCCAGGGCCTCAGCGAGCGGACCGCTGAGGGCGGCGCACTGCTCGAGGCTGACGTCGCCGCCGTCACATCTCTGGACGAACACCTGCACTGTCAACGGCAGGCGATGGGCCAGCAGATGCACCCCGCGCAGCTCGAGGCCGGCGGGCTGGGCCACCTCTCGCGCCAGGGATTCGATTGCCTCGGGAGCTGGTAAGGACACGGCAACGGACGGGAACGGAACCCCGCCGGTGCTGCAGTGAACACTGCTCCTTCCGCAGGACTGTTCCTTCTCGGCCGCAACACGGGGCCTCAGGAACGTTCGCCTGTTCGGAAGGGCTGATGCCCGGGGGGCATGTCAGCACCCTACAGCCCGGCCCTGCGGTCTCACTGCAGCGGTCTCACTGCACAGGAGGCGGCGGCATCATCCCGCCCAGGCCGGCCAGGCCGGCGGCGGCATCCACCTGCGGCGCTTCGGCGTAGTAATCGCTGCTCACCACATCCCCCCGCAGCGCCGCGTCCTGGTTGAGGCATTGGCTGCACTGTTCCGGCGTGCGCAGGTACTGACAGACCCGGGCCCAGAGTTTGGCCCGGCTGCCGGGGGCACCCTGGCTGAAATGCACCAGATCCTTTCCCCCCGCCATGCCCTGAATCTCGACCTTGCAGAGGCTGCAGCGCTGGCGTGTACCGGGGGGGATGGTGGCCATGGCGCGTGCGGATGTCTGCGGGAAACTTAAGCCGAAGTCCGCGTTCGCGATCCGATCCCCGATCCGATCCGCCGGCGGCGATGTCCCCGCTGCAGAGCCCGCGCCGGCTCGTCGGCCCTGGCCTCGATACGGAATCGGCCCGCCCCCTCCGCCCCTGTCCCGGCCTTGTCCGCCGCCCCCTCGCCATGCGACTGCTACAGCTCAGCGACCCCCATCTGTTGGCCGATCCGCAGGGGATCTGCCGCGGCCGGGCTCCTTGCGATCAGTGGCAGCACGCTCTGGTGCAGGCCGATCGGCAGCTGCAGGCCGCTGGACTGGCGGTGGATCAGTTGCTGATCAGCGGTGATCTCTGCCAGGACGAGAGCTGGGGGGGCTATCTGCGCCTGGCGGAACGGCTGGACGCCTCTCCCCTGGCGGCCTTGCCCGCCCCCTGGCTGCTCCCTGGCAACCATGACCATGCCGGGCTGCTGCGGGCCGCTCTCGGGCGGCGGATGGTGATCGCGCCGGCGCAGCTCCAGCGTGGGGTGTGGCGCATTCTGTTGCTCGACAGCCATCTGCCCGGGCGGCTGGAGGGGCGGCTGGGGGAGCGCCAGCTGGCCTGGCTCGGCGATGCACTGGCGCGGGAGCCGCTGCAGCCGACGCTGGTGGTGCTGCACCATCCGCCCCTGCCGATCGGGGAGGCCGGCCTCGACGCCATTGCCCTGAGCGATGGGGAGGCGCTGCGCGCCTTGCTGGCACCGCTGCCCGGGCTGCGGGCGGTGCTGTTCGGCCATGTGCATCAGCATTGGCACGGCTGGCTGCCGCAGCGGCCGGCGACGCTGGTTCCGGTGCCGCTGCTGGGCTGCCCGTCGACGCTGCGCTCGTTCGCGGCCGTGCAGCCCTGCCCCCTGGATCGCGCCGAGGATCCCGGCGGTCGCTGGCTGGCGCTGCAGGCGGATGGCACCCTGCAGCAGCGTCTGTTGCGCTGGTCGGCTGCGCCCACGCCCTGCTGAGCTGGCCGCCGGAACACCGCGGGCCTGCCGCTGCCCTATGGGATCCGCTTAGCCTGAGCCCCCTGCGACGCCGACCGCATTGTTCCGTCCGAGCGCCCTGATCCCGCCCCTGCGGCAGGGGTTGGCCAGGCTCCTCACCGTGCTGCTTCTGGTGCTGGTGTGGCTGCTGCCCTGCGCATCGCTGCCGGCGGCCGCCCTCGCCGCGACCAGCACCATGCCCGCCCCTGTTGCCGGTGCTCCGGCTCCATCCCTCCCTGCGGCTGACGACACGGCGGCGATGCACCCTGCCGGCAGCGGCGTTCCGGGCCCCGTGGCCGCCGCCGCCGCCCCGTCCGCCAGCCTCACGGCCAGCCGCGTCGCCGGTGGCAGTTTTGTCAGCGCGGCGGCCCGGCGGGTCGCCCCGGCGGTGGTGCGCATCGATACCGAGCGCAGCGTCGCCCGGACCGGGCTCGATCCTCTGTTCGGCGATCCGCTGCTGCGTGATCTGTTCGGCGATCAGCTGCCCAGCAGCCGGGAGCGGGGACAGGGCTCCGGGGTGGTGATCGATGGCCGCTCCGGCGTGGTGCTCACCAATGCCCACGTGGTCGAGGCGGTGGATGCGGTGACGGTGACCCTCGCCGATGGGCGTCAGCTCGATGGCACGGTGGTGGGGGCCGATCCGGTCACCGACCTGGCCCTGGTGCGGATCCGTGCCCCGAAGGATCTGCCCGCGGCACCCCTGGGGGATTCCGCCGCCCTGGAGGTGGGCGACTGGGCGATTGCCCTCGGCAGTCCCTACGGCCTGGAGCGCACGGTCACCCTCGGCATCGTCAGCGGTCTGCACCGCGATATCAACAGCCTGGGTTTTTCCGACAAGCGGCTCGATCTGATTCAGACCGATGCGGCGATCAATCCGGGCAATTCCGGTGGTCCCCTGATCAATGCCGATGGTGAGGTGATCGGGATCAATACGCTGGTGCGTTCCGGTCCAGGAGCCGGTCTGGGATTCGCGATCCCGATCAACCTGGCCCGACGGGTGGCCGACCAGCTGGCCGATGGCCGCCCGGTGGTGCATCCCTACCTGGGGCTGCAGCTGGTGCCGCTCACGGCTCGCATGGCACGGCAGAACAACCGCGATCCCAACGCGTTGCTGCAGCTTCCCGAGCGTGATGGTGCCCTGGTGCAGCGGGTGATCGATGACAGTCCCGCCCAGAAGGCCGGCCTGCGCCGCGGCGACCTGGTGGTGGCTGTGGCCGATCAGCCCGTGCGCGATCCGGCCCAGCTGTTGCAGCAGGTGGAGCAGGCCAGTGTCGGCGAACCGCTGGCTCTGAACGTGATCCGCGGCCAGCGGGAACTCAGCCTGACGATCCGCCCGGCCCCCCTGCCACAGCCGGGGTAAGGTCCCCCTGCACAGCATTGTCCGGGGTGGTCATGGCCGAGGGGATGACGGATCTGCAGGATCGGATGAAGCAGGCGGTGGCGGTGGCCGCCGTCGAGCAGATCCGTGACGGCATGGTGCTGGGCCTCGGCTCCGGCTCCACCGCCGCCCTGATGATCCGTGAACTCGGGGCCCGCCTGCAGCGGGGCGAGCTGCGCGACATCGTCGGGGTCACCACCTCGTTTCAGGGGGAGGTGCTGGCGGCCGAGCTCGGTATCCCGCTGCAGAGCCTCAACGCCGTGGATCGGATCGATCTGGCGATTGACGGCGCCGATGAGGTCGACCCCTCCTTCCAGCTGATCAAGGGCGGCGGAGCCTGCCATGTGCAGGAGAAGCTGGTGGCGGTGCGCGCCGCCCGGTTCGTGGTGGTGGTGGATGCCACCAAGCTCGTTGACACCCTCAACCTCGGCTTCCTGCTGCCGGTGGAGGTGCTGCCCGGTGCCTGGCGTCAGGTGCAGGCCCAGCTGGCGGAGATGGGTGGCGTGGCGCAGCTGCGCATGGCGGTGCGCAAGGCCGGCCCTGTGGTGACCGATCAGGGCAATCTGGTGCTGGATGCGACGTTCAACGGTGGCATCACTGATCCGCGCCGCCTGGAGAAGGAGATCAACAACCTCCCCGGTGTGCTCGAGAACGGTCTGTTCGTTGACATCACCGATCAGGTGCTGGTGGGCGAGATCGTCGATGGCCAGCCGCAGGTGCGCGATCTGGTGAAGCGCTGACAACCCGCACAGACCTGCGCCGATCGCCTGTCTCCGCAGTGGCGGGGCTGCGGCGATCCGCGCGTCGACGGCCGGCTCGGCGCTGTGAATCGGCCTCGCGGGTACCGCAGCGTTCAGCGGGGCACGAACAGCAGTGCCACACCGTTGTTGCAGTAGCGCTTGCCGGTGGGACGGGGGCCGTCACCGAACACATGGCCCTGGTGGCCGCCGCAGCGACGGCAGTGGTATTCGGTGCGCGGCACCAGCAGGCGGAAATCCACTTTCGTGGTGATCGCCTCCGGCAGCGGTTGCCAGAAGCTGGGCCAGCCGGTGCCGCTCTCGTACTTGCTGCCGGATTCGAACAGGGGCAGGCGGCAGCCGGCGCACACGAACGTGCCGGCTCGCTTTTCCTGATTGAGCGGGCTGGAGAAGGGGCGCTCGGTCGCCTCCTGGCGCAGCACCGCATAGGCCGGGGCCGGCAGGCGGCGGCGCCATTCGGCATCGGAGAGCTCCCAGGCGGCTTCCCCGGCCCGGGAGGCGGCTTCGGCGCGGGAGGCCGCGCTGAGGAATGGCACCGCAGCAGCGGCGGCGCCCGATAGACGGCTGACCAGCTCCAGCAGCGTGCGACGCGGCATCACCATCGCCTCAGCCCACCCAGCCGGCGCTGAGCACCACCGCCAGACCCAGGAAGGTGGCCAGCAGGGTCCAGGTGATGCGGTTCAGGGTGTTTTCGGCGCTGCGGGCGCTGGTGAACATCGAGCCGCCGCTGGCGGCCAGGCCGCCCATGCCATCGCCTTTGGGGCTGTGCAGCAGCACCGTCACGATCAGCAGCACACCACTGAGCATCCAGATGGCGGAAAGGATGGATCGGAGCATCGGAAATCCAGTGCGAGCATCAGGGTAAACAGGCGCGCCAGGCGCGGGAGCGCAGCGAGGTCACGGGCACGGTGAGACAGCCCGGGCGCAAACGGCAGTGGCGGTTTCTGAGACCCGGCCTGGAGGCATCGGGTCATCGAGAGGGAACCGCCCCCGCAGCGCCTGCGGTTCAGACCTTATGAGTCAGACCTTATGAGTCAGACCTTGAGGATGTCGGCTTCCTTCTCGGCGAGGTGCTTCTCGATCTCGCTGATGAAGCGATCGGTGAGCTTCTGGATCCGGTCCTGCTCGTCGCGGCTCTGATCCTCGGAGAGGTCGCCGTCCTTTTCCTGCTTCTTCACCTTGTCGATGCCGTCGCGGCGAATGTTGCGCATGGCCACCTTGCCCTCTTCGGCATATTTAGCGGCCAGCTTGCAGAGGTCCTTGCGGCGATCTTCGGTGAGCGGCGGGATGTTGATCCGGATCACCTTGCCATCGTTGTTGCAGGTGAGGCCCAGATCGCTCATCGAGATCGCCTTCTCGATCAGGGCCAGGGAGCTGCGATCGAACGGCTGGATCTGGAGCGTCTGCGAATCGGGCGTCGACAGGGTGGCCAGCGCCTTCAGCTTGGTTTCAGCGCCGTAGTAGTCGACGCTGATCTTGTCGAGTAGCGAGGGGTTGGCACGGCCGGTGCGGATCGTGTTGAAGGTGCGCTGGGTGGCCTCCACCGACTTGCGCATGCTGGCTTCGAGATCCATGGGAGGGGCGGGGGTGGCAGGGGTGCGGAAGGGATCGCAGGGGCCCGGTCCGGTGGCGGCACGGGCGGAGCGGGAGCCGGAGCCCCCGGCCGGGGTCAGACGGCGGGCAGGATGCTGGTGCCGATGGCTTCGCCGCGCACCGCCCGGCCGATGTTGCCGGCTCCGAACAGATCAAACACCACAATCGGGATGGCGTTGTCCTTGCACAGGGCGATGGCGGTGCTGTCCATCACCTCCAGTTCGCCGCTGAGCACCTCCAGAAACGACAGTTTCTCGTAGCGCACCGCATCGGCGTGCTTGTTGGGATCCTTGTCGTAGACCCCGTCCACCTTGGTGGCCTTGAACACCACATCGGCGCCGATCTCCGCCGCCCGCAGCGCCGCGGTGGTATCGGTGGTGAAGAAGGGATTGCCGGTGCCGGCGGCAAAGATCACGACACGACCCTTCTCCATGTGGCGGATCGCCTTGCGGCGGATGTAGGGCTCAGCCACCTCCTGCATCGAGATGGCGCTCTGCACGCGGGTGGGCACGCCGGCGCGTTCGAGGCCGTCCTGCAGGGTGATGCCATTCATCACCGTCGCCAGCATGCCCACGTAGTCGGCGGTGGCGCGGTCCATGCCGGCGGCGCTTCCCTTGAGGCCACGGAAGATGTTGCCGCCGCCGACCACGATCGCCAGCTGGGTGCCGTCGGCCACGACAGCGGCCACATCGCGGGCGATCGACTGCACGATGGCTGGATCAATGCCATAGCCCTGCTCTCCCATCAGAGCTTCGCCGCTGAGCTTGAGCAGTACGCGCCTGTAAGCCATCGAGATCCTGGATCCGGCGAACAGTAGCAACCGCTCCGCCGCCGGGCAGCAACGGTTCCGGTGCCGGGGCTCCGCCGGGAGCGGGGCGCAACGGTCTGGACGCCTCCCTGTCGGCCGCTCAGTACTCGATGCCCGCCTGGGCCCGCACCCCCTGCTCCCGGAAGGGATGGCGCACCAGTTTCATCTCGGTGACCAGATCAGCCCGCTCCAGCACCGCAGCCGGCGCGCCGCGACCGGTGAGCGCCACATGGGTGAGCGGCGGCCGCCGCTGCAGTCCCTCCAGCACCTGTTCCGGCTCCAGGTAGCCCAGCTTCATCGCCACATTGACTTCATCGAGCACCACCAGCCGCCGCGAGCCATCCTCGAGATACTGGAGCGAGCGCTGCCAGGCCTGCTGCACCAGGGCCCGGTCCCGCTCGCGGTCCTGGGTCTCCCAGGTGAAGCCTTCGCCGAGGGCATGCCAGTGCAGGGCGTCGCCAAACAGCGCCAGCGCCTTCGCCTCGCCCGGCTGCCAGCCGCCTTTGATGAACTGCACCACCGCCACCTGTTCGCCGTGGCCGAGGGTGCGCAGCACCAGCCCCAGCGCCGCCGTGGTCTTGCCCTTGCCGTCGCCGGTGAACACCAGCACCAGCCCCTTCTCCAGGTTGCGTTCCCCCACCCGCTGGCGCTGCACCTCCTGACGGCGCTGCATGCGGCGGCGGTAGGCCTCGGCATCGCGCTCGGGGGCGAGATCACCGCCCATGCCCAGCTGGCCGGCTTCGTGATCCAGCTGGTCCGTGCCGCTGGCCGCAGCGGGAACGGCCGTTGCCGGGTTGGGGGCCTCAGCCGGGCGGCGGGGGCTGGGGTCGGTCACAGAAGGCGAGGCGGATCGCCCCACTGTGGCGGCAGCATCGGCTGGCTGCCGTGGGCCGGAGCGCTGGCCCGCTCACGCCGGCGGGAAGGTGGCGGGGCGGAGCGGATGGGACCCGATGGGACGGACGCCGTGCCTTCAGGCGCTGCGCAGCCGCTCGAGGGCCGCATCCACCGCCTGCTGCTGGTCGCGGCGGGTGATCCAGTGGTGGTACGTGCGGGTGTGAATCGTCACCGAGTGCCCCATCATCCGCGCCGCCACCGTGTCCGGCAGGCCGATATGGATCGTGCGCACGGCCCAGGCGTGGCGCAGGTCATAGGGGGTGATCGGCAGCTCGTAGCGGCGGAACTGCTCGGCGACGCGCCGGCCCACCTGCTGCAGGGTGGTGCGGCGCAGATCGGTCTGCACCGGCGGCAGGGCGCCGGGATCGTCGCCCAGCTGCCCGAGGGCGAAATGCTCCACCCACTCCGGCTGAAACGGCCACACCTGGTGTTCGCCGGTCTTGCTGGTGGGCAGCACCCGCAGCACCCGGTCGCCCCCGGCCGCCAGGCCGGAGAGATCGCAGAAGAACACCTCGTGGTTGCGCAGCCCATAGGTGGCCATCAGGCCGTAGGCCAGCCGCCAGGCCGGGTTCGGGATCGCCTCCACCAGCTCCAGGATGCGCCGGTCGCTGGGCAGCTGCCGGAAGCGGGCCCGGTGCAGCCCGTAGCCGCCGCTGCGGCCGGCCCAGTCCGCCGGCAGCTCCAGTCCCGCCTGGCGGGCCAGGGCGGCCAGGGCGATGCCGCACTGCTGCCGGCCGCGGCTGGCCAGGGGATAGCTCTCCAGTGTTGTCTCCAGCAGGCCCAGCGACAGGGGAGCAGGGCCGGCCAGCTGCTCCAGGCGGCGCAGATAGGGCCGGTAGGCGGAATGCCAGGTGCTGCGGCTGCCCGCGGGTTGGCGGCGGCGGCGCGGATCGCGGAAGAAGTCGCGCTCGAACTGCTCGAGCACCGCCTGCAGGGCGTCGTTACCGATCGCCGCCGCCAGCCCTGCGCCGCTGGCGGCCTTCCCGGCCGGCAGGGGGGTGTCGGCCGCGACGGCGCTGGGGCTCGCCGCCGGCCGGCGCCGCCACTGGCTCCACTGGAAATCGCCATCCTGCAGTTGCTGCTGCACCTGATGCAGGCGCTGCAGGGCCCAGAGCACCCCCTCCGGGCTGGCGGCCAGGCCCAGGCTGAGCCGTTGGGTCCGCAGACCGGCGCTGCCATCGGCAAGGGGCAGCGGTCCGCGCAGGCCCAGGCTGCGGCCCCGTTGCTCCAGGCGCAATCGGATGCCGGCCGCCTCCAGGGCGGCGTTATGCCGCGCCAGCAGAGCGGCGAGGTCGCCCCCCTCGGACTCTGGCGGGGCCGCTGCGGGGGCTGCCTCAGGCGAGGGGCGGGAGGGTGGCCCTGGGACTGGTTGCGGCACCACCCCAGATGCGGGAGCCGCGGGGGGTGAAGCCTGCGCTGGAGGCTCAGAAGCGGTGTCGCTGACGTCCAGGGGGGAGAGGGGCGCTCTGCCCGCGCGATCCGCCGCCGGACCTTACCGATCCTGTCCTGGTCCCGCCAGGTCGGCGGTCCGCCTGCCGCCCCGTCCCTTGCACGTCCTGGCTGCGGCGACCGTATCGGCTCGCCACGGCCCCGGAGCTTGGCGTTACGCTCGGCGTTTCGTAAGGACATCCGGGCATGGCCAGGGTCGGCGTGCTGCTGCTTAACCTCGGTGGCCCCGAACGGATCCAGGACGTCGGGCCGTTCCTCTACAACCTGTTTTCCGATCCTGATATCATCCGGCTGCCCAACCCGGCGCTGCAGAAGCCGCTGGCCTGGCTGATCAGCACCCTGCGGGCCGGTAAGTCCCAGGCGGCCTACCGCTCGATCGGTGGCGGCTCACCGCTGCGTCGCATCACCGAGCAGCAGGCACGCGAGCTGCAGAGCAGCCTGCGCCAGCGCGGCATCGAGGCCACCAGTTATGTGGCGATGCGTTACTGGCATCCGTTCACCGAGTCGGCGGTGGCTGATATCAAGGCCGACGGTGTCGAGGAGGTGGTGGTGCTGCCTCTCTATCCACACTTTTCGATCAGCACCAGCGGCTCCAGCTTCCGGGAGCTGCAGCGTCTGCGCCAGGCCGATCCCGCCTTCGCTCGGCTGCCGATCCGTTGCATCCGCAGCTACCACGATGATCCGGGCTACATCGGCGCCATGGCCGAGCTGATCACCCGCGAGATCCGGGCCTGCCCCGATCCGGGCAGCGCCCATGTGTTCTTCAGCGCCCACGGCGTGCCGAAGAGTTACGTGGAGGAAGCCGGCGATCCCTATCAGACCGAGATCGAGAGCTGCGCCCGGCTGATCATGCAGAAGCTGCAGGCGGATCTGGGTCACGCCAATCCGTACACCCTGGCCTATCAGAGTCGCGTCGGTCCGGTCGAGTGGCTGCGCCCCTACACCGACGATGCCCTGCATGAGCTGGGCGAAGCCGGCGTCAAGGATCTGGTGGTGGTGCCGATCAGCTTCGTCAGCGAGCACATCGAGACGCTCGAGGAGATCGACATCGAATACCGCGAGATTGCCACGGAGTCGGGGATCACCAATTTCCGGCGCGTGCCCGCCCTCGATACCACCCCCTCGTTCATCGAGGGCCTGGCAACCCTGGTGCAGCAGGCCCTGGCCGGGCCGGAGGTGAACCTGGACCAGGCGGCGGCCCTGCCCACCCGCGTCAAGCTCTACCCGCAGGACAAATGGGCTTGGGGCTGGAACAACAGCTCGGAGGTCTGGAACGGACGGCTGGCGATGGTGGGATTTTCGGCCTTTCTGCTCGAGCTGCTCAGTGGGCGGGGGCCCCTGCATGCCCTGGGTCTGCTCTGATCGCCGCCGCGGTCAGCTCAGGGGGGCGGCGGCGGCGCTGGTTGCGGTTCTGCTGCAACCCACGGCTGCGGCTGTCGCCTCCAGCTGGGTGCATGGGGTCTTCCCGGTGCCCGCCTTCGCCGGTTTCACCAGTGGCTTCGGGATGCGCGTCCATCCCCTCGGCGGCGACCTGCGGCCCCACTACGGCGTCGACATCGCCGCGCCACTCGGATCACCGGTGCGCAGCTGGTGGTCTGGACGGGTGCAGGAGGTGATCGCTGACGGGGGCTGCGGCAATGGCCTGGTGATCCGCTCCGGCGATTACGAACACATCTATTGCCATCTCGCCGGCAGCGTCGAGGGCGACACCTATCGCAGCGGCGCCGTGCAGCTCCGCCGCGGTCAGCCGGTGCCGCGCGGCGCGGTGATCGGCCATGTCGGCCTCAGCGGCAGCACCACCGGGCCCCATCTGCACTGGGGGATGCGGCACCGCGGCCAGTGGCTCGATCCGGCCCGCATCCTGCGGGCGATGGCGGCCGGCCGCCGTCGGGGCGCCAGCCGTTGAGAGCTCTCCAGGGCCTTCTAATGTTGGCGATCCGCGCTGAGAAATCCCGGCAGCCGCTGCCTGCCTGATTAGCCTGACGGCACTTTCCCCGGTTTCTGTGCCGGCCCGCCCGTCGGCCATCCCCCGCCCCGGGTGTTCCCGGTGGCTTCAGGGCCCGATTCCGGTTCCGCCCCCCCGCAGCTGCCCCACCAGCACCTGCCCTCACCGCTCCTGTTTTCGCGACTGCCGCCGTGACGCTCACTCCCCTCGATCCCACCAAGAGCCCCGATCTCGCCCCGCTGCGGGCCACCGCAGCGCCGCAGGCGAGGGGAGTGCAGCGGGTGACCGGCGGCCACGCCCTGATGGACGCCCTGCATCGCCACGGTGTGCGCCACATCTTCGGCTATCCGGGCGGTGCGATCCTGCCCATCTACGACGAGCTGCACAAGGCGGAGGCCCGCGGCTGGCTGAAGCACATCCTGGTGCGCCACGAGCAGGGCGGTACCCATGCCGCCGATGCCTACGCCCGCGCCACCGGCCGGGTGGGGGTTTGTTTCGGCACTTCCGGTCCCGGTGCCACCAATCTGGTCACCGGCATCGCCACGGCTCAGATGGATTCGGTGCCGATGGTGGTGATCACCGGCCAGGTGCCGCGGGCCGCGATCGGCACCGATGCCTTCCAGGAGACCGACATCTTCGGCATCACCCTGCCGATCGTGAAGCACTCCTGGGTGGTGCGTGATCCCCGCGACATCGGCCGCATCGTGGCGGAGGCCTTCCTGATCGCCTCCAGCGGCCGGCCCGGTCCGGTGCTGATCGATGTGCCCAAGGATGTGGGTGCCGAGGAGTTTGATTACATCCCGGTGGAGCCCGGCACCGCCGTTCCCGCCGGTTTCCGCTCGACTCCCGAGCCCAATGGTGCTCGGATCGAGGCCGCTCTGGAGCTGATCCGCCAATCCAGCCGACCGCTGCTCTATGTGGGAGGCGGAGCGATCAGCGCTGCTGCCCATCAGGCGATCGCCGCTCTGGCGGAGCGCTTCCGTCTGCCGGTCACCACCACCTTGATGGGCAAGGGGGCCTTCGATGAACGCCATCCCCTCTCGGTGGGCATGCTGGGCATGCATGGCACCGCCTACGCCAATTTCGCCGTCACCGAGTGCGATCTGCTGATTGCGGCCGGTGCCCGTTTCGATGATCGTGTCACCGGCCGGCTCGATAGTTTCGCTCCCCGGGCCAAGGTGATCCATATCGATGTCGATGCCGCTGAAGTCGGCAAGAACCGCCGCCCCGATGTGCCGGTGGTCGCCGATGTGCGTGCTGCCCTTGAGGCGATGCTGGCCGCCTCCAGCTCCGAGACCTCCCAGGGCCGCACCGAGGCCTGGTTGCAGCGCATCGATTCCTGGCGTCACCATTACCCGCTGGTGGTGCCTGAACCCGATGGCGAGATCGCTCCCCAGGAGGTGGTGGTCGCCCTGCGTGATCTGGCACCCGATGCGTACTACACCACCGACGTGGGGCAGCACCAGATGTGGGCGGCCCAGTTCCTGCGCAATCCGCCCCGCCACTGGATCAGCAGCGCCGGTCTGGGCACCATGGGTTTCGGCATGCCCGCCGCCATGGGGGTGCAGACCGCGTTCCCCGAGGAGCAGGTGATCTGCGTCGCCGGCGACGCCAGCATCCTGATGAACATCCAGGAGCTCGGCACCCTGTCCCAGTACGGCCTGCCAGTGAAGGTGGTGGTGCTGAACAACGGCTGGCAGGGCATGGTGCGCCAGTGGCAGGAAAGCTTCTACGGCGAGCGCTACTCCGCCTCGGAGATGACCGGTGGCATGCCTGATTTCCCCGCCCTGGCCGAGGCCTTCGGGGTGAAGGGGGTGCGCATCACGGATCGTGCCCAGCTGCGGCCGCTGCTGGCCGAGGCCCTGGCCCATCCGGGGCCGGTGTTCGTCGATGTGGCGGTGCGCCGCAACGAGAACTGCTATCCGATGGTGCCGCCCGGTGCCAGCAATGCCGAGATGGTGGGGCTGCCCAGCCATCCGGAGCTGGCGATCGACACCCAGCGCCAGTGCAGCGCCTGTGGGGCCACCACCGCCAGCGCCCATTTCTTCTGCCCCAGCTGCGGAGCCAAGCTCTGACACGCGCGCGCCTGCCGAGGCTGTTGCTGGCCCTGTGCTGCAGTCTGGCCCTGCTCCTGCTGCAGCCGCGCCCATCGTCTGCGGCAGAGGTGCTGCAGGTCCGCGGTGCCACCCTGCTGCAGATCGGTGATGGCAATCGCAATTATGCCCTCGAGCTCGCCTGTCTGCAGGTCGATCCCGCCGACAGCGAGTCAGTGCTGGCCTGGTTGCGGCGGGAACTGCCCCGGCGTACCCGCATCAATCTGCGCCCGATGGCCCCGGTGGATGGCCGCATCGTCGCCCGCGTCACCCGCCTCGGGGATGGGGAGGATCTGAGCAGCCGCCTGATCGCCGCCGGTCTGGCCCAACCCGATCCAACCGTCCCGGCCTGTGCCGTTGCGCTGTCATCGCCCCAGGGCTGAAGCGCAGCCTCCTCCTTCCCATCACCCCATCCGATGAGTCTCAACCGCACCGCCAAAGGCATCGTGCTGGTGCCCTCCCTGCTGCTGGGCGCGGCCTTCCTGGCGGCCGCTGCCTGGAGTGGCGAGGGGCCGGCCGCCGCCAATCGTGGTCTGGCGATCGGGCTCGGCCTGGTGCTGATGGGTTCCGGGCTGCTCGCCCAGTTGCTGCCTGAGGGCCCGTCGGAGGGGCCGGAGTCCTGAGGGCGGCCGCTTTCACCTGAGGAAGGCCTCGTTGCCTCCCCTTGTGACGATCGCCGCCGGCAGCGTCAGAGTTCAGCCAGAGCGTGGAACCGGCCATGGCTGCTGCAGATCTGTTGGTGCTGCCCTTCGAGCAGGTGGGGCTGGAGGATCTGGCCGAGGTGGGCGGCAAGAACGCCTCGCTGGGTGAGCTGATCCGTGAGCTGGAGGCCGCCGGTGTGCGGGTGCCCTCCGGTTTTGCCACCACCGCCGCCGCTTATCGCCACCTGATCACCAGCGGTGGCCTGGCCGAGCGCCTGCACGCCAGCCTCGATGGCCTCGATGGCACGGACATCGCCGCCCTGCAGGCTGCAGGAGCCGCCGCCCGTTCGCTGCTGCTCTCCACCCCCCTGCCGGCGGACCTGGAGCAGGCGATCCTTTCGGCCTACCGGGCTCTGGGATCCCCTTCGGTGGCGGTGCGCTCCAGTGCCACCGCCGAAGACCTGCCCGATGCCTCCTTCGCTGGTCAGCAGGAGACGTTCCTGAACGTGCAGGGCGAGGCGGCCCTGATCGCCGCCTGCCGCCGCTGCTATGCCTCGCTGTTCACCGATCGGGCGATCTCGTACCGGCAGATCCACGGCTTCGATCACTTCGAGGTGGCCCTCTCGATCGGCGTGCAGCGCATGGTGCGATCCGACCTGGGCGCCTCCGGAGTGATGTTCTCGATCGACACCGAAACCGGCTTCCGTGATGCCGTGCTGCTCACCGCCGCCTATGGCCTGGGCGAGAACGTGGTGCAGGGGGCGGTGAACCCGGATGAGCTCCTGATCTTTAAGCCGACGCTGGCCCGCGGCTGCGCCCCGATCCTCAGCCGGCGACTGGGCAGCAAGGCGATCCGCATGGTCTACGCCGAGGCTGGTGCGGCCTCAGCCGCCGATCCCAGCCATCCCGGCGCCAGCGCCACCCGCAACGAGGAGGTGCCCGAATCCGAGCGGCGCCGCTACGCCATCAGCGATGCCGAGGCCCTGCAGCTGGCCCGCTGGGCCTGCGCGATTGAGGCCCACTACAGCGCCCGCCGCGGGATGCCGACGCCGATGGACATCGAGTGGGCCCGCGACGGCGAGAACGGCGAGTTGTTCATCCTCCAGGCGCGCCCTGAAACGGTGCAGTCACGCCAGCAGGCGGCGGTGCTGCGCAGCTGGCACCTGGCTCCCCACAGCCAGCAGCCGCTCCTCAGCGGCCGGGCGATCGGCGCCTCGGTGAGCAGCGGCCGGGCGCGGGTGATCGCCGACCCTTCTGAGATCCAGCGCTTCGAGCCGGGCGATCTGCTGATCACCCGCCGCACCGATCCCGACTGGGAACCGATCCTCAGGCGCTGCAGCGGTGTCGTCACCGATCAGGGCGGCCGTACCTGCCACGCGGCGATCATCGCCCGCGAGATGGGCATCACGGCGATCGTCGGCACGGGCGTCGCCACCACGCGCATCGCCGATGGCCAGACGATCACGATCAGCTGCTGCGAAGGCGATGTGGGCCATGTGTATGAGGGGGCGCTGCCGTTTGAGCTGCGGGAGCAGCGGCTCGACGATCTGCCCACCACCCGGACGCAGATCCTGATGAACGTGGGCAACCCGGAGGAGGCCTTCAACCTGGCGCGCATCCCCTGCGATGGGGTGGGTCTGGCGCGGCTGGAGTTCATCATCGCCAACCACATCAAGGTGCATCCGCTGGCGCTGCTGCAGCCCGAACACGTGGCTGATCCGGCCGAACGTCAGGCGATCGCCGCACTCTGCGCCGGTTATTTGAAACCTGCCGATTACTACGTGGATCTGTTGGCTCAGGGGATGGCACGGATTGCGGCGGCCTTCTATCCCAGGCCGGTGATCCTGCGCTTCTCGGATTTCAAGAGCAACGAATACGCCAATCTTCTTGGCGGCCGGGTGTTCGAGCCGCAGGAGGAGAACCCAATGATCGGCTGGCGCGGGGCCTCGCGCTATCACTCCCCGGCCTTTCGTGAGGCCTTCGGCCTGGAATGCCGGGCGCTCAGGCAGGTGCGCGACACGATGGGCCTCACCAACGTGATCCCGATGATTCCCTTCTGCCGCACCCCCGAGGAGGGCGACAAGGTGCTGGCCGAGATGGCCCGCCATGGCCTGGTGCGCGGTGAGAACGGCCTGGAGGTGTATGTGATGTGTGAACTGCCCAGCAATGTGATCGGCGCCGAAGCCTTCGCCCAGCGTTTCGATGGCTTCTCGATCGGCTCCAACGACCTCACCCAGCTCACTCTGGGCCTCGATCGCGATTCAGCCCTGGTGGCAGAGTTGTTCGATGAACGCCACGCCACGGTGAAGGAGATGATCCGCCTGGCGATCCGCACGGCGAAGCGCTGCGGCTGCAAGATCGGTATCTGCGGCCAGGCCCCCAGCGACTATCCGGAATTCGCTCGCTTTCTGGTGGAGGAGGGGATCGATTCGATCAGCCTCAACCCTGATGCGGTGCTCTCCACCCGCCTGCAGGTGGCGGCCCTGGAGGCGGAACGGTCCGGCGACTGACCTGCGGGACCTGTCGCGGCCGTGGCTTTGCCGGCGCTCGCTCGAACGGCGCCAGTGGCTCGTGCTCCCCGCAGCCCCCTGCCGGCTGCAGCAGCATGGTCGCTCATTCACAGGGTTGGACGATGCTCCTGGCGGTTTCCGGGGCCTCCGGCAAGACGGGCTGGCGCGTGGTGGAGGAGGCGCTGCAGCGCGGCCATCAGGTACGGGCGCTGCTGCGGCCCGCTTCAGCCCTGCCGGCAGGCCTGAGCGGCGCCGAGGTGGTGCGGCTGGAGCTGAGCGAGGTGGAGGCCCTGCATCGGGCTCTGCAGGACTGCGACGCGTTGGTGATCGCCACCGGCGCCCGCCCTTCGATCAACCTGGCTGGGCCGCTGCAGGTGGATGCCCTGGGGGTGCAGCAGCAGATCCAGGCCTGCCGGGCGGTGGGTCTGCAGCGGGTGGTGCTGGTGAGCTCCCTGTGTGCCGGCCGCTGGCGGCATCCGCTCAATTTGTTCGGGCTGATCCTGGTGTGGAAACGGCTGGGGGAGCGCTGGCTGGAGCAGAGCGGTCTGGAGTGGACCGTGGTGCGGCCCGGTGGGCTGAGCGAACGGGAGGAGAACCTGCAGGCGGAGGGGATTCGCTTCTCCGGTCCGGATCAGCAGGAGAGCGACAGCATCCCCCGCCGCCTGGTGGCACGGGTGTGCCTGGATGCCCTGGAGAGCCCTGCAGCGATTGGTCGCATCGTGGAGGTCACCAGCAGCAGCGATCTGCCCGCACGAAGCCTGGCGGACTGGCTGGCGGCAGCCTGAGGCGCCCTGCAGGCCAAGGGCTCCGCCCAGTTGTGGTGCCACCCCGCTGTGCACCAGGGGTGGCGCAACGCCTGAGGCCGTCAGGTCTGCCTGGCCCCTTTCCGCCACGGCCAGCCTTCCGATCACCGCCAGCCCTCAGCTCACCGGCAGCTCGTAGCTGACGCCGGGCTGCGGATCGATCAGCTGCGTCTGGGGCAGGCCGGCGCTGCGCAGCAGGGCCGTCGCTTCCGCAAGGCTGCCCTGCGGGCGCAGCAGCCCCGCCAGCAAGCCATCGAAGCGCACATCGCCGCCGGTGGTGCTGGCCAGCACGGTGCTGGGCTGGAACCGCTCCAACAGCTGGGGCAGCACGCGACGGCCACAGACGAACGGCCCCAGCAGCGGCAGAGCGATGTCGATCACCGGGGTGATCACCGCATCGACCCGCCGTGGCGCCAGATCCGCCGCCAGGAAGCCGTGGGGCTCCAGGTAGAGGCTGCCGCCGGGATGGTCGAGCAGATAGCCGTTCTCCACCTGGGGGACGGGGGCGCCGGCGGTGGCCGTGATCGTGAGGGATCCGTGCCGATGGCTCTGGCCTGGTTTCAGGGCGGTGATGTGTTGAAAACCGAGGCGTTGCACCCGGGCGGCGGCGCTGGCCGAGCCCACCACCGGCAGCGTGCGGGGCAGCAGGGCCAGGCTGGCGGGGTGGCAATGGTCGTCCAGCCCCTGGGTGAGCAGCAGCAGATCGATCGGCTCGGGCACGGGCAGCGGCTGCGGCAGCTCACCCTTCAGCAGCCAGGGGCCTGGCGGAAACACCAGGGGCCCTTGCAGCCATGGATCCACCAACACCCGCAGCGACGGGTCGGTGCTGGCGGGATCCTGAAACTCCAGCAACCAGCCGTTGGCGCCGGCGTAGGTGGCCTGCAGGCTCATGCCGGCGACAGGGAGGGGGTGCTGGGGGGCATCGGCATGGGGCGATAGCGCTGCCACAGCAACCAGGCGTGGGCGCTGGTGCGCACGGCGGACAGCACGGCCAGGCCGATGCAGAGAGGACAGTGCATCAGGCCCATGACCCATCCACAGCAAGATCCGCCCACGATGGCACCTGAAGGCCGTCGCTGCTGGGGCTGCGCCGTTGTTGCCGTCGCTTGCAACGCAGTCGCCCCGCCACCTCCACCTCCCCACCGCGTCGCCCCCTCCGCCGCGCCGCCGCCAGGGGGCTGATCTAGACAGGACTCCAGGGAGCCTCGGGCTGCCCTGTCCCTTCGCTGTCGCCTGTCCGTGCTGCGGCTCAGTGAGCTGAAACTTCCCCTCGATCACCGCGACGAGGATCTGCCGGCGGCGATCTGCCGGCGGCTGCGCCTGGCGCCGGAGTTGCTGCGCGGCCATCGCATCGTGCGACGCAGCGTCGATGCCCGTCGCCGCGATCGGATTCAGCTGGTGTATTGCCTCGATCTCGATCTGGCGCTGGAGCCCTCGGCCCGCGCCCGGCTGCTGCGCCGTTTTCGCGGTGATCCCCATCTGCGGCCCACCCCCGATGAGCGCTACCGCTTCGTGGCCGGTGCCGCCGTCGGGCGGCCGTGGGCGGGCGGCGGCGAGCCGGATCGGCGGCCGCTGGTGATCGGTGCCGGTCCCTGCGGCTATTTCGCAGCGTTGCTGCTCGCTCAGATGGGCCTGAAGCCGCTGCTGCTGGAACGGGGGCGCCCGGTGAAGGAACGCACCGCCGACACCTTCGCCTTCTGGCGGGGTGAGCGTCCCCTCAACCCCGATTCCAATGCCCAGTTCGGGGAAGGCGGTGCCGGCACCTTCTCCGACGGCAAGCTCTATAGCCAGGTGAGCGAAGATCCGCGCAAGGTGCGCAAGGTGCTGCAGGAACTGGTGGAGGCCGGTGCCCAGCCGGAGATCCTCACCCGCCACCGCCCCCATATCGGCACCTTCAAGCTCGCCACCGTGGTGCGCGGTCTGCGGCGCCGCATCGAGGAGCTGGGTGGGGAGGTGCGCTTCGGGGCGCGGGTGGAGGCGCTGCTGCTGGATCCGGATCCAGCCCCGGCGGCCCCGGGGCGTTCCCGCCTGCGTGGCGTGCGCCTGGCCGGCGGCGAGGAGATTGCGGCGGATCGGGTGATCCTGGCGCCGGGCCACAGCGCCCGCGACACGTTTGCGCGGCTGCAGGAGCAGGGGGTGGCGATGGAGTGCAAGCCTCTGGCGATCGGCCTGCGCATCGAACACCCGCAGGCCCTGATCGATCGCTGCCGCTGGGGGCCGGCCGCCGGCCATCCGCGCCTGGGTGCGGCGGAATACAAACTCGTGCATCACACCAGCACGGGTCGTGATGTCTACAGCTTCTGCATGTGCCCGGGCGGACTGGTGGTCGGGGCCACCTCGGAGCCGGGCTGTGTGGTGACCAACGGCATGAGTCAGCACACCCGCAATGAACGCAATGCCAACAGCGGCCTGGTGGTCAACATCCGCCGCGAGGATATGGCCCCCTGGGGGCGCTGGCCGGAGGATCCCCTGGCCGGCATCGCCTTTCAGCGGCACTGGGAAGCCTGTGCCTTCCGGGCCGGTGGCGGCGATCATCGCGCCCCGGCCCAGTGGGTGGAGGATTTTCTGGCGGGGCGGCCGAGTCGTGATCCGCACGAACCGGATGCTGGATCTGAGACCGTTCCCGAACCCGCCAGACACGGGATCGCGGCCTCGCCGCGGGATGGTGGGGGCGCCGGCGATCGGCAGAACGCCCCGACAAGCCGGGATCTCCCTGTTGGAACGGTGTTGACGGCTGGAACAGCGGGGCTGAAGGGCTCCTATCTGCCGGGGCTGCGTTTCACCGATCTGAGTACCTGTCTGCCCGATTACGTGGTCGCGGCACTCAGGGAAGCGCTGCCGGCGTTCGAGCGGCGCCTGCCTGGATTCAGCGGGCCTGGAAGTCTGCTGACTGGTGTGGAGACGCGCACCTCATCGCCGCTGCGACTGCAGCGCGATGCCGACACGCTGGAAAGCATCAATGTGACGGGGCTGTATCCCGGCGGAGAGGGGGCCGGGCATGCCGGCGGCATCCTCTCCGCAGCCATCGATGGGATCCGTCTGGCTGAAGCGGTGGCCCTCAGCCTTCTTCGTCCTCCGCACCCAGGGGCACCAGCCGGATCTGCTTGCGACCCAGCTTGATCTCAAACTCGTCGCCGGGCTTGAGGTCGAGCATGGCGGTGTAGGCACGGCCCACCATCAGGTTGCCGTTGAACTGCACCTTGGTGTTGAAGCTGAGCTTGCGGCCGGCCCGCCCGGATTTCTGGACGGGACGGAAGTCCACGCCCTTGGCGTTGAGCAGAGCCTCGTAGAAAGCAGTGAAATTGAGCCGTTCGGTCCCGTCCTTTTTGGTCGAGACGTAGCCACAGGCCCGAACGAGGTCAGACTTGCTGACGTCCCCCAGTTCTTTGACCTTGGCGAGTAGATCGGTGCCGGTGAGCATGTTGTCAAGTATGCAACTTTTGCATTCTTACACCGCATCGGCCGTTCCGCAAGCTGGTTGCAGGGCGGCCACCCCCCGATCTGTGCGTCAATACGCAAACATGCGCCCGAAGCCATTGCGTCGGCGCGGCTAGTGCTTTCTTCCTGAACCTGCTCCAGGGGGGGAGGCCTCCTCAGTTGAAGCCTCCGGCCGCCCCGTTGCACTCAGCTCTGGGAGACGATGCCGCTCCATTGCACGGCCTTGCGCTGATCGCGGCGCCAGGAGTGAAACAGTCTTGCCTCCTCCACGGTGCACAGGGGGCAGCTGCTGCAGTTCTGCATCGCAATGCCTTCCTGGCGAAGCTGTTCCAGGATCGCTGTGCGCAGATCGAGGTGATCGCGTTGCGGATCGCGGCCCACATCCACGCTGCCGCAGGCGATCAGCTCCTGCAGGGCCTGTTCGTTGGCTTCGCCGCCCAGGCGCAGGGAAGCCGCCACCTCCAGGCTCACCCAGCGCTCCACCGGGTAAGAGCGACCGCTCACCGCCGGCCCCAGGGCCACTCGCAATGCCGCCGGATCGCTGCCGGTCGCCTTCAGGCGGGCCACGGCCTCGGGCAGGATCCTGCCCGCCACGCCACGCCAGCCGGCATGACAGGCCGCCACGCGACCGCTGGCGGGATCGGCGAACAGCACCGGTGTGCAGTCGGCGCCACAGACCCAGAGGCTCTGGCCGCCGCCATCGCTCACCAGCCCATCGGCTTCCGGCCAGGGAGCACAGGCCGCTTGCGACGCGGCCAGCACCCGGGCGCTGTGAATCTGCTTCGGGCGATGCACGCTGATGCCGGCGCTGACATGGGCGGCCAGTTCCTCCGGTTTACGCCCCTGCCACAGGCGGGTGAAAAAGCCGTGCTCAAAGCCGGCGAGCACGTCGGCCTGCAGGTAATAACCGCCATAGGTTCCCACCCAGCTCCAGCCCGGCAGGCTGTTGAATGCGGCATCGACCGCCTCGAAAGGGGCCGGAGCGCTGTGGTCCTGAGCGGTGTCGCCCCGTGCGCTGGTCTGCGCCTTGAGCGGCACCGCGGAGGTCGGCTGATCCTGGGGCTCCGGAGAGCCGGCAGCGGCTGCCTCAGCCATCCGGCAGGTCCCGCAGCAACCAGAAGCCCTCGAGCCGTTCCGCATCGCGCTGGTCCATCACGGCGATGAACTGCAGCCCGCAGCACTGCTCGCGGGCCGACGCGAAGGCCGCTCGGGCCTGTTCCGCTTCCGGGGTTGCCAGGGTGGCCAGCAGCCACCGTTCCTCCAGGCCGGCCTCCAGGATCAGCTGGTTGCTGTCCACCTCCAGGCGCACCGGCTCGAGACCGGTGAGCCAGCCGGCGATCGCCAGGGAGCGGCTGCGGCTGAACAGGCGGATGCCGGGCACCGGCGTCTCCGGGGCCAGGCTGTCGGGCAGCGGCAGCAATCCGGCGAAGCCGATCTCCCAGTCGCCGGCTTCGGCCAGGGCGGCCGCCGGCAGGGTGGCCCAGTCCCAGGAGTCGCCGCGCAGGGCCTCCGGCAGCGGCACGGAGACGGCCCGGATCGGTTGCGGTGCCGGTGCCAGCGGCCCTGCCATGTAGCCGGGTTCTTCGGGATAGACGTTGCGCTGCCGCTCCTGCAGCCATTCGACCAGGGCATAGCAGCGGCGGCTCGGCACCAGCTCCAGTCCCAGCCCTTCCGCCGCCCGCTGCACCATCGTGCGCATCGAGCCGCGCCAGCAGCGCAGCCGTCGGGGGGCCGGCCAGCCCTGGGCGCCGGCCTCGGCCAGGGCCGCCTCGATCGCCTGCCGCAGCCAGATCGAATTGACGCTGTCCGCCGGGCAGGATCGCTGCCAGCGGAACAGCGGTGCCCCATCAGCCGCGGGAGGTTGGCGGGTCTGGCGGGGATCGGGGCTGGAGCAGATCAGCAGCTCCCAGCGTTTGCGGCCATCGGCGTCCAGGATCGGCCTGGAATAGAAATCCAGCTCCCAGTCCAGCGCCGGCTGCTGAAGCGTCGCAGTCTGCACGGCGCTCATCCGGCCGCCTGCTCCTGTTGACGCAGCAGCGAACGGGCGCGGTTGGCCCGATCCTCCGCTTCGGCCATCACCTTCTCCTTGGCGATCAGCAGTTCGCCCGGTTGCCCCTCGAGCAGGGCGGTGTTCAGGGCGATGCGGCCGCGGCCGGGGTCCAGGTCGGTGATCAGGGCGCGCAGGCGCTCACCCGGCTGGAACACCTCGCGCAGATCCCGCAGCACAGCGCCGCTGATGCTCGAGTGGTGCAGCAGGCCGCTCACGCCGCCCAGGTCGATGAAGAAGCCATAGGGCTTGAGGGAGACCACCAGACCCTCCACCAGTTGCCCCACCTCCAGCTCCTGGAAACGGGCGGCGCTGGCGGCCTTCTTCTCGGAAAGCACCAGTTTGCGGCTGTCGGGATTCACCTCCAGGAAGGTGACGCCGATCGTGCGGCCCACCAGAGCCTCGTGCTTCTCGCCTTCGTTGAGCTGGGAGCGGGGAATGAAGCCCCGTAGCCCCTCGAGGTCGCAGGTGACGCCGCCGCGGTTGAAGCCGCTCACCTTCACCTGCACCACCTTGCCGTCCTTCTCCATCGCCTGCACCTTGTCCCAGCTGTGGCGCAGGGCCAGGGCGCGGGCACTCACCGTCACCATGCCGTCGGCGTTCTGCTCACGGGTGACGAGCACCTCCACCTTTTCGCCCTTGGGGAAGCGCTCCTTGAGGTTGGTGATCACCCCCAGGCCGCATTCCTTCTTGGGCATGAAGCCGGGGGCCTTGCCGCCGATGTCGACATAGACGCCATCGCTCTCGATGCCGATCACCGTGCCGGTGACCACCTCACCGGTGCTGCCGACGAAATCCTGTTCGTCGAGGGCGGCCAGGAAGGCCTCCGCATCGAAGTCGAAGTCATCGACGCTGCGGGCCGGCGTGCGTGTCGCCTCGCCTGCTGCGGCTGTGGTCGGCTGCACCCTGCGGACGCCGCCGCCCGGGGCGCCGGAGGCGGGGGAGCGGCGCCGGCCGTCGTCCTGAGGACCGAGCAGATCGGCCATGCTCACCCCCTCAAAGGCGCTCATGTCGAACAGATCGTCCGAGGCGGCGGCAGGGCTGCTGCCGGCGGGAGCCGGGGCGGCGGGAACCGGGGCCGGGCCGGTGGGACGTACCGGCTCGGCTGCAGTGGGGGTGGGACGCTCGCCCGTGGCGCTGCTCTCGTCCTTGCGGATCATCAGCACCTGCTGCGGTTTGCGCGGCGTCTCCGGGGCGGGCCGCTGACCGGGGCTCCGGGGCTGACGCGACGCTGAAGTGCCGGATCCGGCCATGATTTCGCCCAGGTGTGCGGGAAGCTCCACACTGTAGGCAGCGGTGCTGGGGCTGCCGGCCCCCATCGGCGGCGGCTCTCAGCCTGAGGTCGCCGTTTCGCTCCGGTTCCGCCCCATCCTTTGGCACGCCGGGGGTCGCCCATGCAGTTCAACGATCCCGATCCCCAGAATCCGATGCCGCCCGGGGCGATCGGCCCGGAACGGCGGCTCGAGCGGCTGCCCTGGCCGGAGTTGCAGCGCCAGGCCGCCCGCAGCGGCAGCACGGTGCTGTGGCCGTTCGGGGCGATCGAGCAGCACGGCCCCCACCTGCCCCTGGGCACCGATGCCCTATTTGCCGATTGCGTCTGTGAGGCGGTGCTGGAACGGCTTGATCCGTCCCTGCCCCTGTGGCGACTGCCGTTGCAGAGCCTTGGCTTCTCGCCGGAGCACCTCGGCTTTCCCGGCACCCTCAGCCTGCCGGCCGAGCTGCTGATCAGCCTGGTGGTGCGCGTCGGTGCCCAGCTGGCCGCCAGCGGCTTCGAGCGTCTGGTGCTGCTCAATGCCCACGGCGGCCAGATCGCCCTGCTGGAGGTGGCCGCCCGCCAGTTGCGGGCTGAGCATCCGCGCCTGGCGGTGCTGCCCTGTTTCCTCTGGCGCGGGCCGGAGGGGCTGGCGGAGCTGATCCCGGAGCCGGAGCGCAGCGATGGGCTGCACGCCGGCCTGGCCGAGACCAGCCTGATGCTGCATCTGGCGCCCGAGTGCACCCGTGCGGCGCGTCCGGTGGATGGGCCGCGCAAAGCGCCGCCGCCCGGCTGGAGCCTGGAGGGGGCGGTGCCCTGCAGCTGGCTGACCCGCGAGATCAGCGCCAGCGGCGTGATCGGCAGTGCCCAGGGAGCCAGTCAGGCCCTGGGGGAGCAGCTGTTCGAGCGGTTGGTGCAGGGGTGGACGCGGCGCCTGGAGGCGTTGCTGCGCAGCGACTGGCCGCCCCGGGGCGACATGGGCTGACTACGATCCCCCGAACGTTGTTCTCCAGGGTGCATGGCGACTCTTCCCGTTCTGCAGGATCCGGCCCAGGCCGGCGGCGAGGCCCTGCCCGATTTCAGCTCACCCACCTACAAGGAGTCGTACAGCCGCATCAACGCCATCGTGATCGAGGGCGAGCAGGAGGCGCATGACAACTACATCTCCCTGGGCACCCTGATCCCGGAGCATGCCGAGGAGCTGGCCCGCCTGGCCCGCATGGAGCTGAAGCACAAGAAGGGCTTCACGGCCTGCGGCCAGAACCTGGGGGTGACGGCCGACATGGCCTTCGCCCGCGACTTCTTCCAGCCCTTGCGCGACAACTTCCAGGCGGCCCTGGCCGAAGGCAAGGT
>JBJTQH010000108.1:0-7830 GCA_046075505.1 Cyanobium sp. | reverse complement strand
ACTGAGCTCACGATGGAGGTGGGTATGGGCAGCCATGGGGGATTGGCTTGGTGTAGTGACCCCAAACTCTCACGGCTCCCCGCCCACCCAATGGCCTGAGACCCGTTCTGTTGCAATGGGTTTCCGAGTTGTGTCGGTCAGCCAGGCTCTGATCCCTCCGCTTCTTGCACAGATTGGCCGTCTCTTCGGTCGTTTCTCCTGACATGAACTTCGCGCCTTTCGGCCAGCCTGTCATCGCTCTGGCGGCGCTGCCCCTGCTGCTGCTGGCTCCCCCTGGAGCTGCCGCGCCCCAGGCTGCCCGCGCCGGGGTCGCCTGCACGCCCCCCGCTGCGCCGGGTCGTCCGCCGGAACCACCGGCCTGCGCTGTCCCGCCGCCCGATCGCGATCCGCCCTTGGCGCCACTGCTGCTCAGCGAGCTGTCGCCGGTTGTTCTGCCGCCATCCGTTCCGGCAGCGCGTGCCGCGGTGCCAGAGGCTGCCGGGGCGGCAGTGTCCGCTCCGGGCCGTGTCTCGGCGGCGGCAGGCCTGGGGGTGCGCCTGCAGAACCTGGAGCGGAGCCTGGATCAGCTCAGCCGTGCATCGCTCCGCTCCGATGGTGAGCGCGAGCCGATCACGGTGCTGCGGGGCGAAGCCATCTTCGGATTGGAGACGATCAACAACCTCAGGCGGGTGGATGGTGAGGCGAGCGACGGCAAGAATTACTACATTGGCTATCGCCTGAGACTGAATATTGACACCAGCTTCTTTGGTGAGGATCGCCTGCGCATCAGGCTGCAGGCGCGCACGCTGCCCGAGCTGGAGGGCATCACGGGATCGCCCCTGACCAACACTCCTTCGATGGCGACACGTTCGGCCTGCTGGAGGTCGCCGACCTGTGGTATCGCTTCCCGATCGGGAAGCGAACCGAGCTGAACATCACGGCGGTCGGTGGCAGCCTCCGGGATAATGTTCCCGTCGTCAATCCGTTGTTCTACGGCAGCAGCCGCGGTTCGATCTCGGTGTTCGGCTCTGAAGACCCGATCATTCGCAGCAGAAGCGGCGCTGGCATCGGTTTGTCCACTGATCTCACTCGGGCGCTGAATCTATCGGTGGCGGCGATCAGTGGCGGAGCTGGTGATCAGGAGTACGGCCTGCTGGGGAGTCGCAATGCGGCGATCGCGCAGCTCACCTATTCGCCAACCAAGACATTCATCGGAGCACTGGCATTCATCTATTCCAAGAATGATGGTTTTCTCCGCGATCAGTTTTCCGATTCCGAGACGGTCATCGGCACGACCCTGGCGGCTGAGGTCTTCTACCAGATCGGCGATGCCTTTGCCGTCGGGCTGCGCGGCGGCCTGATCAACACCTCGGCCCGCGACCTTGCCGGTGATCCTCGCAAACTGATCGGCAGCTATGCTCTCACCATCGGCTTCCCGGATCTGTTCGGCAAGGGGAATCTGCTGGGGTTTGTGCTGGGGCGTCCGCCGGCTGTGATCGATGATCCCGTCGATACGATTCCGGATCCGAGCAGTGGCCATCTGGAACTGTTCTATCGCTACACCGTTTCCGATGCCCTTTCGATCACCCCTGGGGTGATGGTTGTCCGCTCTCCGGATCAGTTCGGTGGCACCGAGGACTACTGGATCGGCGCCCTGCGTATGACCTTCCGTTTCTGAGTGCACACCTGGCGAAGCCGCACCACCAACAGCGCTTCCCGGGGGGGGCAGGGCCGGTCGGATCGAGCGCTTGGATCGTGCTGGCTGGTGCCTGGATGGCTACAAAAAAAGCCCGGTAAGGTACCGGGCCACAAGTCGTGATCTTGACCTGTCGCCGAACCTCAGTAGGCGTCCTGCATTTCATAGAAATCAGGCTGCACGTAATCCTTGCGCAGCGGATAGCCCTTCCAGTCTTCCGGCATCAGCAGGCGCTTGGGATGGGGATGGCCTTCGTACACGATGCCGAACATGTCGAAGGTTTCCCGCTCCTGCCAATCGGCGCCGCGGAACAGGCCGTAAAGGGTGGGCACGCTGAGGGCGCCATCGCGGGGCAGGAACACCTTCAGGCGCACCTCCTCCGGTGTGTCCGAAGCGGCCAGGGCACCGCCGCCGGCCAGCTTCTCGGCCAGGGGTGCCATCTTGATCAGGTGATAGAAGCTGACCAGACGACCGCCCGGCCCTTCGTCGTAGCCACCCTGGCATTGCAGGTAATCAAACCCGAAGGCCCGCAGTGCCGTGGCCAGCAGCGGCAGCACGGCCGGCTCCACCGCCAGCACCTCCACGCCGAGATGATCGGGCGGCAGCACGGTGTGATCAAAGCCCTGGCTCTGCAGCCAGCGACTTACCGGACCGGCTGCGGCGGTTTCAAGCGCACCGCCGGTGGCGGCAGGAGAAGTGTCCTCAGGCATCGGCGGGCAGGGCAACGGTGTCCGTCTGGGCAGTGGCCAGCGGCAGGCTGGTGGCCGCCGCCAGGGCGGCCTTCTGGGTTTCGGCGCGCAGATAGCGGCCGTCGACGATCGGCTCCACCTGGCGGAGCTGGTGGGGAACGGTGTAATAGCGGTGGCTGGGCCGCAGCGATCCCCGTTCGGCCAGGGATTCATTGCCCACCTTCTTGCGCAGCTTGATCACCGCATCGAAGATCGCCTCGGGCCGCGGCGGGCAGCCGGGCAGATAGAGATCCACCGGGATCAGCTTGTCGACACCGCGCACCGCCGTGGTGGAGTCGGCCGAGAACATGCCGCCGGTGATCGTGCAGGCCCCCATGGCGATCACATACTTCGGCTCGGGTATCTGCTCGTACAGACGCACCAGTGCCGGTCCCATCTTCATGGTCACGGTGCCGGCCACGATCAGCAGATCAGCCTGACGCGGGCTGGAGCGGGGCACCAGACCGAAACGGTCGAAGTCGAAGCGGGAGCCGATCAGAGCGGCGAACTCAATGAAGCAGCAGGCGGTGCCGTAGAGCAACGGCCAGAGGCTGCTTAGCCGCGCCCAGTTGTAGAGGTCGTCGAGGCTGGTGAGGATCACGTTCTCCGATAGATCGGAGGTGACCGTGGGAGCGCCCACCGGCGCGCAGCTGGCGGCCCGCAGGTCGCGCAGGGCCGCCACGGAGGGGCTGTCGGTGCTGGCCGCGGCAGCGGCCTGGGGTTGGGTGGAGGTCATGGCGGCCGTGGGGGTCAGCTCCACTCGAGGGCACCCTTGCGCCAGGCATAGGCGAGGGCGACCACCAGAATGGTGATGAAGATGAGGGCCTCGATGAAGGCCAGCAGGCCGAGGCGATGAAACGCCACCGCCCAGGGATAAAGGAACACGGTCTCAACGTCGAAGACGACGAAGACCAGGGCAAACATGTAGTAGCGGATGTTGAACTGGATCCAGGCGCCGCCGATCGGCTCCATCCCGGATTCATAGGTCAGCTCCCGTTCGCCGTTGCGACTGGAGGGCGACAGCAGTTTGTTGGCCACCAGCGCCAGCACCGGGACGGCTGCCGAGATCAGCAGGAAACCCAGGAAGGCGTCGTAGCCGGAGAGCACGAACATCGAGCCGATCCAACCAGGGCGGCAGTCTGGCATCCTCTCCTCGACACTGACGGATCCTGGCGGGATCGGGTTCCGATCCAGGCACCGCCGCCTCCGGGCGACCCCTGGTCGCGGGGCGAGCGGCATCGAGCCGTCCTGCGGAGGCTCTGCCCGAGGCGAGCAGGCGGCGGCGCAGGGGCCCCGCGCGGCTCGGGCCGTGCGGATGGGCCACCCCGATAGAGTTCCGGCGCCCTTGAACGGCCATGGGATGAGCAGTGAAGAGCCGGCCGCACCCCAGAGCGAGGCCGCAGCCGAGAGCGGCGCCACAGCCGGATCAGCGCCGGCCGCTCCGGGATCGGAAGCGGATCCCGGCGCTGATCCGACGGCTGCAGCAGCGGTCGCCGCAGCTGAGCCCGCCACGCTCGCTGCGGCTGATGCCGCCGCCGATGATGCATCTGGCGGTGAAGCGGCCGGTAGCGGAGTCGCAGCCAGCGAAGTTGCAGGCAGTGATGCCGCAGACGGTGCCAGCGATCCGCTCACGCACCGGTTCGAGTGTCGCAGCTGCGGCTTTGTGTATGACCCCGCCGAGGGGATCCGCAAGCTGGCGATCGCGCCCGGGACCCCCTTCCAGGAGCTCGATCCGATCGGCTTCCGCTGCCCGGTGTGCCGCAGCCGTGTCGGGGCCTTCCGCGACATCGGCCCCCGCTCCAAACCCAGCGGCTTCGAGGAGAACCTCGATTTCGGCCTCGGCGTGAACCGCCTCACCCCAGGCCAGAAGAACGTGCTGATCTTCGGGGGCTTCGCCCTGGCGATCGCCTTTTTCCTTTCTCTGTATTCCCTGCGCTGATCACCGCCGTGAAACGCCTGCTCTCCCCTCTGCTCAGCCTGCTCCTGGTGATCGGCCTCGGTCTGGGGCTCACGGGCTGTGTCACCACCGGCCTGGCGGCCACCGCTTCCAGCCCCTGGCAGGCCGTGCCGCTCGAGACCAGCTCCAATCCGCTGGCGGTGGCCTTCCAGACCGCACGCCACGGCTTCCTGGTCGGCAGCAACCGCCTGATCATGGAGAGCGACGACGGCGGTGCCAGCTGGCAACCCCGCAGCCTCGATCTGCCGGAAGACGAGAACTTCCGCCTGATCAGCATCGATTTCAACGGCGATGAGGGCTGGATCGTCGGCCAGCCGGGCCTGCTGCTGCACAGCACCGATGCCGGCCGCAGCTGGAGCCGTCTGCTGCTCGACACCAAGCTTCCCGGCGAGCCCTACGCCATCACCGCCCTGGGAACGAAGCGGGCCGAGCTGGCCACCAACGTCGGGGCGATCTACCGCACCAGTGATGCCGGCAGCAGCTGGCAGGCCCTGGTGAGCGATGCCGCCGGCGCCGTGCGCGACCTGCGCCGTTCACCGCAGGGGGATTACGTCAGCGTCAGCGGCCTCGGCAACTTCTTCGCCACCTGGAGCCCGGGCCAGCAGACCTGGCAGCCCCACCAGCGCGTCAGCAGCCAGCGGGTGCAGTCGATGGGCTTCCAGCCCGACGGCAGGCTCTGGATGCTGGCCCGCGGCGCCCAGCTGCGCTTCAACACCGATGCGGCCGATCCGGAGAGCTGGGGCAAGGCGATCATCCCGATCACCAACGGCTACGGCTACCTCGACATGGCCTGGGATGGCCGCGGCGACATCTGGACCGGCGGCGGCAACGGCACCCTGCTGGTGAGCCATGACGGCGGCGCCAGCTGGCAGAAGGATCCGGTGGGGGCGGCCCAGCCGACCAACTTCACCCGCATCAGCTTCCTGGAGGACGGCAAGGGCTTCGTGCTCGGCGACCGCGGTTCGCTGCTGCGCTGGGTCGGCTGAGGCGCTTCTGCGTCCCTGTGTAACCAACCGACGGGGGCACGGCCGTCAACCGCGGCCCGCCCCCTAGGATCTCCGAGCTGAACGCTTGACGCCATGGCTGCCGGCTCCACCGGAGAACGCCCGTTCTTCGAAATCATCACGAGCATCCGCTACTGGGTCATCCATGCGGTGACCCTCCCCGCCATCTTCCTGGCCGGTTTCCTGTTCGTCTCCACGGGTCTTGCTTACGACGCCTTCGGCACTCCCCGGCCGGATGCCTATTTCCAGGCCCAGGAAACCAAGGCTCCGGTTGTGAGCCAGCGCTATGAGGGCAAGAGTCAGCTCGACCTGCGCGTGAAGTGACGTCATGACCCAGACTCCCGCCCCCACCACGCCGCGCAATTATCCGATCTTCACGGTGCGCTGGCTTTCAGTTCACGCCCTCGGTATCCCCACGGTGTTCTTCCTGGGTGCCCTGGCCGCCATGCAGTTCGTCCGCCGCTGATCGGCTCGTTATCACCATGGGTCTGCAACGCAACGACAATCCCAACAACCTCCCGGTTGAACTGAACCGCACCAGTTTGTATCTGGGCCTGCTGTTCGTGTTCGTCACGGGTGTGCTGTTTTCCAGCTACTTCTTCAACTGATCCGGAGGTCTGCGCATGAGCGGTAAGAAATCCAATCTGCCTGACGGTCGCATTCCCGATCGCCTTCCTGATGGCCGTCCCGCTGTTCCCTGGAAGAGCCGCTGGACCGAAGGGGTGCTGCCCCTCTGGCTGGTGGCCACGGCGGGCGGCATGGCTGTGATCTTTGTGGTGGGCCTCTTCTTCTACGGGGCCTACGTCGGTGTGGGTTCGGCCTGAGCCGCCGTTCCCCTGCCGATCAACACCCTCACACTTCGGAAACGGGCCTTCAAGGCCCGTTTTTTGTTGCCATCCCTGCGCCACCGCGGGGTTCTGGCGGCTCCCCGCGACCTTCTGCGGGCAGCCGCCGAGCAGCCCTGCTCAGATGCCGGCGCCCTCCGCGCGCAATACCCCGGCCAGTTCGGTCACGGCCAGGCGCCGTTCCGGCTGCTCGCCGCGGAGATCCTTGAGCACCGCCACGCCGGCGGCGGCTTCGGCCTCGCCGATCACCGCCGCCCAGGCGGCACCGCTGCGATCAGCCCGCTTGAACTGTTTGCCGAAGGCGGCAGCACTGAGATCCAGCTCCACCGCCAATCCGGCGGCGCGCAGCTGTCGCGCCAGCACCAGGGCCTGCCGTTCCGCCTGCTCGCCGCGGCTGATCACATAGAGATCCGCCGGCGGCGAGGGCAGTGGCTTGTCGCCCTGCTCGAGCAGCAGCACCAGCCGTTCCATCCCCAGGGCCCAGCCCACCGCCGCTGTGGCCGGTCCCCCGAGCTGGCCGACCAGGCCGTCGTAGCGGCCACCGCCGCAGACCGTGGCCTGGGCACCCAGCTGGCTGCTGGTGATCTCAAATGCGGTGTGGCCGTAGTAGTCGAGGCCCCGCACCAGGCGTGGATTGAGCTGGAACGGGATGCCGAGATCCTCCAGGGCGGTGCGCACCCGCTGGAAGCGTTCGTGGCTCTCGGGGCTGAGGGCATCGTGCAGGTTCGGGGCGCCGGCCAGCAACGCCTGGGTCTCGGGATGCTTGGAATCGAGGATGCGCAGCGGATTGGTCTGCAGGCGTGCGCGCGAATCGGGATCGAGCTGCTCCTGATGGGCTGACAGCCAGGCCACCAGTTCGCCGCGATAGCGGCTGCGATCCTCCAGGGTGCCGAGTGAATTGAGCTCCAGGGCCAGGCCGCCCACCCCCAGGGCAGCCAGCAGATCCCAGGCGATGGCGATCGCCTCGGCATCACTGCGCGGATCGGCGAAGCCGAGCATCTCCAGCCCGATCTGATGGAACTGGCGCTGGCGGCCGGCCTGGGGGCGCTCGTAGCGGAACATCGGGCCGCCGTACCAGAGCCGTTGCGGCCCCTGGGCGAGCAGACCGTGCTGGATTACGGCGCGCACCACCGAGGCGGTGCCTTCCGGCCGCAGCGTGCAGCTGCGCTCACCGCGATCGAGGAAGGTGTACATCTCCTTGCCCACCACATCGGTGGCCTCGCCGATGCCGCGGGCGAACAGGTCGGTGGGCTCGAGCACCGGCGTGCGGATCTCCTCCACGCCGGCGCGGCGGAAGTGCTCGCGGGCCGTGGCCTCGATCGCCTGCCACAGCCGCGTCTGCTCGGGCAGCAGGTCGACCATGCCGCGCAGGCTCTGGAGCGGTTCCACCGAAGACGGGCGCACAGGGCCCCCAGTGTGCCCGCCGGGCAGACCGGCCCGTCGGCTCTCAGAGCCGGTGGTAGTCGCGGTACCAGGCGGCGAAGCGCGCCACCCCCGTTTCGATCGCTGTGGTGGGCCGGAAGCCCACCCAGGCCTCCAGGGCGAGGGTGTCGGCGGCGGTGGCGGGCACGTCGCCGGGTTGCATGGGCTGGAAGTCGCGGATGGCCTCGCGGCCGAGGGC
>JBJTQH010000107.1:0-8161 GCA_046075505.1 Cyanobium sp. | reverse complement strand
CGCCGGGGTGGGCCTTGGGATGGCCCATCGGCACCTCCATCAGCCGGAAGCGCACCGTGGCGCCATCGGTGCGCTGGAACTCGGCGGCCAGGCCTCCCTCCTCCAGCCGCTGGCTATCGATGCGATGCCATCCGAGCCGATCGGCCAGCCAGGCGGCCAGCAGCAGCCCCTTGACCGGATGATCCCCTTCCACGTCGATATCCAGCTGCACCACATGGGCCAGGGCATCGCGGCGGGACGGGGGATCGAACACCATCGCCAGCGATTCACGCCAGCTACGCAGCCGCAGCCAGTTCAGATCATTGACGGCCTGCCCCTTGTCGATCCGATCAACCAGGACCTGCAGACAGCGGGCCGGATTGCCCAGGGAGGTGTCGATCACCAGGCGGCGGGGGGGCGGCGCCAGGGCCTCGAGCATCTCGGAAGGCTCATCGAGGCTGCTGTTCCACCACACCCAGCAGGGCAGCTCGCGGCCCACCAGCGGCTGGATCAGCGGCAGCCCCTGCTGCAGCGCCCCCATGCCGCCGCGCAGCACGATCACATCGCCACAGGCTTCACCGGCTCCCTGCTCCTGAGGCAGCGGGCAGTAAGCCGCCACCATCGTCTCCAAGGGAAGGGAGGCATCGAGGGTGGGCGCCAGGGTGATCAGCCGGCGGGGCATGTGGGCGCTGATAGCGCTTTCCACGAACTGGCCGCGCAGATCTTCGACCCTGTGGTTGCCGCTCAGGGAACCCAGCTTCCAGGTGAGACGGGGATCCATGGGCGCGGTGCTGAATGGCAGGCCGCATTCCTGCACCGCCTCGCGAGCGGCCTCCAGGGCGTCATCACGATCGAGACCGCGGATCGGCCCATCGATCCGGCCCAGACGCACCATGTGCTGCTCCAGCCAGGAGGGCTCCCACACGATCAGGGTGAAGGTGGCGGCCCCGGTGGAGCCCTCCAGGTCCTGGCTCCAGAGGCGTTCGAGGTAGGGGCTGACCTCCATGGGCGGCACGTCCATGGGGGCCGCAAGGGTGAGCTGGGCAGACATGGCGGACGGGGTTCGAGGGGACTGGGAAAAACGCGGCAGAGGAGCGGGACGTCAGGGTCGACGCCACACCAGACCGTCCTCGGCCATCAGGTTGTCGGCAGCGGCCGGCCCCCAGGTGCGGGCTTCATAGGGATGCACAGGCAACTGCCAGGGGGCCTCCTCGATCAGCTCCAGCAGGGGGGTATAGAGGCGCCAGGCGGCTTCCACCTCATCGCTGCGGGTGTAGAGGGTGGGGTCTCCCAGCATGGCGTCGGCCAGCAGCCGCACATAGCCCTCATCGGACGGTTCCCCGAAGGAGTCGTCGTAGGAGAAGGCCATGTCCACCGGTCGGCTGCGCATGCCGGATCCGGGCGCCTTCACCTCGAACTTGATCTCGGCGCCCTCATCGGGCTGAATGCGCAGGATCAGCTGGTTGGGGGTGGGGGCACCGCCGGCGGCATCGAACAGGTGCACCGGCGCCTCCCGGAAGGTGAGCACCACCTCCGAGAGGCGTTTGGGCAGCCGCTTGCCGGTGCGCAGGTAAAAGGGCACCCCCTGCCAGCGCCAGTTATTGATGAACAGCTTCATCGCCACGTAGGTCTCGGTAGTGCTGTTCGGGTTGACGCCGGGTTCCTCGCGGTAACCGGCCAGGGGATGGGCGGCGATGCCACCGCGGCTGTACTGGCCGCGCACACAGCATTTCCAGGGCTCATCCTCGTTGGCGAGGCGAGCAGCCTGCAGCACCTTGGCCTTCTCATTGCGGATCGCCTCGGCATCGAAGCGGCCCGGCGGTTCCATCGCGGTGAGCGCCAGGATCTGGGTGAGGTGGTTCTGCACCATGTCGCGCAAGGCGCCGGATGATTCGTAGTAGCCGGCCCGCTCCTCAACGCCCACCGTTTCAGCGGCGGTGATCTGGACATTGGCGATGTAATTGCGGTTCCAGATCGGCTCGAAGATCGTGTTGGCGAACCGCATCACCAGGATGTTCTGAACCGTTTCCTTACCCAGGTAATGATCGATGCGAAACACCTGGCTTTCCTTGGCACAGGCCTGCACCACCTTGTTCAGCGCCTGGGCGCTGCCGTAATCGCGCCCGAACGGTTTTTCGATCACGACGCGGCTGCGCTCCGGATCGGCCAGCAGCCCGGCTGAGGCGAGGGCGCGGCAACCGCTGCCGTAGAACTCCGGCGACACCGACAGGTAGAAGGTGCGGTTGCCGCGGGTGGCCCGCAGGCGATCGATCCCTTCCAGGCGGCTGGCGAGGCGCACGAGGTGGTCGCTCTGCTGCAGATCGACCGGTTCGTAGAACAGGCCCTGGGCGAAGGTCTCCCAGGCGCTGGGATGCTCGCTGATCTCCGCGGCGAGGGCCTCAGCCATCTTCTGGCGGAACTCCGCATCGCTCCAGGGGCGGCGGGCGCAGCCGAGCACGGCGAATTCACTGGGCAGGCGCCGCTGGCGGTAGAGCTCGAACAGGGCGGGCACCAGCTTGCGGTGGGTGAGATCCCCGCTGGCTCCAAAGATCACGATGCACTGGGGGGTGATCACCCGCTCCTGGCGCAGACCGACCCGCAGCGGATTGGTGAGCAAGGAGGACATGAGAGAACGGGGCACCGATCGTCCCTGGTTTAACGAAGGCCGCGTCGCTTGGCTGCCCCCGAACGGGAGGTAGAAGCGGACTGTGAGGGTTCGCCCATCGCGCCGCGGCAGGCGACCAGCAAAAAGCGGCCCCACAAGGGAGCCGCCAGGGAAACATCGGGGGCTGGAGGTGCCACCGACGCAGGGTTGTGGAACTGAGGCTGTGGCGCTCAGTAGGTTTCCACGTGCCAGCGCTCGGCCTTCTTGAGCTGGGGCCGCAGGGTGGCCCAGTCGAGCCCCTTGGCGGCGGCAGCGGCGGTCATCGCTTCGTCGATGCCGGGCTCCATGCCACGCAGACCGCACATGTAAACGTGGGTCTTGGGATTCTCGATCCAGGAGAAGATCTCCTCGGCATTCTCCAGCACGCGGTCCTGGATGTACATGCGACCACCCTTGGCGTTCTGCTGCTCGCGGCTGATCGCCTTGGTGTAGCGGAAGTTGTCGGGGTACTGGCTCTGGTAGTGCTCGAAGTCGGCGTCGTACAGCAGGTTGGCGGTGGTGGGAGCGCCCATGAACAGCCAGGCCTTACCGCGGAAGGTCCAACCGTTCTTCTCGCGCTCGGCCGGCTCGAACATGCGGCGCAGATAGGTGCGCATCGGTGCGATACCGGTGCCGGTGGCCAGCATGATCACATTGGCTTCCTCGTCTTCGGGAAGCAGCATCTCCTTGCCCACCGGGCCGGTGATCTTCACCTTGGCGCCGGGTTCGATGTCGCACAGGAAGGTGGAGCAGACGCCGTTGATCGTCTCGCCGTCCTTCTCGTACTGCAGCTGGCGCACGCACAGCGACACGGTGTTGTCAGCCATGTTGTCGCCATGGCGGGTGCTGGCGATCGAATAGAGGCGCAGCTTGTGGGGCTTGCCGTTGGCGTCGGTGCCGTCGGGGATGATGCCGATGCTCTGACCCTCGACGTAGGCGAGGTGGGGGTCACCACCGGAGAGATCGAAGGTGATGTGGTTCACCCGACCGATCGCCCCCTCCTGGAGCAGCGAATAGTTCTCGGTGACGGTACCGATGAAGGGATCCTTCGGTTTGTAAAGGTTCACCGGGACGGCGGCGTGGCTCACAGCAGCGGGTGCGGACGGACGGGGGGCGGCGGCCTGCGGGGCAGGGGCGGCCTCGGCAGGGGCAGCCGCGGCGGTAGCCACGGTGTCAACAGTGCCGATCTCCATGATCCGACCACCCTGCTGGGCAATCGTCTGCATCAACGACTGCAGACCGGAGAACGGCACGTTGAGACGGTGCTGAGCCGTGCGCTGACGCCCGACACCAAAGCCTTCGACCAGCACCGAAATCATGCGGCCGTCGGAAAGGGTGGCTCTGCCGGTGGAAACACGCATGGAAAGACGGCCTCGGAAGCGGACCGATCATAGAGACAGCCCGTGCCGCTGTTCAGTACGGACGGGCCCTTCAGCGACCGGGTGACGCATCCCGTTAGCTTGGCCGGGCTGATCCAGGCTCTGGCCTCCGGTCCGGGCTGCAGGCAGCGCTCCCCGTGAGCCGATCGGCAGTCCCCGCCCCTCCCTCCTGGAGGCCCTGGGGCGTCCCGATGCTTTCCAGTCCCCTTCGTTCCCAGTCCCGCATGGTCCTGGCGCAGCCTCCGGCCCACGATCGCGATCTCCGCGACGCGTTTCTGGACTCCCCGCCGCCCGTCGGCCCGGTGATCAGCTGCTCCCTGGACACGATTCAGCAGGAGATGGAACGGCTGCCGATGGGCACCCGCCGCCTGGCGGTGCAGCTGCGCCTGGCGGCGGATCCGCAGTGGGTGTGGTCGGTGCTCACCGATTACGACCGGCTGGATCGCTTCATTCCCAACCTGGCCAGCTCACGCCAGATCTGGCGGCGCGCCAACCGGGTGGCGGTGGAGCAGGTGGGCACCCAGCAGTTCTGCGGGCTGCGGTTCAGTGCGCGGGTGACCCTGGAGCTGGAGGAGGACCGGCCCAACGGCCGGCTCAAGTTCCGGATGCTCGACGGCGATTTCCGCTGCTTCCAGGGCACCTGGATGGTGGGGGCAGATGCCACCAGCAGCTGGTTGCTTTACGACCTGACGGTGCAGGGCAAGGCGGGCATGCCGATCGGCCTGATCGAACAGCGGCTGCAGGAGGATCTGGCCAACAACCTGCGCGGCGTGCAACAGGAGGCGATGCGGCGGGCGACCAGCTTCTGAAGCTTCGCCGCGCGGCGGGAGCGCGATCCGGCTGCAACGCTCAGGGCCGCTGCCGGCCGGAGCCTCCCCAGCCCTCGGCCTTGCAGGGCCGGGGGCAACCGAAGACAGCAAGGGACACAAGAGCGCCGCAGCAGGAAGAAAGCCCCTGCAGGGCACCAATAAAAAAGCTGGGTGGAACCCAGCTGTCGTTGATGGATGGATACCCCCAAGGGGATTCGAACCCCTGTCGCCTCCGTGAAAGGGAGGTGTCCTAGGCCTCTAGACGATGGGGGCGAGGCCTCAACACTCGAGCGAGCATTGAATCAACTCAAAAAGGAGTTGAAAGACATCGGACTCCTTGCGATTGAAAGGGTCCGAGCAGAAGCGGAAATCGCTTGTCCTGAACAGTTTATCAGCCTGAGTGAGGCTGCTGATCCAGTGCGATTCACTCCTGGGATCGCGGTCGGGGTGGCCCCGGCGGCGTTGAAAGGAACGTACGGGGCAGAGGGGCCGTTCGTCAAGGCGAGGGGGTCTCAGGGGGGCGGCGATGGGGTTCGGGAGCCATCTGACCGCTCCACACCGGCACGGTGAGGTGGAAGCAGGCCCCCTCCCCCGGCTCGGACACCACCCAGATGCGACCGCCATGCACATCGGCGATGCGGCGACACACCGCCAGGCCCACCCCGAAGCCGGAGGTGGTACCCGAGGTCTGGGGCAGACGCACCCGATCGAGGAAGATGCGCTCCTGCTCCTCCTGCGGGATGCCGGGCCCGCTGTCGCAGACGCTCATCTGCACCCACTGGCTGGTGCGATGCAGCAGGGTGAGGCTGACGCGACCTTTCTCAGGCGTGAACTTGAAGGCGTTCTCCAGCAGGTTGAGCAGCACCTGGCGCATGCGCCGCTGATCGGCGTACACATCGGGCAGATCGGCGGGGATGTCGGTGACCAGCTCCAGGTCGCGCCCCACCCACAGCTTCTCCAGCTCCAGGATCGCCTCGGCCGCCACCTGGCCGAGATCGAGCCGCTGCGGGTTGAACAGCGCCTCCCAGCGGGTGGTGCCCACCTCCAGCAGATCGCGCGACAAGGCCTCGATGTCGTCGAGACGACGGCGGAGCACATCACGGAAGCGGGCCTCGTCGATCTGGCCGAGGTTGTGGCTTTGCAGGGCCAGCTTGGCGGCGGTGAGCGGTGTGCGCAGCTCATGGGCCACCATGCGCAGCAGGCGCTCCTGCACCCCCAGCCGGTCGATCAGTGTCTCGTTTTCCTGACGCAGCACCAGCAGCTGATCCTCCAGCTGCACCTCCCGCTGGGTGCGGCTGCCGTCCTGTTCGGCCGGTCGCAGGCTGAGGCCGAGGCTGCTCACCACTTCCATCTGCTGCCAGCGCGGCAGCCAGGTGCGCAGCTGCAGGCTGAGGGTGTTGCCGGCGAACACCTGTCGCGGCGGCGGCTCCAGCTTCACCAGGGCGGGGGTGGCGACCAGCCGATGCAGCTCCAGCAGTTCCGGGTGATGGGCCGGATCCGCCACCTCAAGACTGACCTCAAAGCCGTTGTCTTCGTTGTTGAGGGCGGCGATCAGGCTGCGGATGTCGGTGCTGGCCAGGTGCTGGCGGGTGGCGACCAGCAGCAGCCGCAGCGACTGGCGGCTCTGCCCCGCGGAGGCCTCGGCCGTGCCATCCCGTTCGGCGCGGCCACTGGCCTGGCGCATCGCTCTCGGATCCCACTGGGCGGCCAACGGGCATGCGGCGGTGACGCACCAACCCTATGGGCTGGCGTGCAATCCGTCTGCACCGCAGCCAGGATCGGAGGGTTCCGCCCCGACGCCCCCGCCCCCGTGCCCACCAGGAGCGCTCCACCATGACCGCCTCCAGCGACCGAGAGCCTCCCGGCCATGCGCTGTTTGAGCGCGTCCCCCTCGTGCAGAGCCCCGATCCCGTGTCTCCGGCTTCCCCGACCCGCATCCGTCTGGACAGCAGCCTGCGGCGCTGGTTTTCCCGCAACCTCGGCCTGTGGCGCTCACGCCGCCTCTATTTCTTCCGGGAGGAGGAGGAGCCGATGCGGGTGGACATGCTGCTGCGGGTGGAGAGCTTCAGCGAGCCGATCGAGGGGGAGGCCGCCTACCGCTTCACCTGGTGGCCGGAGAAGGAGTACGACTTCTTCGATCGCAACCCCCGCTACGTGCGCGAAGGGGTGATGGAGGCGTACCTATGCGGCCATCAGCTCAGGCGCAGCCGCGGCTACCTGTGCGGCTCCCCCACCAAGAGCCAGATCCGCCAGGTGGATGAACACGAGGTGGTGTTCGAATCCCATTACCAGGAGTGGGACATTCTGGAGCACATCCGCCTCGTCGATCAGGACCGCTACCGCTCCCGCTCGATCTATTCCTGGCGGGATGGCGAGCTGGAGCTTTCGGAAATCCACCATGAGATCCGGGTGGAGGCGGCCGGTGCGCCACTTGCCGAACCGGTCTGATAACAACCGACAGCTGGCACCTCGCACTAGCGGGAGCGTGCTGCGGTGGCAAGATGGATCGGCAACGACATGCATCAGGTGATCCAGGCCCTCCCTCGCACCATTGCCGCAGCACTGACGGCGCTTTCGATCGGATCACTGGCACCACTGAGCGCAATCGCACAGACTGCTCCGCCGGCGGCTCCCTCGGCAAATCCAAGCCAGGCGAACCGGTCTCAGCCGCCGGCCAGCCCGCGCGAATTCAACATCTATACCTATATGGGCGCTGTCAATGTCTGCGCGCTCAACGAAAACAAGGTCGAGTTCGACAAAGCGATTGATGCCGCCACCAGCATGATCATCGCCGCCTTGGTCAACGCCCATGGCGGCACGATCCAGGGAGTCAACAACAATCAGAAAATTGATCCCCAGAGAATGATTGGTCCGGTTCAGATCGAGGTGATCGGCAACATACAGAACATGTGCCTCGATAAGATTCCCGCCGCTGACAAAAAGAAAGTCGAAGAATTCATCAAGAAGATTCAGGCTCTGCCGCGCAATCCTCAACCGGGTAAGTGAGTGCGCTGACCGCTGGCGATCCGTTCCGGCACCTGCCGGGCTCTCCTGGCGAGCTGCCGGCGGGAGCCCGGCATCGCCGTTGCATGCTCTGAACAGCGGGGAGGGGGCGTCGCCTTCCCTCCTCCATCGCCCTCGAGGCTCCCGGACAAAGTCGGTGAGGGCATCACAGCTGCAGCGTGACCAACATCACAGCCACGCTTGAGCTCAAACAACGCGCCCATCTTTCGCCTCGGCGATGGTGATGGGGTCCTCAACGGAGACCCCTCCCATGCCTTCCTTCACCGGCGACATCTTTGGCCTTCCCACCAATGACACCCTCACCTACTCGGGCGGCATCGCCTCTG
>JBJTQH010000106.1:0-25021 GCA_046075505.1 Cyanobium sp. | reverse complement strand
GGCACCAGCGAAACAGCAACATCAAAAGGGCTTTGCGTGCGCTTTGAGGAGTAAATCTGAATGTCTACGGGATTGCCATTGATGTCGGCAGGCCTGGGAACCGGCTCACCATTGAGCGGCGCTGGATGATTGATCTCTTGCCTGGAGGCTGCAGAAATGAGAAAAGCAGTCGGTTCACCAGCCGGAAAGCTTGTCCATGTCAGATCATCCGTTGCTCCGACAGGCAGGCCATCGTATGAATTCCAATTATAGATATAAGGGAGAGCGACGTTGCGCGGCAGCGCATAGTCCTTCGGAACGCCCACGGTTTCGCAGTCTTCGAGGCAGGTCATTGGCTGAAAATTATTTGTAAAAATAGGCTTGCCGTGCGCCAAGCGTCAAGGAAACTCCCGATTCGCTGCGGATTTCACAACGGGGCATGTCGGGATCGATCGCAGGCTTCTTGCATGAAATAGCGCTGCAGCGTCTTTGAAAACCTTGTGGTGTGGTGTGGTGTGGTCTGGTTTTATGTGCTGCTTCGGAGTGAAGTGGACTGGATATCAGGGCTCATTCCCTCGAGACATCATCCTTTCAGCTCATCAAGCCATCGGCCCGAGGAGGGGGCGGCCCTTCAGTGCTGCAGCTCCTGCAACAGCTGTGCCAGCAGCCGCACCAGGGCCCCGCTGTCCGGCAGCTGAAAGCGGGCAGCGGTGGGCAGCCCAGCAACTCCCCCATCCGCGGCGATCCGGACGCTGATCGCGGCGGGGAAGGCGCGGAACACATCCTCATCGCTGTCGTCGTCGCCGGCATAGAACAGCCCCTCTCCCTGCGGGGATGGGTGGCGACATTGCAGCCAGCGCGAAGCCGAGGCCTTGCTCCAGCGCAGGGCCGGCCGCAGCTCCAGCACCTGCTTGCCATGGCGCGCCATGACGGCGGGGTGAGCCGCCCACTCAGCCTGCAACTGCTGCAGCCGCTGCTGCAGTTCGGGTCGCCAGGGCGGCAGCACCCGGCGGCTGTGCAGGCTGAGGCTGAGCGTTTTGTTCTCCACCCAGGCCCCAGGGATCTCAGCCAGCTGCAGCTCGGCGCGGGCCGCCATCTCGCGCAGCAGCGGCACCAGCCTGAGCGCCTGCGGATGGCACCAGCGCCGGTCGCCACAGGCGATCTCCAGACCGTGATTGCCGGCCAGGGCAAGGCCGGGCAGCGCCAGGCGCCGCTCCAGATCGGCCAGCGAGCGACCACTCACGATGGCCACCGCCAGACGCGGATGCTGCACCAGCTGCAGCAGCAGCTCGCGCCGGGGCGGATCCAGCCAGCAGCGATCAGGATCAGCGACAATCGGCACCACAGTGCCATCGAAATCGAGATGCAAATGCAACAGCCCCGGCCGCTGCAGCCAGTCCCGCAGCAACGCCAATGGTGGCGGCTGTTGTGACGCAGACGGCTGTTGTGACGCAGATGGCTGTTGTGGCGTAGCAGGCTGTTGTGATGCAGGCCAGTGGGCTGCGGCCATCAGATCGGGCCGGGAGCCTCGAGGCGAAACCACAGCGAGGCGTAGGGAGCCAGGTTGAGGAAATAGGGCCTGGCTTCGATGCTGGGAAAACCATGGTTGGCATAACCCGGCGTCGCGACGTTCAACGCCGTGGCCGCGTGATTGGTGATCGCCGCCAGCGGCAGACCCCGCTCGGCGCTGAGGCCCCCGCCGGCAGGCGCGCTCAGACCATGCCCCCCCGGCAACCCCGGCCGACCGCCACCGTGGCCGCCGCCGAGCAGCACGGGATGCCAGCCAGCCAGGAAGGCGAGATCCAGATGCACCGGTTGCACCGCCGCCGACAGGTTATGCACCACCAAAGCCTGGCGACCGCGGTAACAACGCAGAAAGGCGAGGATGCGGCGATTGCTGCTACCCAGAAACTGAATCGCTCCCCGGCTGAACAGGGGATCGCTGCTGCGCAACCGCAACAGCTGCCGCAACCAGTGCAGCAGAGAGGTGGGCGAACGCAGCTGCGCCTCGACATTAACGGCCTGATAGTGATAAACGGGATCAGCGATCACCGGTTGATACAGCATGGAGGGATCGGCCCTGGAAAAGCCGGCATTACGATCGCCGGACCACTGCATCGGCGTGCGCACACCGTTGCGATCGCCGAGATAGATGTTATCACCCATGCCGATTTCATCGCCGTAATAGATCACCGGCGCCCCCGGCAGCGAGAACAGGAGGTTGTAGAGCAGCTCAATGCGCCGCCGATCATTATCCATCAATGGCGCCAGGCGACGCCGGATGCCGAGATTATGTTTCATGCGCGGGTCCCGAGCATATTCGTTGTAGAGATAATCGCGATCTGCATCGGTGACCATCTCCAGGGTCAGCTCATCGTGATTGCGCAGAAAGGTGGCCCACTGGCAGTTGGCAGGGATCGGTGGCAATCCCTCGATGATCTCCCGCAACGGCTCGCTCTCCTCGCGCCTCACCGCCAGGAAGATGCGCGGCATCAAGGGGAAATTGAACGCCATGTGAAATTCATCGCCGCCGTCGAAATAGGCCACCAGATCCTGGGGCCACTGATTCGCCTCTGCCAGCAGCATGCAATCGGGGTAATCACGATCCATCAGGGCGCGCATACGGCGGCAGAACGCATGGGTTTCGGGCAGGTTCTCGCAGCTGCTGCCCTCACGCTCAAACAGGTAGGGAACGGCATCAACCCGGAAGCCATCGATGCCCAGACCCAGCCAGAAGCGCATCACATTGAGCATCTCTTCCTGCACGGCTGGATGGTCGTAGTTGAGATCGGGCTGGTGGCTGTAGAAGCGATGCCAGTAGTATCGTTTTGCCACCGGATCCCACGACCAGTTGCTGGTTTTACTGTCCTGAAAGATCACCCTTGCATCCCGATAGCCCGTGTCGTCATCGCGCCAGACGTAATACTCATGAAACGGGGAGTGAACCCCTTGCCTGGCACTCTGGAACCAGGGATGCTGGCTGGAGGTGTGGCTGATCACCAGATCGGTAATGATGCGCAGATTGCGTTGATGGGCCGCCTGAGTGAGCTGCTGGAAATCGTCGAGATTGCCAATCGATGGATCAATGCCGATAAAATCTGCCACGTCATAGCCATCATCTTTCAGTGGGGAGGGGAAGATCGGCATCAACCACAGACAGCTGACTCCCAGATTCTGGATGTAGTCGAGCTGCTCGATCACCCCCTGCAGATCGCCATTGCCATCACGGCTGCTGTCCTGAAAGCCACGCACGTAGATCTGATAAAAGATCGCATCCATGTGCCAGCCCGCCTCCTCCGCAGCCGCACCCATTTCCATGACCGTCGTCATCTCTTTCTGCTCCCCCAAACCATACTCATGGCTCAGTCCTGGGCCGTCGCCAGAGAGAGATCCGGCTGGGCAGCCATGCGCTGCTGCAGCGGCGAGATGGCCGTGCGGCTCTGCACCGCTTCCGCCAGAATCGTTGCTCCCCAGTGATACACGTTGTGCTCCTGCACCCGGCGGCGCATGCGGGTCATGCGGCTGCGGCGCAGCGGTTCCTCCATCGTGAGGGCATGATCCATCGCCAGCGCCAGCTCCTCGGGCGAAAAGGGATTCACCAGCAGAGCTCCTTCCAGTTCGGCGGCACTGCCGGTGCAGCGGCTGAGGATCAACACACCATCCCCATCGCAGCGCGACGCCACGAATTCCTTGGCCACCAGATTCATGCCGTCATCAAGGGAGCTCACCACGCAGAAATCGGCGAGGCGATGCAGGGCCACCAGGTCATGGGGAGGGCGCTGCTGCTGCAGCAACTGCAGCGGTTGCCAGTCCCCCTGCCGCCAGCGGCCATTGATGCGCGCCACCAGCTGTTCGAGCTCCTGGCGCAGATCGCGGTAGCTGTCGATGCCGTCGCGTGGCGGGGCCTGCAGCTGCACAAAGCAGAGCTGACCGCGCCAGCGCGGCTGTTGCTCCAGCAGATGATCCACCGCCTGCAGCCGTTGCGGCAGACCCTTGGTGTAATCGAGCCGATCGATTCCGATCCCCAGGGGACACCCCTGCACGGCCAGCTCCTCCTGCCAGGTCCCGATCGCCCGCAGCGCCGCCGGCTGGCCTGCCGCCGTGCTCCAGGCGTCGTAATCGATGCTGATCGGGAAGCTGCCGATGCGGCTGACGTGATGATCGGGCAATGGCTGCCGCCGCCCCTCCTGCTGCAGCTGCTCCACCGCCTCCAGAAAGTGATGGCAGTGGCGCACCGTCTGGAATCCGAGCAGATCATTGCCCAGCAGCCCCTCGATCAGTTCGGCGCTGTAGGGGCAGGCGCGCAGCAGCTCGGGATGGGGCCAGGGCACATGCCAGAACTGCGCCAGCGTCAGATCCGGCCGGGCCAGACGCAGGAGCCGCGGCACCAGGGCCAGGTGGTAATCCTGCAGAAACACCACGGCGTCCTCTCCCTCCGCCTCCTCGAGAATCGCCTCCGCAAAGCGTTCATTCACCTGGCGGTACATGCGCCAGTGCTCCGGTTCAAACACCGGCATCACAAAGGCCTGGTGGCACAGGGGCCAGAGGCCGCGATTGGACAGCTGGCGGTAATAGCCCTCCACCTCCGCCTCACTGAGCCAGAGGCGCCGCAGCCGGTAGCGGGGCTGGCGGGGCGGCACGGCGACCCGATCGCAGCCATCGACCACCAGACGATCGGCATCGCCGCTGCCATGGGCGATCCAGGTGCCACCCACCGCCAGGGCCAGCGGTTCCAGTGCACTCACCAGGCCACTGGCCGGCCGTTCGATCCGCAGGCTTTCGGCCTCGGCGCGGTGGCTGTGGCTCCAGGGTTCCCGGTTGGAGACGATCAGCAGAGGCCTGCCGGCCAGCAGGGCCTCCAGGAAGGGAGCAAGCATCTCGCGGCTCCAGGGCTGCTCCGACTGGCTCCACTGCTGCATGACCCGCTCTGCCGTACAGGGTCATGGTTGGGAGGTCGGCCGCGAGCGGGGAGCACCAGCAGCACCGATGCGACAGCCGGTGGCAACGGCACAGCCCGGGCGCCCCATCGCTGGGGCAGAACGCCCCCTGGCCCTGGTTCGGCATCGGGGGCTGTGACCGAGCGGCAGCCTGGGCGCAATGGCGGCAGGGATTCCGCCGGGCCGTGCCTCACCGCTCCGGGGCCCGTGACGGCCTGCCCCATCGGGACGGGTCGGCACGGCCCCCCAGGCCAGAGGGTCTGCGCTCAGGACGCGACCCAGCCGTTGGTGGACCAGCCCGGGGCCAGCTCCGGGGAGAAGGGCGAGCTGTCGGCCTGGAACAGCGGCGTGTTCTGGAGATCGATGGCACCGGCCAGGGTGGGGGCCAGCGGACCACTGGCGGCGACGGCAGTGACCTTGCTGACGTTGAGCAGATCCTGGATCGACTGGCGGGAGAGCCTGGACAGCTGATAGCTGGATTTACCGGGATTGCGATAGGAGATGATCAGATCGGAATCAAAACCGTCATTGGTGGAATCAAAAGAAAGACCGATCGCGTACTCGCGGATCTTCTTGTAATTCTTGGCAACTCCCGCCGCTCCTTTCTTTGCCAGCTGCGGTTTACCCAGAGCGCTGATCCTGATCTTCAGATCGCCCTCCACGGTCAGCGGAGGAGCGCCCGGGAAAGGCGCGGGCAGCTGCTGGACCAGTCTCCAGCTGGAATCGAGGATGAAGCGATCCAGCCGCGCATCGGTGGCCATCCCCACAGCTGTCAGGGTGGTGCCAGCGCCACCGGTGACGCTGTCGAGATACTCCTGGCCCTTCTGCACGAGGGGCGCCAAGGGGCCTTCCACGCCATAACGGGTCCCGTCCTCATAGGTGGTGCGCCCGAGACGCACGGCCTCGGGATCCACCGAGTCGGACGGCGACAACGTCAGCAGCACCGGCAGTTCGGGCTCCAGCTCTGCGGTGGTGAACAGCACAGGGACGGGTTCCAGAAGCGGATCGATGACCGGCTCCACGGCCGGCTCATTTGCAGGATCGAAGACCATGGCTCAACGAGGAATCTGTTGATGCCTTCACGCTAGAGGAAGCAGCCGCGCCTGTCCGTTGGATCCCGATCCCAGCCTCACCAGCGCCACCCCGCCGCAGTGCCACCCCGCCGCAGTGCCGCAGTGTCACGCCGTCACGCCGTCACGCCGCCGGCCGGCCGGTGCCGGGATCGCCCAGGCTGGTGGGCGGCCCGAACCTCCGGGGGGCTCCGCCGCAGACTGGAGCCCGCCGCGGCCCGGGCGCGCCCCTGCAGCCCCGGCTCTGGGGCCCCGGCCGGTGGCCTCGGCTCCCTCGCCGGCCGCCGGCGCGTCTGCCAGCGCCACCTCCACTGCCACCTCCACCGCTTCTGCCACAGCCTCTGCCTGCGCAGGGCCTGCCGCTTCTCCCCTTTCGGTTTCCGATCCGCCGTTGACCGCTTCGCCCCTCCCCTCTGCGCCAGCCAGCCCGGCCCCCGATGCCGCTCTGTCCGGCGTGCCCGCCGTGCAGCTGGAGAACCTCTGGCAGCGCTATCGCCGCCGCCCGCAGCCGGGCCGCCGCCGCACCGATCCGAGTCTCGGCCCTGAGGCCACGCCCGGCAGCGGCGAACGGCCGGACGCCGAAGGCTGGACCCTGCGGGGCATCGATCTGCACCTCGATCCGGGAGAACTGGTGGGTCTGCTCGGCCCCTCCGGCTGCGGCAAGACCACCCTGCTGCGCCTGATCGCCGGTTTCGAACGGCCGGAGCGGGGCTGCGTGCACATCGGCGGTCGCCTGGTGGCCGGAGCGCAGCGCTGGCTGGAACCGGAGCGGCGCGGCGTCGGCATGGTGTTTCAGGACTACGCCCTGTTTCCCCACCTCGATGCCTGGCACAACGCCTGCTTCGGGCTGCGGCCCCGCCAGGATCGCAGCCGGGTGCTGCATCTGCTGCAGCTGCTCGGGCTGAGCGGTCTGGAACAGCGCTATCCCCACGAGCTCTCCGGCGGCCAGCGGCAGCGGCTCGCCCTGGCCCGCGCCCTGGCCCCCGGCAACGGCGTGGTGCTGCTCGATGAACCCTTCTCCAACCTCGATGTGGAGGTGCGCCTGCGGCTGCGCAGCGAACTGCCGGCCGTGCTCGCCGACTGCGGGGCCGGCGGCCTGCTGGTGACCCACGATCCGGAGGAGGCGCTGGCGGTGTGCGATCGCGTCGCCGTGCTGCATGAAGGGCGCCTGCATCAGTGCGCCTCACCCCGGGACCTGGTGCGACGCCCGGCCACCGCCTTCGTCGGGCGCTTCGTGCTGCAGGGCAACCTGCTGCCGGCCCGGCGTGAAGGATCCCGGCTGCTGACCGACCTCGGCCCCTTCGCCGCCGGCGAGCACGCCACAGCCGAAGCGGTCGGCACCGCCCCCGCAGCCAGCGCCATCGCCGCGGCCGCGGCCGGGGAAGGCGAATCAGCGCTGCAGGTGCTGCTCACCCCGGAGGCCCTGACGCTCGCCCCCCTTGGCAATGGGGAGAGCAGCGACAGCACCGCCGGCATGGGCCGGGCACGGGTGCAGGGCCGCGAGTTCCTGGGCCGCGAATGGCTCTACACGGTGGAGCTGAACGGCCGAGCGCTGCGAGTGCGCCTGCCGCTGGAGCAGCACCACGATCGCGGCCAGCTCTGCCACCTGCGCCTGCAGCCTGGCGCCCAAGGCCTGCTCTACCCGGGGGCTCTGCCGGTGCAGCCGATCGTCCTGGCCTGAGGGCGCCCGCGGCGCGATCGCGCGGCGATGTCCCTCAGCTGCGCCAGCCGTTGCGGCTGTGGCGCAGGGCTGCCAGCTCGGCCGGATCCGCCGCCCGCACGAACAGGTTGGTGGCCCGCTCCAGGGCCACGCTGGTGGGGATTGTCGCCTCGCCGCGGCGACGGCAGGCCTGCACCTGGGCCAGGCGCGCCGCAATCGCTCCATCGCCCGGACGCTCAGCAGCAGCCCAGCGCAGATTGGTTTCGGTGTACTCGTGGGCGCACCAAAGACGGGTGGACGCATCCAGGGCGCACATCCGGCCCAGGGCGCTGAACATCTGCTCGGCCGTGCCCTCGAACAGCCGGCCGCAACCGCCGGCGAACAGGGTGTCACCGCAGAACAGCTCCGCCCCCTCATCTCCTTCGGCCGGCAGATAGAAGGCGATGTGGCAGCGGGTGTGCGCCGGCACCTCCAGCACCCGGAGCGTGCGCCCCAGCAGGGTGAGCTGATCGCCGTCCGCCACCGCCACCGTCTGGAACGGGATGCGGTCGCGATCGGCAGCGCTGGCCACCACCGCCGCCTCGGGCCAGCGCTGCAGCAGCTCCAGGGTGCCGCCGATATGATCGCTGTGGTGATGGGTCTGCAGCACGGCGATCAGCTCCAGCCGGCGGGCCTCCAGCCAGGCGCGCACGGGAGGCGCCACCGCCGGATCCACCAGCACCGCATGGCCGCCCCGCTGCAGAGCGAACACATAGTTGTCCTGCAGCACGGGAATCGCCGTGATCTGCAGGGGGTCAGGGGAGGGCACCATCAGGAGCTCAGCGGGGACAAGGGGCACTGGCAACAGGATCTGAGGCCCACCATCGGCCGCGGCATGGGCCTGCGATGAACACGGCGTGACCACAGCAGCGCAGGAGAACGGGCACCGCAGGAGAGCGGGCAGCGCTGGAGAGCGGGCAGCGCAGAGAACCAGGCTGGCAGGAACGGCGAGCGGATGGGCGGCGATCCGCTGGAACGGGATCCCGGCGGAACAGAGCGGCGGCGCCTCGCCACACCTGCCGCAGCGGCGCTCCCCCCACCGGCCCCGTGGCAGGGCATCGGTAAAGTCCGCTCTGCGGCATCGCCCCCATGATCCCCGCCCCCTGCTCCACCGGCCGATGTCCATGGCTGTGACGACCCACCAGGCGCCGCTCACCGTCGCCCTGGCCAAGGGAGCCCTGCTGAAGGATTCGGTGCGCCGCTTCGCCGCGGCCGGCCTCGATTTCTCCGCCATCCTCGATCCCGACAACCGCCTGCTGCGCGTGCCCAGCGCCTGCGGCAACGCCCAGGCCCTGCTGGTGCGCAACGCGGATGTGCCGGTGTATGTCGCCTACGGCCAGGCCCAGCTGGGGGTGGTCGGCTACGACGTGCTGCGCGAACACCGGCTGCCGGTGGCCCAGCTGGTGGATCTCGGCTTCGGGGGCTGCCGCATGGCGGTGGCGGTGCAGGCCAGCAGCGGCTACCGCCGCGCCCGCGATCTGCCGGCCCACTGCCGCATCGCCAGCAAGTTCACCCGCTGCGCCGCCGACTTCTTCGAATCCCTGGATCTGCCGGTGGAGTTGATCCACCTCACCGGTTCGGTGGAACTGGGCCCGCTCACCGGCATGAGCGAAGCGATCGTCGATCTGGTCGCCACCGGCCGCACCCTGCGCGACAACGGCCTGGTGGCGATCGAAGATCTGTTCCACAGCACCGCCCGCCTGATCGGCCACCCCCTGGCGCTGCGCCTCGATCCCGGCCCGCTGCAGGCGATCGTGAACCGTCTCGCCGCCGCCGACAACACGCCCGCCGGCACCCCGGCCTCCAGCGGCACCGGCAGTTGATGGCATCCCTCGATGGTCGCCGGCTGCGCCGGCTTCTGCCCTATCTGGGGCGCGATCGCCGCCGGCTGTTGCTGGCCCTGCTGCTGCTGCTGCCCCTGGCCCTGGCGGGCGCCATCCAGCCGGTGCTGGTAGGCCAGGCGATCTCGGTGCTGCGCCACGAACCGTCGGTGCTGCCCTGGCTGAACGGCCTGCCCACCGCCGCCGCCCTGCGCCTGCTGGTGGGGCTGCTGCTGGTTGCCGTGGTGCTGCGCCTGGCACTGCAGGGCACCCAGATCTTCAATGTGCAGGTGGTGGGCCAGCGACTGACGGCCCGCATCCGCGCCGATCTGTTCCGCCATGCCCTGGAGCTGTCGCTGCGCTTCCACGACCGCACGCCGGTGGGCAAGCTGCTCACCCGCCTCACCAGCGACGTGGAAGCCCTGGCCGAGGTGTTCGGCAGCGGCGCTGTCGGCGTGCTCGCCGATCTGGTGTCGCTGCTGGTGATCGCCGGCACGATGATCGCGATCGAGTGGCGGCTGGGGCTGCTGCTGCTGATCACCCAGATCCCGGTGACCTGGGGCATCCTCTGGCTGCAGAAGCGCTACCGCCGCGCCAACTACCGGGTGCGCGAAGAGCTCAGCCAGCTGAACAGCGATCTGCAGGAGAACCTGCAGGGTCTGGAGGTGGTGCAGATGTTCCGGCGCGAGGCGGTGAACAGCAGCCGTTTCGCCCGCACCGCCGACGCCTATCGCAACGCCGTCACCGGCACGATCTTCTACGACAGCGCCATCTCCGCCTTCATCGAATGGGTGGCCCTGGCGGCGGTGGCGGTGGTGCTCGGCCTCGGGGGCTGGATGGTGACCAGCGGCGCGATGGATCTCGGCACGCTCACCACGTTCATCCTGTTCTCCCAGCGTCTGTTCGATCCGCTGCGCCAGATGGCCGAGCGCTTCACCCAGATCCAGGGGGGGCTGACGGCGGTGGAGCGGATCAGTGAACTGCTCGAGGAACCGCTGGAGATCCGCGAACTGCCTGCAGCGGAACGCTCCCCGGCGGCGCGCCTCACCGCGGAGGAACGGCGCAGCCCCGGCGCGGTGACCTTCGAGGCGGTGAGCTTCGCCTACCGCAGCGACGATCCGATCCTCGAGGATCTCTCCTTCCATATCGCCCCCGGCGAGCATGTGGCCCTGGTGGGGCCGACCGGATCGGGCAAGAGCACGATCATCCGCCTGCTCTGCCGCCTGTATGAACCGCAGCGGGGTCGGATCCTGCTCGATGGCATCGACATCCGTGAACTGCCGATCGCGACCCTGCGCCGGCGGCTGGGGGTGGTGCTGCAGGACACCTTCCTGTTCAGCGGCAGCGTCGCCGAGAACCTGCGGCTCGATGCACCGGTGAGCGATGCGGAACTGCAGCGGATCTGCCGTGATCTCGGGCTTGAGCCGCTGCTGCAGCGCCTGGAGAGCGGCCTGAACAGCTCCCTGCGCGAACGGGGCGGCAACCTCTCCTCCGGGGAACGGCAGCTGCTGGCGGTGGCGCGGGTGGCGATCCGCGATCCCTCGGTGCTGGTGATGGATGAGGCCACCGCCTTCCTCGATCCCTCCACCGAAGCGACGCTGCAGCGGGATCTGGAGCGGTTGCTGCACGGCCGCACCGCTGTGGTGATCGCCCACCGCCTGGCCACCGTGGAGGCGGCCGATCGCATCCTGGTGCTGCGCCGCGGCCGGCTGATCGAGCAGGGCACCCACCAGCAGCTGCGCGCCGCCGGCGGCCTTTATGCCCAGTTGGCCGACCTGCAGGAGAAGGGCCTGGCGACCCTCTGAGGTCGCCGCCACCGACTGACAAGCCCCCTGCAGACCTGCCCCCGGTGCGACACAGGCGCCCAACTGCCCGGCTTCGGGGGCGAGCGGCGATCAGTGCGACGGCTTCTCCTGCAGCACCTCCTGCTGCAACCAGGCTTCGATCCGCTCGGCCAGCTGCTGCGGTTGCTGCCGCATCGGCAGATGGCCCACCCCCTCCAGCAGCTCGAAGCGATGGCTCGGGCAGTAACCGGCCAGATGGCGCACGTAGCGGGGTTGCATCACCCCATCACGGCTGCCGACGATCCAGAAGCTGGGCACCGACAAGCCGGCCGCCAGCAACGGCAGCTGGCGCACGGCGCCGCGATTGGTGCTGCAGGCCAGCAGGCTGCGGGCAGCGCGCAGATCGGCACGCAGCGGCGAGCGGATCGCCTCCAGACCCGGGACGGTACCCAGCCAGCCGGGCCGCCAACGCAGAAAGGCGGAGCCGCCCTGACGCACCCGTGCGAACGCACGCGGCTGATACACACCGCCTCCGGCCGCGATCTGCACCACACCGCGCAGCTGACCCGCCAGGGCCGGGGCGGCATGGAGGGCGATGCTGCCGCCGAGGGAATGGCCAAGCAGCACCACCGGTCGCTGCGGATGCTGCCGCTGCACCGCCTGCGCCAGCCAGCGGCCGTAACTGGCCAGGCTGGGCTGCAACCCCCGCGGTCGCGGCTCCCCCCCGAAGCCGGGCAGATCCGGACACCACAACGCCTGACGCGACGCCATCGCCTGCACCAGCGGATCCCACAGCCTCCCGGACAGCAGCCAGCCATGGATCGCCACCAGCAGGGGGCCCTCCCGCGGCGAGGCGCAGGGTGGCGGCACGGCACGGACCGGCTCGGAACAGGCGTCGGACGGCAGAGGGGCGCCGGGGGAGGGCCGCCCCAGACTGCCTCAGGCAGCAGCGACCGCGACACGCCGGCGGCGCAGCCCTTTGGAGTTCTTGATCAGCGCAGGCCGCCAGCCGGGCGCAACCTGGGCACCGGCCGCGTCAGGCGCCCCAGGGCCGAGGTCCGCCGCTGCCACCCCTCTGCACCACATCCCGGCAACCACATCCCGGCAAACGCCCCACGCACCAGGCCGCAACGCCGATGCCGCAGCGCGAGCGATACCCTGCTGACCAGTACTGGAACGCCGTGACCGACAGCCTGCCGACGGGACGCAGCCGCAGGATCAGCGAACCCGCCGCCGCCCCTGGCGCTCCAGCCGGCGACAGCTCGCCGCCGGGTCCCGATCCGGGGCTTTTGCTGCAGCTCTACGGCCCGCGCCATCAGCTCTGCCCCATCCCCAACCCGCGCCTGCATGTGGTGCTCAGCCTCGATCGGGAGATCGATCTGATCGAGCTGGAGGCGCTCTGCGATGCGGTGGGCTGGAGCCGGCGCCCCTTGAGACGGGTGCGCAAGGCCCTGGAGCACAGCCTGCTCTGCGTCGGCCTGTGGCGCCACGATCCGCGGCTGCCTCGCCTGGTGGGCTTCGCCCGCTGCACCGGCGACGGCGTCGTCGAGGCCACCGTCTGGGATGTGGCGGTGCATCCCCTCTACCAGGGGGCGGGCCTGGGCCGGCAACTGATGGACTGCGTGCTGCAGGAGCTGCGGCAGCGGGGTGTGGGACGGGTGAGCCTGTTCGCCGATCCTGGTGTGGTCGGTTTTTATGAGGCGCAGGGCTGGCAGCTGGAGCCCCAGCAGCGTCGCTGCGCCTTCTGGTACGCCCCCTGATCGCTCCCCCCGGCCGCCCCGTCCACACCGCGACCGGGCACGGTGTCCATCAGGTCTCGGCGGCGGAGCGACCGTCGTAGCGGCGGGCCAGCTCGAGCGGATCCACCCCCCGGCGCCAGGCGCGGCGCAGGCCGGCATTGGACCAGGCGGTGCGCAGCACTCCCAGGCGCCGCCAGCGGCGCCCATCCACCCGCAGCGGACGGGCCAGCAGGCGGATGGAAGTGAGCCGGCGCAGACGCAGCACGAACTCCAGGTCTTCCATCAGCGGCAGCGGGGCGACACCACCGCTGCGTCGGTAGAGGCCGCAGCTGAGCAACAACCCCTGATCGCCGTAGGGCAGCTGCCGCAGGCGGGCACGCAGGTTGCTCAGCCAGGCCACCAGGGTGAGCCAGGGTCCGGCCGCCTCGATCGCCAGTGGGAAGGCCCAGACGCCACCACCACCGGCCGCCATCGCCTGCTCCACCAGGACCGGCCAGCCGGGGGGCAGCCGCAGATCGGCATGCAGCAGCAGGATCCAGGCGTCATCGTCGCTGCCGGCACAGGCGACCGCCGCCCCGTGCCGCAACTGACCACCGCGGCCACCGCCGGCCTGCAGCAGGCGGGCCCCACCGAGACGGGCCAGGGCGGGACTGAGGTCACCGCTGCCACCATCCACCACCCACACCTCCCGCAGCAGCGAGGACGGCGCCACCGCCAGATCGGCCAGCAGCTGCGGCAGCCGGGCGGCCTCATTGCGCACCGGAATCACGACGCTCAGGGGCGCCAACCGGGCCGGACGGGGCTTGATCACCGCCAGCGCGCCAGGTCGGCGGGACGATCGAGATCGCAGCGTTGCGGCAGCCAGGCCGGGGTCAACCCGCAGGTCGCACAGGCCTCCACGGTCTGCTGCAGCACCCGCGCACTGCCCCAGGCGATCGCGCTGGCGGCACCGGCGAACAGCTGGGGCGAGGCATCGCGCAGCCCGATCAGCCAGTAGCCGCCATCACCGGCGGGGCCGAGCACGACCGGATGGTGGCGCAGCAGCCGGAAGGCCTCCGCCAGATCGGCTCCGGCCAGTTCGGGCAGATCGCCGCCGATCAGCACCACGGCGGAGGCCCCCTGCCGCCGGGCGCGGCGCACCTGGCGCATCAGCCGCACCCCAAGACCGCCCTCGCCTTGCAGCACCGTGCGCGACAGACCGCAGGCGCGCCCCCAGCGGTCCGCCGCCCGGGGGCCCAGGCCACTCACCGCCAGCACCGACTCGATCCGCCCCAGCCCCGGGGAACCGCTGAGGCGGCGACACACCTCTGCCGCCACCTGCAGCACATGCATGGCAAGCCGAGCCTGGATCGCCGCCGCCCGCACCGGCCCCACACCGACGGCCAGACGCCGCTTGCAGCGCAGTGGCGCCGGCCAGCGCAGCAGCACCACCAGCTGGCCATGGAGCGCAGAGGGAGATGGCGATGCCGCCCGCAAGGTCACGACTCGCGGGGCAGTTCCGCCGGCCGCACAGTCAGGATCTGGCGTGCGACACCGCGGCGGATCGTGATCGCCAGGGGCTGATCAACGCGGCCGCGATCCACCGCCAGCTGCACTTCCGAGGAATTGCGCACCACCGTGCTGCCCACTTTTTCGATCAGATCGCAGGGGCGCAGACCACCGCGATCAGCGGGACTGCCGCGCATCACATCGACCACGACCACACCATTGACCTCCGGTACGCGGCATTCATCGGTGGTGGCATTGATCTCACGGGCCAGCTGCGGCGTCACGGCCTGCAGGCGCACGCCGATGTAGGGATGGGAAGCCCGGCCCTTCTCCAGGATCTGGGCGGCGATCTGGCGACCGAGATTGATCGGGATCGCGAAGCTCAGGCCGGCACCCGGAGCCCGGCGGATGGCGGTGTTGATACCGATCACCTGACCGCGGTCATTGATCAGCGGGCCGCCGCTGTTGCCGGGATTCACAGCGGCATCGGTCTGGATGTAAGGCACCCGCTGACCCTCGCCGATGGCGTTGGTGCGTTGCACAGCGCTGATGATGCCGGCGGTCACCGTGTTGTCGAGGCCGAGGGGGTTGCCGATGGCGATGGCCCACTCGCCGGGCCGCACGCGGCTCGAATCCCCGAGCGGAGCCACCGGCAACCCGGCGGCGGCCACCTTCACCACCGCCACGTCGGTGACGGGATCACTGCCGAGCACCTTGCCGCTGAAGCTGCGGCCGTCCGGCAGGGTGACGCCCACCTCGCTGACGCCATCGACCACATGGGCATTGGTGAGGATGATGCCGTCGGACTGGATCAGGAACCCGGAGCCCTGACCCTGCTGCTGCTGGATCGCCGGACCGCGCCCGAACAGGCCACCGATCGGATTGATCAGACGCCGGACGGTGTCGATGCGCACCACCGCCGGGCCGGCCTTCTCGACGGCCCGCACGATCACGTTGCTGCCGCTGGGGAGCAGCGGGGTGGGGGCCGGATCCTGGCCGAGGCGTGGCGCTTCCGGCGGACGCCGCAGACCCGGCAGAGCCCCCCCCTCACGGCAGGCGGGCAGCAGCAGGGCACTGAGCACAATCAGACCGGCCAGGCGGCCGAACCGGAACCAGGGAGCGACCGCACGGAAGGGAGGCATCGAGGGGAGGAGGCTGGGCGTCCGGAGGGGACGGAGCAGGAGAATCATTAAAGACGGACCCCCGGCACCCTGCTGCCTATAGTCGGGCTGACGTGCTGGGGCGACGGTGCAGCAAGGCGACGAGCTGTGGCACCGCATCCAGCAGGAGCTTCAGGGCAGCCTCAGCAAACCCACCTTCGAGACGTGGATCCGCCCGGCTCGCTGCGGTGGCTACGAGAACGGGCGCCTGGTGGTCTATGCGCCCAACAGCTTTGCCCGCGGCTGGCTGCTGAAGAACTATCTGTCGCAGATCGAAGCGGTGGCCAGCGATCTGGCCGGCAGAGCGGTGCATGTCGAGGTGGCGGTGGAGCACGATCCCGGTGCCGCCATCGCCGACCCGCCCGCACCACCGAGCGGTGCGGGGCCCCTGCAGCCCGCGGCGACCGGTGCGGCCCCGGCATCACCGGCGGCGGTGGTCGGGGCAGGGCGCAGCGCCGGAAGCAGCACGCCGCGGGCGATCATCACCCTCAATCCCCGCTATGTGTTCAGCCGCTTCGTGGTCGGCCCGAACAGCCGCATGGCCCATGCCGCCGCCCTGGCGGTGGCGGAGGCGCCGGGGCGTGAGTTCAATCCGCTGTTTCTCTGCGGCGGTGTCGGCCTGGGCAAGACACACCTGATGCAGGCGATCGGCCATTACCGCCTGGAGATCGATCCCCAGGCGAAGGTGTTCTATGTGAGTACCGAAACATTCACCAACGACCTGATCCAGGCGATCCGCAAGGACGGCATGCAGGCCTTCCGTGATCGCTACCGCGCGGCCGACCTGATCCTGGTGGACGACATCCAGTTCATCGAGGGCAAGGAATACACCCAGGAGGAGTTCTTCCATACGTTCAATGCTCTGCATGAGGCCGGGCGCCAGATCGTGATCACCAGCGACCGACCGCCCAGCCAGATTCCCCGCCTTCAGGAACGGCTGATTTCACGCTTCTCAATGGGGCTGATCGCCGACATCCAGGTGCCGGATCTGGAAACGCGCATGGCGATTCTGCACAAGAAGGCGGAATCGGAACAGATGACGCTGCCGCGAGAGCTGATCCATTACATCGCCGGTCGCTTCACCTCCAACATCCGTGAGCTGGAGGGTGCCCTCACCCGGGCTGTGGCCTTTGCTTCGATCACTGGCCTGCCGATGACGGTGGAATCGGTGGCGCCGATGCTCGATCCGGTGGGCAACGAGGTGGAGGTGACGCCACAGCAGGTGCTGGAGAAGGTGGCGGAGGTGTTTGGTGTGCGCGTCGATGAAATGCTGAGCCCGAGCCGCAAGCGGGCGGTGAGCCAGGCGCGGCAGGTGGGCATGTATCTGATGCGCCAGAACACCAAGCTCTCCCTGCCCCGCATCGGTGAGGCCTTCGGCGGCAAGGATCACTCCACGGTGATGTATGCGGTGGATCAGGTGGAGAAAAAATTATCCACAGATCCAGCCCTCTCCCGCCAGATCCAGCAGGTGCGCGATCTGCTGCAGATCGATTCACGCAAGCGGCGCTGAACCGCCCCCAGTGGCAACCCCAGACCGGCGAACAGGTCAGGCGGTGATCGGCTGACTCGGATCGAGGCCTTCCACCTCACCGCTGAACACACGGCTGGCGGTGATATCACCAGCTTCGATCGTCATCAGATCGTGCTTGGTGAGGGCGCTGCCCATGCGATTGAACAGGCGGTTCGCCTGGCGCATGCGAGCGCGATCGATGGCATTGCGGATTGAGCGGGCATTGGCGAAGAAGGGCAGCTGCATGCGGCGCTGGATGTACTCGGCGAAAGCGGCCATCGCCTCGTCGCTGAACCGATAATTCTCCTGAGCCAGAATCAGACGGGCAATCGCTAACAGCTCCTCGGCGCTGTAATCGGGAAAGTCGATATGATTCGCCACCCGCGATGACAGGCCTGGATTAGACTGATAAAAGACATCCATGCGATCCTTATAACCAGCAAAGATCACAACAAGATCATCGCGATTATTTTCCATCACTTGCAACAGGATCTCGATCGCCTCAGCGCCATAGTCGCGCTCATTTTCGGGGCGATAAAGATAATAGGCTTCATCGATGAACAGCACGCCGCCCATCGCTTTTTTCAGCATCTCACGCGTCTTCGGGGCGGTGTGGCCGATGTACTGACCGACCAGATCATCGCGGGTGGCCGTCACCACATGGCCCTTGCGCACATAGCCCAGACCATGCAGGATCTTCGACATCCGCTCCGCCACCGTCGTCTTGCCGGTGCCGGGCCGGCCGGTGAACGACATATGCAGACTCGGCGGCGCCGTATCGAGACCCACCTGCTGACGGGCACGATTGACCACCAGCAGGGCGGCGATCTCACGGATGCGGGCCTTCACCGGCCGCAGGCCGATCAGTTCAAGGTCCAGCTGCTCGAGCACCGCCTCGATGCCGGCGGCCTCATAGGCGCTGCGCAGATCCACCGCCACCGATCCATGGGAGGCAACTGGCGGGTCAGAGGAGTCCATCGATCGCGGCAGCGAAGGCGTGATCAGCCTCTCCGATCAGGGTCCCCTGCGCCTCGGCTCGCAGGGTGATGTTGACATAGGTGCGCCCGAAACTGATGTCGGGGTAGCGCCCCTGGGTCTCGCAGAAGTCATTGAGACGATCGAGGAAGGCGCGATTGCTGGCGTAGTCCTCAAATTCGATGCGACGCTCGAGCCACTCCACCTGGTGCGGCTTGGGGCGGGGATTCCATTGATGCTCCATCGACCAACCCTAAATCGCCGCCGGCCCCAGCCGTTCAGGCCGCCAGGCAGTCGGTGCGGGCGATACCGAGCCGCGCCGCCCAGGAGTCGGCATAGGCCTCATTGGCAGCCTGCTCCGCCGGATCCGTGCTGGTGAGCGCATGGGGCATGGTGCCATTGATGGCGGCATTCGTGACACAGAACATCGATTTCTGGAAGCTCATGCAGATCTTCACGCGCACATCCCCCTCGCCGCGGGTGCGCTCGCGGTACCACTGATGCAGCGCCTCGGGCAGGTGGCGATACATGTCCTGCATCAGCAGGCTGGGTGGGATGCCGGCCCCCATGCTCGGGAGGGGATCGGCATAGAGAGCGCCATAGGTGAACTGCGCCTGATCGGGCGAGATCTGCTGCGCCTGGGCGTTGAAGCTCACCGTGCCGAGGAAGGGCATGCCACGCAGAAACACCGCCTCCACATAGGGCACCGCCACATCGACCAGGAAGGTGAGCCCAGCCTCGGGGGGCAGCACCCAGAAGTGCTCGGCACCGATCTGCACGCCGTAGCGGATTGGATTGGCGGCGGCGGCCACCAGACCCTGTTTGATGAACTCCACCACCTGCGGGATGCTGCGCACGCGGCCGTCGCGCTCCGCTGCGGCCAGATCGAGGAACAGATCACTCATCACCCGCCAGAACTGGCCGAGGGCATGGGTGGTGGCCGCCGAACGGATCAGTTCCGGCAGGAAATCGGGGAAGAGGGGATGGAGCAGAGCCAGCAGCGGATCGCGACGTCGCTTGGCGGCGATGATGCGAAGGCAGTGGTCCTGGAACGCAGGGGAATCAAGATAGCCATCCAGACCACCGGTGGCATGCCAGAACATCGCTTTCTGGCAATACTCCGCATATTCAAAGTTGATCCGGTCGTGATTGAGATGACGCCAGATCTTAGCGGGGCTCAAATCACCATCCAGATACTTGAAGATCGGGAACGGATTGAGAAACTGCTGCTCAGCCTGATAAATCAGATTGATGCTGTAGGCATCCAGCACTTCGCCATAACTCTCAAGCACAGCCACCACTTCCAGCAGATGGTCGGCGGTATCGGTGAGCAGGGTTTCGCCGGCCAAAAGCCGACGCTTCACCTCCTGTCGATCGATGGAGAGGCCGGCATGCACCAGCTCGGAGGGAATGATCGGCATCTCAGCGCAGCGGGGAGGAGAGAACGGCCATGGCGCTGGTGGCCACCTCGCTGAGGTGGCCCAGGGCTGTAGGTGCCAGGCCGAGCAGCACCACGGCAGCGGCCAGGGCGATGGCCGGAATCGTTTCGCGGGGGGCGACCGGTGCCAGCTGCACGTCGAGGCGGCTATCGGCGGTGGGATCGTCGCTGGGAGGGGTGATCGCCAGCCGCCCGAAAAAGGCGCGGTTCACGAGCAGCAGGAAATACACCGCCGTCAGACCCGAACCCACCATCGAGAGCAGGGTCGCCAGCGGGAAAACGGTGATGCTGCCGCGGAACACCAGAAATTCGGAGATGAAGCCCACCATGCCAGGCAGACCGGCACTGGCCATCACGGCCACCGTCATCAGGGTGCCGGTGAGGGGCAGACCCTTCTCAGGATTGAGCAGCCCACGCAGCACCGCCAGATCACGGGTGCCGGTCTTGCGATACACGATGCCGACCAGCAGGAACAGCAGGGCGGAGATCAGGCCGTGGCTGACCATCTGGAACACGGCTCCCAGCAGACTCACGGGCGTGTGGGCCGCCGCCGCCAGCAGCACGTAGCCCATGTGGCCCACCGAGCTGTAGGCCACCATCCGCTTCATATCGGTCTGGGCGATCGCCGCCAGGGAGCCGTAAAGCACCGAGATCGCCGCCCAGATCGCCAGCCCGGGGGCCAGGACGGCCCAGGCCTCGGGGAACAGCTGCAGACCGAAGCGCAACAGGCCGTAGGTGCCGAGCTTGAGCAGCACACCGGCCAGCAGCACCGAAACCGGTGTGGAGGCCTGGGTGTGGGCATCAGGCAACCAGTTATGCAGGGGTACCAGCGGGATCTTGATGCCGAAACCGATCAGCAGAGCCCCCAGCAGCAGCAGCTGACCACCGATGGCCAGACGGTCGGAGAAGACCGGTGTGAAGCTGAAATCCACACTGCCGGTGAGCAGCGCCAGCCCGAGGAAGGCCCCCAGGATCAGCATGCCGGAAATGGCGGTGAACACCAGGAACTTGGTGGCGGCATAGGCACGGTTGACACCTCCCCACACCGAAATCAACAGCCAGAGTGGAATCAGCTCCAGCTCATAGAACAGGAAGAACAGCAGCAGGTTCTGAGCCAGAAAGGCCCCGTTCACCGCACCGCTGATCAACAGCAACATGGCGAAATACAGACGCGGCCGCTTGTCGATGTCGCGGGTGATCACCGCCGACACCAACGTCAGAGCACCATTGATCAGCACCAGAGGCAACGACAGGCCATCGATGCCAAGCGAATAGTCAAGGGCGATGCCGGGCAGCCAGCGGTGCAGCTCCTGGAGCTGCATGCCCGCCGCCGCGGGATCAAAGGCCAGGGCCACCAGCAGGCTGACCACCACCTGCACACCCAGGATGGCGATCGCCAGCCAGCGGAAGCGCTGCGGCGGCGGATGACCCGGCCAGAGCAACAGGAGCAGGCTGCCAAGAAACGGAATCAGCAGCAGGGAGGAGAGGAGCATGGATCAGATCCCTCCGCGCGCAATCTGAAGTGCAGCCACCAACACGATGATCGCCAGAACGAGGGTGAAGACGTAACTCTGCAACTGGCCACTGACGCCGAGCTTCAGACCATCGGCACTGGCCAGCGACAGGCGACCGACGCCGTCGACCACCCCTTTGATCACGGTGATGTCAAACCAACGGGTGAGACGGGCCAGGGACGCCACCAGGTTGACCACGGTGCGGCGGTAGATCTCAGGCGTGTAGAAGTCGTAGGCGAGCAGATCCTGCACCACCCGCAGCGCCGGCTGACGCGAGCGGGACCAGAAGCGATCCAGGGTCACCAGAGAGCCGAACAGCACACCGATCAGACCGCTGGCCATGACGGCCAGAGCGACGGGCAGGGAGAACGCGGCAATCCCAGGCACGGGATCGAGGCGCGCCATGATCGCCGGCATCAGCAGCACGATCAACATCAGGCTGACCATCGGCAGGGCCATCAACCAGTTCACCTCCGGCGTGCGGCGGGTCTTGGGGGTGGCCGGACCGAGGAACACCGAGCGGTAAACGCGAGTGACGTTGGCGGCGCTGAGCAGATTGGTGATCAGGTAGATGGCGGCATAGACCGGCGCAGTCTGCAGCAGGGTTTCAACCATCAGGCCGTAGCACCAGAAACAGCCCAGGGGCACCAGCCCCACCAGACCGGCACTGCCGACCAGGAAGGCGAGGGAGGTGGCGGGCATGCGGGTGCCGATACCACCCAGCTCCGTGAGGTCCTGGCAGTTGGTGGTGGCGATGATGCCGCCGACTGCCATGAACTGCAGGGCCCGGGCCAGGCCATGGGCGAACAGAAAGAGCAGAGCGATGCCGGGCTTCTGGAGGGCAATGGCGATGAACACCAACCCGAGATAGGAGGTGGTGGAGTAACTGAAGGCCCGCTTCAGATCCACCTGGGCCAGAGCGACAAGCGCGCCGCCAATGGCACTGATGCTGCCGACCGCCAGCAGCACCGTGGTGGCCAGGGGAGACAGGGCCACCACCGGCATCAGCTTGAGCAGAACGATGGCACCGCAGGTCACCACCACCGAGTTGCGCAGGATCGAGGCCGGATTCGGCCCCTCCATCGCTTCATCGAGCCAGAGGTGCATCGGGAACTGGGCGCACTTGCCCATCGGTCCGGCGATCAGCCCCAGACCCAGCAACGTGTCCGCCAGGGGGGTGATCAGCTGCTGCTCGCGCGCCTCGCCGGCCCACGCGTAGAGGTCGTTGAATTCCATCGAGCCCGCCCAGGCCGAGAGGGCTACCACACCCATCAGCAGCAGCACATCTCCCACCCGCTTGGTGAGAAAAGCGTCGCGGGCGGCGGTCACCACCAGGGGCTGCGCATACCAGAAGCCCACCAGCAGATATGTGGAGAGGGTAAGCATCTCCAGCAGGAAATAGCTGATGAAGAGATTGCTGCTCATCACCACCCCGCTCATCGCCCCCTCGAAGAATCCCACCAGGGCATAGAAGCGTGCCAGCGACCATTCCTTATCGAGATAACCCAGCGCAAACACCTGACAGATCAGGCTCATCGTGGTGACCAGCTCCAGGGCCGCCAGGTTGATGAGCGAAAGATCGAAGCCGATGCGCAGGTGCAGATCGGCCGCATCGAACCAGGGCAGATCGAGATGCTGTGGTCCGATCTGCAGTACTTCCCGAATCAGGAGGCTGCCGTGGATCACGGCCAGCAGCGTCATCAGCAGGTTCAGATAGGCCGCAGGCCGCGGACCATTGCGCTTGATCCAGCCCGTGGCCCAGGGCAGCGACAGGAGCATGCCGCTGAAGCCATACACCGGGATCAGCCAGACCAGCTGCAGGGGCAGGGGAAGCGGATGCAGCGAAAGATCAGCGACCAAGGCGGAGAGGGAACGGCGAAGGGCGGGTGATCGGGCGCCTGACGTTAGGTGTTTGCGGTGGGCCGCAACGCCGCTGCCACCGCTTTCGTTTCAGATCCACAGATCGCTGCACCGGGATCGGCTCCTCCGTCAGGAGAGGCCCTGCACGCTGGCCGGAGGGTTAGAAGGTGGCCCGATCGTGGTGGCGGGCGTAGTCGTACCGCGGGCCGGGCCGGGGAGCCGGCAAGGCCGCCTGCGACAACTCCCGCATCCAGGCATGGAGCTCCTCACCGTGGTGCTGCTCCTCACTCCAGAGGGCACGGAAGAAGTCGGCATTGGCGTCGTCGCCGATCAGCACGCAGAAGCGCACCGCTTCGGCATACAGCTGGATCAGATCGTGCTCCATCACGCTGTTCTGCCGCAGCAGACCGATCAGGTCCGAGGCATGGGTGACGGGGTGCAGCTGCGAGGCGGCGGGGGCGACCCGCAGCTTCAGCATCTGCTGCACGATGCGCTCGGCATGCTGCATCTCCTCCACCGTTTCGCGGCGGAAGCGCTCGGCCGCCTCGGACTCCCCCCAGAGCTCCAGCAGGGAGGCCTGGGTCATGTACTGCTGAACGGCCGAGAGTTCCAGGCTGAGGGCGCGCCCGAGGTAGCCCAGGACGCGCGGATGGGCGGCGTCCATGGTGCTCACAGGCGGCGGGTGGCGCCGGTGTTCTCCAGGGCCGGCTCCACCTCGCCGTGGGGGCGGGCAATGATGTGGGCGGCCACGAGGCCATCGCCCACGCGCTCGCAGGCATCGGCACCGGCCCGCACGGCGGCGTTCACGGCACCGGTCTCGCCCCGCACCATGACGGTGACATAGCCGCCGCCCACGAACTCACGGCAGATCAGGGTCACTTCCGCCGCCTTGGTCATGGCATCAGCAGCCTCGATCGCCGGCACCAGGCCGCGGGTTTCGATCATGCCCAGCGCAATGCCCTGCACCCGCGACTCCTGGGGAGCCGGGGAGCTGCTCGTGCGGCTGGGGGGGGTGATGGCGGAGGAGCCACCGCGGCGACCGCCGCTGGAGGCCCGGCCGGCGGCAGCACGGGTGGTGGTGCGGCTGCTGGAGGGGGTGGAGCTGCGGGCGGCGGAGGAACGGGCCATCGAAGAGGTGCGGGTGGCGGTGCTGCGGGCAGGGGTGGAACGGCCGCCGGTGGAGGCGGCCTTCGAGGCGGCGGTGGCAGCCGCGGGGAGGGCGGCGGTGGGCTTGGGGGAGGCAGCCACAGACTTGGGAGCCGCCGCCGCGGGCTTGGAGGGCATCTCGGCGGCGGGCTTGGCGGGTGTGTCGGCGGGCTTGGACTCCGCCCCCTTGGCCGCTGCGGGAGCGGGGGCGGGAACAACGGCCTGCGCCGGCTTCTCCACGGCCGCTGCAGGAACGGCCGGTTGCACTGCGGCGGACTTCTCCGGGGTGGATCCGGCGTCGGGGCTGGGCGTCGGGGTGGCCATGGTCAGGCGGGCAGGGGCGGGGACGGAGAAGGGGGCGGACCCACGGGGGACGCGCGAGGCAACGGGGGCGGGGGAGTCAGCCGTCGGGCTCCCAGAAATCGATGATTCCGCCGATGGTGAGGTCGGTGAACAGGGAGGCGTCGCCGGTGGCGTGGCGGGCGGCGGAACCGCTGGCGGTGAACACCCAGTTGCCGGGGGAGGCACCCACCGGATCGACGGCCACGCTGAGCTTGCCCTTCGGGGTGCGCAGCACCCGCAGGTTCTGGTGGGCGAAACCCTCGACACGCTGGGTGCACACGAGCGAGCCGATCACCTGCATGATCTCCATCACTTGCTCCCTCCGGAGGCCATCGCCTTGGCGGCCTCGGGATCCCAGTGGTCGATGATCCCAACGATCGTGAGATCGCTGGGATACGACTTGCTCCCGGCGGCTTCGCGGGCGGCGGAACTGCCCACGCAGATCACCCAGTCGCCGGGGATGCAGCCCACGGCATCCACCGCCACCTTCTGGGTGCTGCCATCGAGCACCACCTGCAGGTGCTTGTGCTCGAAATCCGGGATGCGGTTTGTGGATACCA